>DASXDT010000006.1:1401252-1751565 GCA_036490475.1 Candidatus Tumulicola sp.
TGCGCCCGGCCAAGGACACGTCTTCGCGCATCTCCGCATACGACTCGAAGCAGTTGTTATTCAATCGCGCTTCCGCATTTTGCGATCAAGGACTCGGCACGCGTGCGGTTGCGCTTCTCGACCATGCTTGGACGGGTTTTTCTCCAGGTCACGGACGGTTAACGGCCGGCCTCGAACTTGCCGACGCGCTGATCGTCGCCGGCCAACTGCCGCGCGCACGAAAACTGCTAGATCGCAGCGCTGTCGACATCGAAACAAGCGCCGGCGACGAATGGACGGCGCTATCGGAACGCGCTGCACTCGTTGAGGCGCGCTACGCCCTCGCGCTTGGCTCGGATGCTACCGCTGCCGCAGCGCTCGAAGAGCTAGTAAACCGTCAGACGCACGCGCAACGGGTCGATGACCTCGCGCTCGACGCGCTCGTCGAATCCGGACTGTTGCACTGCGCGAACGCGCGTTTTTCGCCGGCCCGCAAAACATTGGGTCGCGCCAATGTCGTTGCATCGAAGATCCAAAACCTGGCTCCGCACCGCCGCGTGTCGCTTGCGCTGCTGAACGCCTATTGCGCTGAGGATTTAGCCGACGAATATCGAGGATCGTATCAGCGCTTCTCGTCGGCGCTCGAACTCAGCATCGCCAACGCGTCGGTACGCGGAGCGCTCGAATCGACGATCGGCCTGATGGGCTATTACGGCTCGGTCGGCCGCAACGATGAGATGTTGACGATGGCGGAGCGTGCTTTAGAACTTGCGCGCGCGACGGAGGGTCAGCGCTATTTAGTCTTCGCCGCGGCGTGGATCGCGACGACGCTTTTGAAAACGCCGTATTGGCAAGCCGCCGATCCGCTCGTCTTCGAAGCCGAACGCATCGCGCTACCCGGTACGCTGCACTGGACGTTCTTGAAGGAGGCACAGGCCGATTTCTTCGCCCACACCGCGCGCTACGCGAACGCCGAGCAATCGTTCGCAGAGGCCGGCAAAGCCGCGTCGACCTTGCAAAACAAGAAGTGGCAGGCGATCGTATTGCGCGATTCAGGACTCATGCTGAAACGGATCGGAAGCCTCGAGAGCGCCGACTCGATGCGGCGTGCCGTCGAACTTGCGGAGAGCGCCGCCGGTGCGTGGACGCTCTCGCTGACGTATCGAGCCGCCTCGGAAGTTCTGCCCGAAGCGCGACCAGCGCGTCAAAAACAGAAAGTGACAACGGCTGCCGCGGTGCAACGCAAGCGCAGCCCCGGTCTTTCGTTGCTTGGAGGCGTCGCTCGGTAACGTAAGCGCCGCTTTGTGCCACGCCGCTCTCCGTTGTGCCATGCACTTCGAAGGGGCGGCTTTTTTTATACGACGAAGGCGCGATTCGTACCGACTTCGCCATGACGTATTTGGGAGAACGACATGCTGCTTCGAATCAAATTTGCACTTCTCGCCGGCATTCTGCTCGGATCGACCGCGCTAACGGTAGACGCGCGCGGCGGCACATTGCGGAACGGCGAGCAACTCCGGCACAGCTGGATCTCGCAAAAAGAGTACGCACGAGCGAAATCGAGCGGCTTGCTGTTCGTCTCGGATTTCGGCAATCACGTCGTCGACATATTCGCAGCCAAGAACCCGAAGCTACCCATCGGCCAGGTGCAAGGGTTGTTGAGCCAACCGGCGGCGCTCGCAGTCGATAAATCCGATAATTTGTACGTCTACGATGAACGTGGGGGTTACATTCTTGAGTTTAAACCTCCGTATACGGGTCCATATGTAAAGAGGTTTTCGGGTTTTTGGGGACCAGCCCCGAGCATCACCGTCGACTCCAGCGGAACGCTGTATATCGCCGCATCGCTCAACCAAGTGTACGAGTTTCCGCACGGCCAAACGAACGGCAAGGGCATCAACCTGCCGGTAGCGCCGAACGGCGTCACGCTCGATTCGAGCGGGAACCTCGTCTGCACGTATAACGCCGCGGGCGCCGCCGGTGTATTCCAGCTAACAAAGGCTTCGCGCATTCCTACGAATTTGCTCATTCCGCTCGAGGCAAGCAGCGCCGACATTGCGTTCGACAACAGCGGCAACTTAGTCGTTGAGGACTCGGATGGAGCGTATATTAACGTCTATCCGCCGGGTTCAACGAAACCGTCCAAGACGTTCGATGACGGTTTTACAAATCCGAACCACATGGTTTTCGATTCGAGCCGGCAACATCTGTACGTTTCCGATTACGGCAATAACACGGTAAAAGTTATCGCGTATCCGTCTGGGACGGTGCAGTCACAGCTCACCGGTTTTGTTAACGCGACAGGCGTGGCCGTAAGCCCGGCTGCGATCCCGTAGCTCGATCGTAAGGAGAGAATAAACATGCGCTTCTTGACACCGCGAGCTCATGCGCTCGCCGCGGTCACCCTTATCGCTCTCGCCAGTGGTTGCGCCGGCCGAGCATCGCAGTTCGCGCCTTCCGTACAAAGCGCGGGGGCCGTCGCAACGAGCCGAGTGCCGCAGCGACTGCAGCGATACGTCCGCAACGGCCTCGTGTCGTTAGTCCCGCTCGACATCCGACGGCCATCGCCACCGAGTGGAATGCGCTTTAAGAGCCCAGGACACAACGATGCCGCCGAAGTTGCGTGGGTATCCGGCTTTGAGTTTCCGTCGCTGATCGGGGAGTTTACTATTCCCAACAAAAATAACGACGGTCCGATCTGTCAAACGCCGGGCGTGAGCGCCGTCAATAGCCTCGGTACCGACGCAAGCGGCAACCTGTGGGTTCCGGCGGGCAACAACGGGCCTCCGACCGGCTCGACGCAGCAGTTTACGTGCAGCGGTGGAGTCGGGCTCAGCATTCCCGATCCGTACGGCCAGCCCGGAGACGTCACCTTCGATAGTAAAGGCGACATAATCGTCGGGAACACCATCGACTACGCGCCCTTCAACGGCGGTTACTACATAGTTGCCGGAACGGCGAATATCTACAGCGCGAGCGGAGTACTGATCGGTGGGTTTTCCGACCCGTCATTCTCTGCACCGCATCCGCCGGGGTTCGATAACTTTAACGAGCTTATCGGCGTCGCGGTCGATGCGCACGATAACTGCTACGTCTCTCATTACGATTTGACGGGCGCAGGCGAAGTCGTCGAGTTTCCAAGCTGCAAGCCCGCAAACAAGGGCAAAATTCTCGCCGGTCCGCACCCGTGGTCGCCGGGTAAGCCCCAATTCGACGCGGCGGGCAACCTCGTGATTACGGATTTTGCCACGGCGGACTTCTACCACGAAGAATATGTGAGCATTTACGCCCCACCGTACGACAAGCCGGCGACGAAGACGTTTAAGCTTATTGGCGCATCTATCTCGTGCCCGCTTAGTTCGGATCAAAAAAGCCTATACTGTGCGAACGTTTACCTCGGGAGCGTCGACGTGTACTCATACCCCGCCGGTAAATATCAGTATAGCTTCAATAAGGGTCTGCAAACGTACGGCGCGACGGGCATCGCACTGGCGCCGGCCGGTTCGAAATAACCGCGAGTCTTGGACGATGTCACTCGACGCGAGTTTCTTCGCGGCACTATTCTTGGCGGAGGGGCGCTCTTGCTATCAAGTGCAGTCGCGGTCGCGGCGGATTCGCGCGTGGAGATTCTGCTCGACGAACCGATCGGGCGGATCTCGCCAAACCTCTACGGGCACTTCGCTGAAAACCTCGGCGGCGTCATCTACGATGGCATTTGGGTTGGAAGAGACTCGAAAATTGCCAACGTCGCTGGCGTGCGCCGGGCGTTAATCGAGCAAATGCGCAGCATCAAGGCGCCAATCGTGCGGTTTCCGGGCGGATGCTTCGCCGACAGCTATGATTGGCGCGACGGCATCGGGCCGCCCGAGCAGCGCCCGCGGCGCACCAACTTCTGGGCGTCGCAGTTGCCGGCCGGCGCGCCGCGCGATCAGCGCTACGATCCCAATCAGTTCGGTACCAATGAGTTCGTCGATTTCTGCCGCGCTACCGGGAGCCAACCATATCTAGCAGCCAACGTGCGCAGCCTTCCGGCTGAAGAGTTCGGCCATTGGGTGGAATACTGCAACGCGCCGGCCGGCAGCACGACGCTTGCCGATGCGCGCGGTTCACAGGGCGATGCCGCGCCGTTCGGCGTGCGCTATTGGGGGGTTGGGAACGAGCCGTGGGGTTGTGGCGGCACGTTCACCCCGGCAGAGTACGCCGAAGAGTTTTGCCGCTACGTCGCGGCCGTTCCCGAGTCCACGTCGCCGCTTTCGTTGGTGGCGTCGGGTCCCGATAAGGACGATTGGAATTGGACGTCCGGATTTTTCGACGCGGTCGCGCGACGCGGTCAAAGTGAGTTCGGCGCGATCTTCGGCTTCGCGTTGCACTACTACACCTGGAATCTGAGCCGTGGCCGTACGCAAGACTTTGTCGACGGCAAAGGCGATGCAGTAGCGTTCGACGCTGTCGATTGGTACGAGTTGCTGCGCCAGGGCGACCGGATGGAGACGCTGATCGACCGGCACTGGCAGATCATGGGCGAGACCGATCGGCAGCACGTTGTAAAGCTGGTGGTCGACGAGTGGGGCACGTGGTATCGCCCCGGCAGCTCGCCGACGCCCGAAAATCTCTTCGAACAGACGCCGACGCTGCGCGACGCGGTGTACAGCGCGATGACCCTCGACACGTTCAATCGCAACGCCGATAAAGTCGCTATGGCGAATTGCGCGCAGCTCGTCAACTGTCTCAACAGCCTGTACCTTGCGCACGAGGATCGGTTTTGCGTAACCCCGGTCGGCCACGTGTTCGCGATGTACGCCGACCATCAAGATGGCCAAGCCGTCCGAGCGATCTTCTCGGCGCCACGGGTCGCGTACGAGCGCGATGGCTCGGCCGCTTCATTTTGGGGGTTAAACGGTTCGGCCTCACTGCACGGAAAAACCGTCATACTGACCGTTACAAACCCACATATCAGCGTGGCGCGCGAAGCGACCGTCCGTATCCGCGGCGCGAACGTATCGAGCGCCGAGATGTCGGTGCTTACACACGCCGACATGCACGCCCACAATAGTTTTGACGATCCGAATAGCATCGTTCCCGCCGCTTCGACTGCGGCAGTATCCGGAAGCGAAGTCACCGCAATGTTTCCACCCGCGTCGGTTACAAAGCTGACGCTCCAGTTGGCATGAGCACCAGTTGCATCATAGGGAGAATATCGGCATGAACATTTCATTTGTAACGCGTTCGATTGTCGCAGTTTCTGCGAGCGCCGGACTGCTCGCGGGATGCAGCGGAGGGGCATCCGTTCCGAATGGTGCTGGTTCGAGCGTATCGGGAAGCAGCATCGATTCTAAGGCTCAGCGGCCGAATTTTTCGGTGCTGCGAACCGGAATGGTGGTGCAGCATCTCGACCGCAGCCCATCGCGGATGGCGAAGGGTGCGGCTTCGAAGACGTTGCTCTACATTTCCGACGTGGGCACGGGCACGGTTCAGGTTTTTACGTATCCGAAGGGTACCAATGTCGGCACGATCACGGGGTTCGGCTATCCGCAGGGCGTTTGTTCCGATTCGTCGGGAAACGTTTATGTTGCGGACGCCGGCTCGTCTCAGGTTTTCGAATACGCCCATGGTGGAACTGCGCCGATAGCGGTGTTGCCCGATCCGGGCGAATTCCCGGCGAGCTGTGCCGTCGATCCGAGCACCGGCAACCTCGCGGTGTCGAACCTGTTGTCGTCGACGCAGTTCGAGATCGGCAGCATCGCGATCTATCCCGCGGGTAGCACGACTCCGACCATTTACACCGATCCGGATTACGCCCGCGAGTATTTCCTCGCATACGATAACGCGAGCAACTTATACGTCGATGGCGTCGATTCTAGGACAGCCGCGTTTCGATATGCGGAGATGGCACCCAATGGCACGTTTACGGAGATCCCGATTAAAGGCGCAAAGCTCACGTTTCCTGGCGGCGTGCAAGTCGTAGGGAAGAACGTTGCCGTCGGCGATCAAGACGGTGCGTTGTGGGGAACGCCGGACGTGTATACCGTCTCGTCGAGCGGCAAGGTCGTGGCGCGTTCGACGCTGGCAACATCGAATGGAGGCCGGGTCGGCGATCTCATAGAGTTTACGTTGACGCCGGCGAATTCGCCCAAGCAGATCATCGCGCCGGACGGCATCGGCGCCGCGGCGTACGTGAACGCGTGGCCGAAAGGCACGTACGGTTCGAGCATCAGCGGCGGTTTGGTGAATCCGTTGGGAACCGCACTGAGCGCACCACCAAAGAAGTAGCAAGGCTTGCGCTATTCAGCGCAGTCGCCTGAATATTGGAAGGCACGGCTATTGCGGTCGTGCCTTCTTGCGTTTGCCTGCTCTCGAAGGCTGAGGCGGCGAGAACGCCTAACGCCTAGACGCTATGCGCAGTTTTTCAAAGTTAGCGATATTCATTGCTTCCCTAGCGCTCGCAGCTGGTGGATGTAGTTCCGGGAACTCCAGTCTGCCCACGACGACAGTGCCGCCGGCTTCAGATCAGGGAAGCCGTCATCAGCAGTCATGGATGCTACGTGGAGCATCGGCTGAAGACTTATTGTATATCATGGATCCAGGAACTGGGGGTATCGACGTCTATTCGGACACACCACCCAAGTACAAGCTGGTAGGATTTCTTTCACCTCCGAACGGCTACAATTATCTTTGCATCAACCGCGCGCAAGATATTTTTGCTACCGCCGGCTATTCCGTCGTGGAATACAAACACGGTGCGACCTCGCCGCTTCGCATTCTGGGGGGACTGCCTTCGGGAGCAAATAGCTGCGCAGTGGACCCGGTGACCGGCACCTTGGCCCTTCCAAACTATAGCCAAGCAGTCACGTTCTTCAAAAAGAACAGTGGACGACATACAAACATACCTGTCCCAAAACCGTATGCACTTGGCGGTAAATGCGCCTATGACGGGAGCGGAAATCTCTTCGTGGGAGCGCTCATCGGGTCTCCGTCCGCAACGTTCGCTTTGCTGGAAATTCCTCACAACAGTAAGCAGTTTGTCGAAATTAAGTTAGACGAACCGTTGGATACTGATATTAGTGGTGGAATCGTGTGGGACGGGAAGTACCTCGATATTGCTGATTCCAAGCAAGACATCATCTACCAGTTCGCCATCGCGGGAAACGAGGGGTCGCTTAAGGCAAAGATCGTTCCGCAAAAGTCGTACGATATAACCGGTTTCTTCGTCGAAGGAACGACGCTCGTCGTTTCCGCTTTTAACACGCCTACTACATCTTTTCCGCGGACCGGTGGAATAGTCAACTTCTACGACTATCCTGCGGGAGGCAAGAAGACCGGCGTAATCCGCGGAGTCGGCTATCCTTATGGTGTTGTCGTGAGCCTTGCGAAAACCAAGGATCCCGGGCGCTGACTGGGTCTGCGCTGGGATTAGCGGTCGAGCGTAGAACGGTCGCTCCATGAACTGGAGCGTTAGAGTCTTTCTGTTGCCTGCGCTATTCCTCGGTGCGACTGCGATCGCTGCGGCACAGCCCGCCCCGCTCGTCCACCATCAGGTGTCGTCGAACGCCGCCGCACAGGCGGCCTTCGATCGCGGACTACTGGATTATTACGCCTACAATCCCGAGGCGGCGGAGCATGAGTTTTACACTGCGTCCGACCTGGATCCGAAGTCGGCGATGGCGTGGTGGGGCATCGCGCTGAGCAACGCGCCGAATCTGAACGTTCCGGCCAACGGCGATCGCAATAATCAGGCCCGGGAAGCTATGCTGATGGCAAAGGATCTCGAAGCCACCGCCACCCCGGAAGACCGAATGCTGATCGACGCGGCCGCGCTTCGCTTCGCTCCGAAGACGAAGCTCGCTCCGTCGGCATTGTTGATTGGGTACCGCGATGCGTTGGCAAAAGTAGCGAAGGCGTATCCGGACGATCCGGACGTAGCTGCATTGTATGCCGAAGCAGCGTTGTATGTCGCGGCCGGCGATCGGCCCGGCGACGTCGATACGTGGGCGGCGCCTAAGATGGCGGCCTACGAGGGAAAGTTCGCCGCGTTACTGCCGCTGTTTCAGGCAGATCTCGCGAAGTTTCCGAACAACCCCGGCTTGTTGCACTTTTACATTCACACGGCGCAGTTTGCCGCCGATTCGAAGGCAGCCGTCGGCGCCGCGACAACCCTCGCAAGCTTCGGCCTCCCGTCGGAAGATTCGCACTTGACGCATATGCCGGGACACACGTTCTTCGACACCGGCATGTACACGCAAGCCCTCGACGTCGGCCAACGTTCCGTCGCGATGGATTACGCCGACTTCGATTGCTGTCATCCGGGATACTATAGCGGTCCGCGTTACTATCACTCGCACAACGTCGAGTTCTTGATCTACGCGCTGATTCAAAACGGTCGCGCGGCAGATACCGTGGCCGTCGCGCAGCGCGCGAACGATCCGGATTTGCTGGTACCGGCACTGATAGCGGCCGGCGATTGGAACGCGATTCTCGCGCTTCCATATGTGAAGGCCAACGGGCGGGTGATGACGTTTGCTCGAGCCCTTGCGTTGGCGAAGCTCGGCAAGGTGGCTGAAGCCCAAGCGGCAGTCGGTAAAATGCCGGTGGTACCCAAGTCGGAGCCTTCTCGATATGGGATCGCAACGGCAATGCGTTCGATAGTTCAGGCTCAGATTGCAATCGACTTGCACAAGAATGCCGCGGCGCTATTACTGCTCGAGGCCGCCTCGACCGATGCGGCGCGCGCGGATCGCCTACAGGGAGTTACCGAGATGCCAACGCTGTATTACTATTCTCCGCACTTGGCGCTCGCTGATCTCGCGATGAAAATGAACAACATCGACGTCGCCCGCGCCGCACTCAACGTCGAGCTTCAGGAAAGCCCCAAGTCGCCGGCCGCAACCGCAGCGTTGGCAAAACTGAACGGAGCATGATAAGCTAGCCCTGTAGGGCGAGTCAGCCTCAGTTGGGGGTTTCATGACTGTATTGATCGGTGTAATGGTCATTTGCGCCGTAACCGGCATCGTCTTGGCGATCTTGGTCGGCAGACTCGGTTCGGCCCTCACACAGCCCGGCCAATCTGGCATGCAAGCCCTAAGCTTCGAGTTTGCGGGTCTTAAAATATCGGCAGGCACAACGCTTGTCAGCCTGTATCTGCTCTGCGCTGCATGTATCTTGGTCGTTCCGCTCTACATCCTGTATCAGGACGGACCGTTGAAAGACCAGCAGGTTATTCTAACCGGCTCGTTTGCGCAGGCAAATCCGCTCTGCGTCCACCCGGAAGAGATCGTCGTTGCCAACAGACGCTTCTTTATTCCGATCCATCTCGCCTTACAAGACCAGCACTTTTTGGTGCAAGCTTCGGATAACAGTTTTCTGTCGGAAAATATCGATGTTACGACGGTTCCGCAAAATTCGCAGCTTACCGTGCGTGCCAACGGCGAGACCATTTATAGCGGAGGCTATACGAGCGGAAATTCGATCGATATCCAAAACCCCATCGCTCTTATCGATTCGAAAAGTGTCGCCAAGCTCGTCGATCAGCCGCAGACCGGCGGCGTCTCGCAGGCATTATCAAATGTGCAAGCGCCGCCTGGCTTAGAAACGGCCGCACATTGAAACGGCGAATCATCGTGCGCATGCGAGCATCGTATATGTTGGTAGTTGCCTTCGCAATGTTCCTCGCGCTGAGCGCCTTGGCTCAAGCTGAAACGTTGTCATTTTTCGGGCAAGCATTTTCAACCAGCGGTTCCGCGGTGACCGGCCTCAAGGCCTACCTCTATGGCGAAACAGGATCCAAGTGGTTCGGTCCGTCCATCAGCGATTCAAACGGACGTTTTTCGTTCTTCGGCCTCGCAAGTGGAAAATATCTACTTCGGATCTACGTAAACGGCAACAAGAGCCCGGCATTTCAACAAGAAGTGAGCGTTCCCGGGAAAATCAGTCTCCACATCAGTCCCGACAAACTTGAACCCAGTGGCGTACAACACTGAACTGATTAGCATCACATGACGCCGCAAGCGCCATTTTTCGTGTTGGCGCCGGTCCGTCCCGATGCCGTCGACGATCTGCTCGCCCTGCTGGAAACGATGAACCTCGAACCTGGCCGTGCGAATCCACACGACCCGCTCGTTCCGTTTGCCGACTTCGAGCGGCTGCACTTTGCACGCTTTTGCATTGTTCGCGACGACACCGTCGGCGACGTCGCCGTTTACGGTATGACGCCCGAGGTCTATCCGCCGTACCTGGCATTCGTTGGCGACGTCGACGGCGGCGAAGAAGCGTTTCTTCGCGAATTGGTGGAGCGCGCGACACCAGGCCTAGTGAAAATCTTTTCGCACTGCGAGAACTTCGACGGCACAACCAGCCTCTTCGAATGGATGAAGTCCCATGCGGCTCCTTCGTCGGCGTGGTATGCCAACTGGAAGGGGCGTACGATGCTGCAGATTCGAGAAGAAGCGGCATTACGCATGGCGATGGAGCGATATCTCGATGAAAATGCGGACTCCGTCGCGCCCGCCACACCGCTCGAGCTGCACGCGATGTTGCGGCGGTATGTCAGCGACGAAATTGCTGCCGCCCGCTTAACGATGACGCCGGAACCGCCAACGCATTTTGGCTGGTGGCTTTCGAATGCCGTCGCCGCCGTGTTACCGATCCTCATCGCCATCGTGCTTTCGCCGGTTCTTGCGGTGCTGGCGGTCGTGCTGCTGGTGCTCGTGCGAATCCGCGAAACGACCGATCCGGTGATCTGCCCGCAAGTAGATCCGGCGCACCGCGCGACCATCGCCGTAACGGAAGATCGCGACGTCACCAACGCATTTTGTGCCGTCGGGCCGGTCAAGCCCGGAATGGTTCGCCGCATCGCGAGCGTTGCCGGTTTTTTCATGTTAAACTACGCTTCGCGGCACGTCTTCACGCGAGGCCGCCTCGGGCGCGTTCGAACGATTCACTTCGCGCGCTGGGTGTGGCTCGATAATAAGCGCCGGCAAGCCTTTATGAGTAACTACGATGGAAGTCTCGAAAGCTACATGGACGATTTTATCAACAAAGCGGGATTCGGTCTCAACTTCGTCTTCAGCAACGGAATCGGCTATCCCAAGACGCGCTGGCTCGTTGCTGACGGATGTAAGGACGAGCAGAAGTTCAAGAATCTCCTCTACAGGCATCAGTGCTACACGCAGGTTTGGTACAACGGTCATTCCGGATTAACGACCGTAGACTTACAGCGCAACGCCGAAATTCGCGCGGGTCTAGAAGCGCCTGCCCTTACCGCCGCGCAAGCTCGACAATGGGTCGCGTTGCTATGAATTCGCACGTCGAAGGCGTCGACTTCGCCGACATTCAAGGCATCGTGCGGTTCGCTCACGGGCACTTAAAAGGCGCGTCGTACCTCTTGTTAACAGTGAAGGACGCACAGTCGGCGCGCGCGTGGCTGCGCGACGCTCCGATCACCGACGCCGTCGAGACGTCGCCGCTTGCATCGAGCGCAATGCACGTAGCCTTCACCGCGTCCGGACTTCGCGCGATCGGCGTGCCGGAGGCCGCGGTCGCACAATTTTCGCCGGAATTTCTCTCCGGTGTCGCCGGCGAGGATAACCGGTCGCGCCGCCTCGGCGACGTCGCTGCCAATGCGCCGCACTATTGGACCTGGGGAACCTTCGATCGCGAGCCGCACGTCCTCGTAGCGTTGTTTGCTGCGCCGGAAGCGCTCGATGCGTTTTTGGAAAAAGTGGGACGCCGCTGTGGGATCGAGCGTTCGAGTCGATCGCCGAGCTGAGCACATCGGATCTCCACGGCTTCGAGCAGTTTGGTTTTACCGACGGAATCAGCCAGCCGCAAATCGACTGGCAACAGCAGCGCGAGTTGCGCGGCGATAAACCGGCTTACGGCAACCTCATTGCGCTCGGGGAAGTGTTGCTCGGGTATCGCAACGAGTACGATCGTTACACCGATCGCCCGCTCTTGAGCAGCGGTGGCGTCAACGATCTGCTGCCGCCGGCCGAAGACGATGCGTCGAAGCGCGATCTCGGCCGCAACGGAACCTATCTGGTCCTACGCGATCTCCTTCAAGACGTACGCGCGTTTTGGTCGTTTGCCAAGACCGAAACCATCGCTAGTGCGTTTGTCGGGCGCACGCCAAAAGGCGACCCGTTGGTGCAGGCAGGCACCGATCAAAACGATTTCACGTTCGCACAGGATCCCGACGGAACGCGCTGTCCGTTCGGCGCGCACATTCGCCGCGCCAATCCGCGCAACGGAGACTTTCCCTCCGTTCCGACCGGCCCAATCGCGACGTTGCTCGCGATGCTTGGATTTGGAAAGCAACGCTTTCACGACGATATCACGTCGTCGGTGCGCTTTCATCGGATCGTGCGCCGCGGTCGCGAGTACGGCCCGCCGCTCGCGTCCGCGGACGCAACGTTGCCGGCGCCGCCGGACGATCCGGCGCGCGGTTTGCGTTTCGTCTGTCTCAACGCGAACATCGGCCGTCAATTCGAATTCCTACAGAGCGCGTGGTTCGCAAGCTCGAAGTTCAACGGGCTGGCCGGCGAGTCCGATCCGCTATTGGGTAATCGCGAACCAGGCCCGAATGGGGAATCGACCGATGCGTTCGTGATGAACCGCGCGGATGCGGCGCCGGCGCGGCTAACCGGCGTACCGCAGTTCGTCACCGTCACGGGGGGCGCGTATTTCTTTCTGCCAGGCCTGAGCGCGCTGCGCTACATTAGCCAATCCGCATGAGGTTCGACTAGCCCGCATTATAAGAAAGGATCCTTGACGAATGCCGTCCGTCGTTCTAGTTCATGGATACAGCGAAACATCGCTTGGTGCGTACCAGCATATTCCCGAGCTTCTGAGCGCCGCCGGATTCGATACCATCGTGTTGTCGGCATTCGATTCGCTCGACGATTTCGTAACGATCGACGACCTCGCGGGAGCGCTCGAGATGCGCGTCGCCGACCTCGAAGCAACAGGGTTCGACGTTCGGAGCGCGGCGTTCGTCTGCCATTCCACCGGGGCGCTCGTCGTGCGGCGCTGGATCTTGAATCGCCGCGCCGCCGCCGCAACGCCGGACGTGGCGGTGCTGCCGCAACGAATCGTCACCATGGCCGGAGCGAACCACGGATCGAGCCTTGCGGAGATCGGTAAAACGCCGATCGGCTATCTGCAGAAGCTGCTCTTCAGTCACGTGCTTTCGGTCGGCAAAGGCGTGCTCACCGATCTGGAATACGGCAGTGACTTTCTCTGGCGCCTCAACGATGAGTGGCTGACCGCCTGGAACGACGCGCAGCATCCGCTGCATGCGCAGATGCTGGCCTTCAGTCTGGGCGGCGACTGCATCGGCAACGATAAAGCGATGAAACTCTTTTGGGCAACGTGCGAGAGCGGAAGCGATAACACGGTGCGTATCAGCGGAGCGAATTTAAACTACACGTTCTTGGATGCGGACCCCAGTGTGAATCCGCCGAAGATCCAGCCGCGCTTTCTTAATCGACTCGTTCCGCATCTGATTCTGCATCGTTATTCGCACTTCGATAGCGACACCGGGGTTCTTCACGCGACCGCCGCGGGCGACGTAGCGTTTACGGCGCTGTTGACCGCACTGCAAACGGTCGCAGCCGATTACGATGACCTGGCGCAGCGATGGGCGGCACGTAACCTGGCGTGGACGAACGGCAATCCAAACGATGCGAATTCGACCGTGGTTTTTGGATTGAAGGATCAGGTCGGCCGCCCGATCGCCGACTGCATGATCGCCTTTTGGGACGAGCAAGACATTCAAGGCGATCCGCGCAACGTAACGTTGGCGCCGTCACAGCCGGCGGGCGCCGAGTTCGTGGCACCGGCAGCGGAAACCGCGGCCGAGGCGGCGACGCGTCAGCAAGTGATCGATGCGTCGCTCAGTTCGTCGGACGCAATTCTCGATCACTCGCCGATTCACAACGACGTCGCCGTCGGATCGTATTCGTTTTACCTCAACTATCCGAAGTGGTGTGGCCCCGATGGTCAACGCCATCACGCGGTCTACATCGAGGCGGTCAGCGAGAGCCAGTATATCGATTACAAGGCGACCATCTATCGGCCGTCGGTCGACATCAACCGCCTCATCCAGGCGAATCAGTTTACCTATGTGCGCGTGACGCTCAGTCGCGACTCCGACAACGAGTATGCGATGTACAAGTGGGATCCGGCCCTCGATGCCGCGGCGCGCAAAGCTGCCGTGTGGCGTCCGTTTCCGACGCTCCCCTCGGGGGTGCCGCGCCGGCCCACCTAAAGGTCGGCGTCCTTACGAAAGATGCGCAACGGATGTCGGCCGATGGGCATTCGTGAATCGCCGAAATCCAAAAATAGCAAATTGCGCGCTTAGGGGTGTCCTAACGTGCGATTGAGGAACGTTCGAACGTACCACAGCGCGATGCGGTCGTGAAAGCCGGTGGGAACTTCTTCGAAGGCGTGATCGGCCCACGGCAGCTCGATATAGGTGACGCTGACGCCATCGCTCCGCAATGTGTCGCGCAAGTAGCGCTCGCCGCGAACGGAGGCGATGTGATCTCGCGCACCCGCGATCATGAGGATTGGCGGCATACCCGAATGCACGATATATCGCGGCGACGCACTGCGATAACACGCGGGCTGTTGCTCCGGAGTTCCTCCGCACAGATCGAGTAGAACGTGGCGGATGTCGATCACATCCGGCTGGGACGGTTGCTCGTACGCGATCCGAAGATCCACCGGGCTTTCATACGTGATTGCGGCGCTGATGCGATGCGGGCGCAGAGCCGCCGCTATGATCGCTAACTGCGCGCCGGACGAATGTCCGAGCACCGCGATGCGTCCCGCCGGCAGTGTATCGATCTCGTGAAGAATCGCTTCGCGTTGCGCCGGCCATCGCGCGCCAGGCGCGTGCGGATAATCGAGCGCAATGACCCGATAGCCCCAGGATTCGATAATCGCGTCGAACTGTGCGTCGTGCCGCGGCGAACCATGTTCCCACGCGCCTCCGTAGATGTCGAGCACGGTCGGTGCTCCCGGCTTAGCGGTGGATTCACTCGCGCTACCGGATGGCGAGAGAAACGCTGCCAACGGAACGTGCGGTCCCCTGAGCAGATACGCGATCGGAGGGTCGAGGCTACACAACATTGCCGCAAGCGATATGATGACCGCTGCCGGTCGCGTCGCGTCACGTGATCGTAGCGCCAAGAACAGGACGATCGCGCTGAAGACGGTCAAGACCGGCCACAACTCGGTGCCCGCGACCGTCAGAATGAATAACGGGAGGATCGGGCCTGGAATCGCGATCCAAATTGCCAGGAAAAATACGGCTAACGCGAGCGCAAACGGCACGAAGCGAAGCACGCTCGAATTTTTGCGCATGAAGTGCGATATGCTACCATGCCGGTCTGCAGCCACCTGTCGCGAAGGGCTGCCTGACCGCCTCAGACCCGGAGGCGCAACGTCTCACCCGGCGCGGTAATCAACACTACTCCGTGCGTAGGATGGGCCGCGACGTACAGATGCAAGTCGACGTATGAGGTTCCACTTGCTGCGATCGTCACCGGTACATGGCCAACCGCACAAAGGCGGGCGCTGCAGAACGTCGCCGTCCAACCGGGCGGAGGCTGCGCCGCAACGGTAACGGACGATCCGGCGGGCCCGGACACCGCCACCCGATAGGCGTGCATTCCACCCACCGGCGCCAGCGTAGCCGCGAGAACGAGCGCGATCATCGCTCCGCCACGAGCGCGTCAACCGTCGCGGCGACATCGGCATCCTGGCCCTCGCCGATCACCGTCTTTCGAAGCTTCCCATGACGATCGAAGATCAGCTGCGTCGGTCAATACTGAACGCCGTACGCATTCCACAGCTTCTGGTCGTTGTCGATCGCAACCGGCCACGAGATCTGTTGCGCCCCGAGTGCCTGAACAACATTCGCCCGTACGTGTTCGGACGGCATCTCCGGAGTATGAATACCCACAAGGAGCAGATCGTTCGCGGAGTAGCGCGCGCGCAGCGAACGCAGTGCCGGAACGACGTGCTTGCAGTTAATACAATCGAACGTGAAGACGTCGACAACGACGACTTTCCCGGCGTACGAGGCGGCGGGCGGCCGCGGACCGATCCACTGCGAGGCGCCGACCAGCGGAGCGAAGGCGCTTTGCGCCAGCAGAACGACGGAAAGCAAAAGGTTCATATCAGTAGTACGATGTCGCTGCGCGTTCGGATGAGTGGGATCATCCGTTCGTTCCCAAAGGCAACGTCGTGATGCTCGCGACCGCGGCGCTGGCGAGGCGACGCTCTCATGGCGGAGCTGAATCATCTACGCTTCACTGGAGCTGCTCATGCCGACGAGCATGTTTTTCGTAACCGTGCAACCGGGTTACGCGCGGAGCAGCATGTCTTCTTCAAGTGACTTCTAATCTGGATGCAAAAATAGTCGAGGAAACATCATCTCGGCATCGTGCGCCGGGAATCGTAGCGATACGGGGCCTTTCGGAGTGTCCGAGCCGAGTAGGCCGGCGGCGATAGCCTCGTTAAGGACGCGTCGAGCCGTTCTTTCGGGGAGCCCCGTGATTCGCGGCGTGTCGCCACGCTCGAATTCGCCGCGTATCGCGGCTTCCTCGAGCAATCGACCCGTTTCAGGTTTGAAGCGCGCATCTCGCTCTGCCCACAAGCGAAGGCGATTCGCTAAGCTGTCGAGTTCGAACAGTCCGGTCATGAACGTCAGTTGATCGAGGCTCACTTCCAAAAACCAAATCGTAAATTCCGTCAAAGCGCGAAGCGAGAGATTGCCTCTGCCATCCAGATCGTTTTCTCGTGGGGAGTCGGCAAAATCCATCATGCGGTTGTATTGTGACCGATCCCCAAGCCCCCGTGCTAATCCCCTTGAAATGGACCATAGCCCGTGCGCCGCTATGTTCGCGGGGTACGCCATTGCGTGACTCATGAGACGGCTCACACGCCCGTTACCGTCCGGGAACGGGTGAATGTAATTAAATCGATGATGCGCGGCGGGAATTGCTAAAATGAACGTCGCCATACCGGCGCCGTCTAGGCGATACCTCTCAGTAAAATAGCGCATGAAATTCTCGACGTACGGACCCGACGGTGGCTGATGACGCCCGACCGCAACGTCTTGGGCCGATTCGCTTCGAAACTTGCCCGGTTTCATTACATATCGACCGTCACGCCCACGAACGTCCAGCATTTCGATCGGCTGTTCACGATAGAACTCGGCGTGAAGCCAACGGATAAAATCCAGCGAGGTGGGATTCGGTAACGATCCGTCAGAGGCGAGTTGGTCAATGCGAGCCTGCACTCGAACGTGGGCCGCGGCTTCGAGCTGAAGCTTCCGACGCGCTTCATCGGCATCCAGGTCTCCGGCCAAGGCCTTCACGATCTCGGCTGGTTTGGTATTATGTCCCTCGATAAGGTTGCTGTAATACGCGTTCATAATTCGGACGAGTTGCGCTAGACTTGCGGCCGTTCTAGGGTGGAGCGATCCAGCCAGATGCGACGAACGTGCCGAGATCGCCGCAACCAAGTCGGCGACCTGCGGTGGGATCGATTCGAGAGAGGCCGGCTCGATGCGTTGCGGGCTTTCGAGGCTCACTTTGGCCGATCCGTCACAGTCCATTTCACTCTGATTTTACGGCGAAATACTCTGTTTTTCCGCCCGAGTTGGCCGATTCTTTGGCCGATCTGCAGAGTTCGGAGCGGATGGCCTCATTGAAAGAGCTTCAGACTGGCGGAACGTTGCGGTAGGATTCCCAGATGCGGACGGTCATGATGCCGACGGAGCGTCCGATGCTCTCGCGCAACGCTTTATCGGCAAGCCATTCGCGCCGTTTGGGGTCGCTCGAAAGCTGCGCGATGATCCCGAGTGGTGCCAGCAGTTCTTTGCGCGATGGGTCGTTCAGAAACTCGTTCCAGCCGTCCGGGTTGAGGTCCATCGCTTGGCAAAAGCCTTGCTGCCAGTTGATCAGCTCATCGTCCGTCTCATCGCTGGTGGCGAGTCGAAGCGTTACTTCGTCGAAGGAATCGCGTTGCTCCAGCAGTTGCTGTGCGACCTCGTTGTGGGCGCTCATCACGATTTGCGCGGCGGCGTTCAACGCTTCGAGCGATTGGCTTTTTACGGAAAGAAAACGCGGCAACCATGCCGACGGCATCGTCATCGGACCAGACACGACCGCTGAAAAAAAACCGTGGGCGTAGGCCGAATCGGGTTCGACGGGCGACGCGGAGCGCGACGTCGCCGCAGTTCGTTGCGGGCGCCTGCTGCCGGCCTCGTGACGTTCGAGCTCGTCGTAGATCCATTCGAGATTACGCCGCCGGCTCGGACGGCTTTCACGGTTGATGTCGGCCGCCAACGCTTCGAGAAGCATGGTTAGTTCGTCTTCGGAAGCCGAGATGGTGATACTCCCGCTTTTGTACGCGGCCGAATACATCGCGCGCAGTTCGCCCGGCCCGTACGAAAGGAGGTCGCCAGAAATCCAAGACCCGTATTCCTGCGGGTCGACTCGAAGCTTTCGGCGCTTGCGTGCCGTGTCGGTGGCTGTGCTTTGGGCGCCGAGGTCGTTCGCCATCCCCTCGAAGCCTACGATGCTTCCACCGTCGCCGCACGCAGTGCACGTCCAAAGGATCATCGGCTCGCGATCCTGGTCGCGATGTACGGCAATAGTGCCGGGGCACGGCCGACGCGAGGGCCTGCGACGGCACGGAATCGGGCTAACCAAATCCGGTTGCGGTGCGGCCGTGGCGGCGCGAACGATCTGGGAGAAAAACTCCCAAATGCGCGGCGTCTTTTGCAAGCGTTCGAGCGCGGCCGAGCGGGGCGCTCGGTCTTGCATGTCGATGACGTGTCTCTGCGACATGCGGGCGTCTTTGAGTAGCGCACCGCGCGGACCTTGCACTCGCATGCACGCTTTAGGCTATCGATTCGCGAACGTGTTCCGAGTGGATGCATTGCAGCGATTTGGCGACGATATCTGGATCGCCGACGGGCCAACGGTGCACTTTTTCGGCGCACCGCTTCCAACCAGAATGGTGGTTGTGAAGCTCGGAGACGGGTCGCTCTGGGTCGATTCGCCCGTCGTAGCTACGGCGGAGCAGGTTGGCAAGCTCGCGCAAATAGGTCCGGTCGCGCATCTCGCCTCGCCGACGCGGCTGCACGACTGGCGTTTGGACGCGTGGGCCGAGTTCTTTCCGCATGCCCAGGTGTGGAAAGCCGCGATGCTCGATGACGAACCGCCGCCGGCTTGGAAAGGGCAGATCGACCAAACGCGTTTTCGCGGCAGCGCCGTCTTATCCGAAGTCGAATTTTTCCATCGCCGGTCGCGTACGCTCGTCGTGGCAGATTTCGCGCAGAACTTTCGGCTTGAGCCTAAGCATCCGATTCGGAACGCGCTCTTGCGTTTGGGTGGCGTCGTAGACGGAGGCGCGCCGCGCGACCTGCGCCTTTCGTTTTTCGGAGCGGGTCGCCGCGCGGGGCGCGAGTCGGTTCGAACCCTACTTTCGTGGGACTTCGACAAGGTCGTCGTCGCGCACGGTGACTGCGTCGATCGCGACGCCAAAACATTCGTCGAGCGATCGTTTCGCTGGCTCGGCATTTAATCACGCCGGTTGCCACCCGTTCGACATCCGCCTATTGGATAATAGATGCATGGATAACGATCAGAACGACCACAACTGGACGGATGTCACGCAGCCATTCCTCGTCCTTGCATGCGCCCCCATCAGCCCGAAGTGCCCTAAGGCGCTTATAACTACGGTGTTTCTCGTTAACCCCACCGAACTCGACATTGAGAACATCGAGGTTGAGACTGGGGGCCATTTTTCTGATCCGGATATGGGCGTAGTTGAGGCGACGGGAACGGTAAAGCGATTCGCTCGCCTCAACGCCCATGGCGCCGTGATTATCGAACAAGCAGATCCAGACGAGCTCTACGAGTTCGTGTGCACCTGGGATGTGAAATATGAAGGTGCCGCCGAGCTGCTTCGTTTTTCATTGACTCATGGGCGCGACGGTGTGGCGATTGCCGACGTTCCGGTTTTGGGTGGTCGCGGTGATTTGATTCAGCGGTGGTTCGCGAAGTAATTATCGGGCGGTCGCGAGAATGGGCCGGCTACTATGGCTGGCCGAAATTATATTCCCAGCGCGTTGATTTCCATTGCCGTGCTAGCAATGGCGGCCTGCGGCGGTTCGCGAGAAGTTCCACCGGTGTTGGGCTCTTCCGGGGAAATGCACGGCATGCGAAAGCCCAGTCCAACTGCCGGTGCGTCTGCGGTGCTGTATGTGTTGAAGGACATCATGTACAAAGGCATCTTGATCGTAGCGTACGACGCGAACGATCCATCCCGTAGGCCGAAGCCCATCTATACTATTGCGCCTGGCTACGCGAACGACTACAGTTCCCTCGTAACCGACGCGCGCGGCGACCTCTACGTCGGAGGCGGGTACGAATATGGAAGCTCGTTGTACGTCTTTCCAGCAGGCGCGAAAAAGCCGGTTACGACCTGCGCGCTGAACGCTGGAACCCTGTATAGCGCTAACAACACGCTCTACGTCGTTCCTCCTGACGGTTCCGATTCGATTGTGGAATATCGGGAGCCGCTACCGGCCGGCAACGATTGCGGCTCCCCTTTGAAAACACTAACCGATACGATCGCCGTGGAGAAGAAGGCTAGTAAAATCGGCGGTATCGTCGTGGACTCCGAAGGCGACGTGTTCGACCTGTATTCTACGTTCAGCTTCTATCCGCCGGTGCATATCGACGAGTTCAAAGCCGGCTCTAACACGGCACGGCATTTCGATACTCTCAAAGTACCCATGACACAAAACTATCTGGCCGCCGATCGAAATGACGACATAGTGAGCAACGTCACATCGGATTCGGCGGTCGACGACAACTTAGCCGTATTTCCGCACGAATCAAAGAAGCCGCAGTTGTACGATCCGACCGCCTACTACCGCTGGGGCGGGCTGGCGCTCAACAAGAAGCAGACGGAATTGATCGCCGCCCAATATGGTTCCACATCAAAGATACTCTTTTTTGCATTTGATTCGAAGAGCGGGACGATCGGCCAGCAAGAGCGCACGTTCGGCGACGTTCAGCCGGGTGGACGCGGGACAATCGCGCTGTACGAGAAGTGAGGTAATCATCCGGCCGGGTGGCGCCGGCGTTCTATAACGGATGGATAAAATCGACGGCGACGAAATCCGTGCTCACGATGCCTGCGCTGGAGGGAGATGAAGCTTTGGCGGCGGCGTTTGCGGCGCACGAGGGCTGGGCGTTTAGCGAGGCCTATCGGCGTTACGCGGCGCTGCTCTACTCGACTGCCTTCCGCGTTTTAGGCGACGCCGAGGACGCGCAAGACTGCATAGCCGATACCGTCACCAGATTGTGGCGATCGCGAGGCGCCTACTCGACGACGCGCGGCAATCTGCGAAGTTTTCTGGTCGTCTGCGTTCGCAATGAAGCGCTCTCGTGCCGCCGTCGCGAGACTCGCGCGGTTCGCTTGGTGGAGCGTCTTGGCTCCTTGCCCGTCGAGCACGATGAGTTGCAAATCGCCGATACGATCGAACGCGACCGGGTCCGCAGCGCACTGCTCGCGCTTCCGGAAGCGCAGCGCATCCCGCTCGAACTTGCGTACTACGAAGAAAAGACGCATACCGAGATCGCAGCAGAACTGCACGAACCGCTCGGGACGATCAAGAGCCGCATCAAGCTCGGCCTACGAAAAGTCGGCTCCGCATTGGCATCGAACGCGCCGTTAGGAAACGATCGCTCGTGAAGTACGATCACATCGAGGATCGCGCGGCGCTGTATGCGCTCGGAGCACTCTCGGACGACGAGCGGGCTGCAGTAGACGCGCACGTTCGCGAGTGTTCCGTTTGCGCGCAGGCAGTCGGTGAGGCCGAGAACGACGTCGCGCTGATGGTTGCGTCCGAGCCGCAAGATGAAGCGCCGGCGGCCCTCGACGCCCGCATCGGTCGCCTGTTGGAAGCGCGGCCGATCGAATCGGCGCGTAGCCGTTCTTACCGCCCGTCCTGGCCGTATCTCGCGGCGGTTGCCGCAGCGCTGGTGTTGGGGCTGTTGCCCTCAACGTATCTTTGGTCGGCGAACCGCTCGATGGATGGCACGATGGTCGCGCAAAGCGACGCGATGGGCCGTATTGCTGCCATGCCGCATCTCACGGCGCACTTCAAGCCGACGGGCTCGAGCGCTCCCGCGGATGTGATGTACGCGCCCGACGGCTCGTGGTACGTGGTTGTCGTACGTGGAGCTTCGAAGCCGCTTTCGGTTGCGTGGATGCACGACGGTAAGCAAACGATGCTGGGATCCGCCGTTCCCAAAGGCAACGTCTCGATGCTCTATCTTCCCAAGAGCCACCGCATGGATAAGCTCGCGCTCATGGATGGCGACCGCGTCGTTGGTGAAGCGGCGCTCTCATGGCAGAGCTAAGATCATAAGCGTAGTGTGTTTCAGGGTTCCTTCATGAGCGTCGTCTAGGCTCGCGGCATGCGCTTTCCACACATAGCCACCATCGCAGCCGCGGTTTTTATTCTGGCAGTTGCCGGCTCGATCGGGCCCGCCGCGGCGCACATGCGTAGCTACGGCGGCAGTTGGCCTGTAACCATAACCGGTTCGCAGCACAGTAATGGCACGGGTTGCCTGACGCTGGTAGGAAATGGCACCGATAAAGGCGCGGCGACGCTGGTTTTTGGCAGCCAGAAATACACGTACGGCACATACCAGGCGATAAACGGCACGCTGGTGGCGACCATCCAGGCACAGGGTTACGGCCAGAACGTCGGATTGGTATTCATCGGTTCCGCCAATCGCGGTAGCATTGGTCCTGGCGTATTCGACGATGTTTACGGGGGCGAAGCCTTCGACGAAGGCGCGTTGACGTTTGGCATGAAAGGCGGTTGCTGAGCTCGAGTCATCCAAGCTTCACCTGCGAGCGTTACAATTATGCGGAGCAATCGATTGCTCCGCGCAATTGCAAACGTTCCTAGGGAGAAACAAATTGAAAACTATTACAGCAGGCCTGCTCATGGCGACGAGCATGTTTTTCGTAACCATGCAACCCGGTTACGCGCAGAGCAGCATGTCTTCATCGGGTTCGATGATGTCGTCGATGCCCAAGTGCGCATCGGGTGACTCGGTCGTCGGCGTTAATATGACGACGAAGATGTACATGACCCAGTCGGAGATGAAAGCGAAGATGTCCGGCATGACCACGGCGCAAAAAGAAGCCGCGATGAAGAAGAACAACGTCAAGATGATGTGCAAGTCGCAAGCCACGGCGATGGGCGCAAAAATGATGACGCCGTCGCCGATGTAGCAATTGTAAGGGAAGCTCGCACGAATTGACTGGGCTTCCCTTCAAACACACAATGGAGGGACCGCCGATTGGCTTGGGGCCGTCTCGCGTCGAGAGATGGATGCTCGCAATCTCCTTGAGCTCGCTGCTAACAATTTGTAATATTTCGACAAACTAAATACACACCACGTCAGCATTCCATTCCGGCGACCTTCTTCAACGAGCTGCGAAGCGGCGTGATAGACGCGAGGTCCTCGAGAATCTCGCGGAGATTGAGTCCTTTCGATCGCTTTCCGACCCTACCGTCGACGTTACGCACAAATTGCGTATGTTTTCCCGCCCCATGCACCGTGATCTGAATGACGTTCCTTTGGAGCTCCGTACTCTAGGCAATCGGATATCGACTCTGGCTTTTGCCCCAGATCTTGATCTGAGGTCGATCGACCTGACGACGTATTCGCACCCGAGGCCGCGTTACTTAGCTGACGTCTTGGTCAACGAAGTCTGATATGAGCAAGTATTTCGAGCGCCTCGGACCGATCGCCAGTGCAACTAATTCGCCGCGGCGCATTGAGCGTTTCGATTGAGAAACCAAGGCGTTGATATAAGTCAAGGACGCGATCGGTTGCCTGATTTGATGCTAGCACGGGCACGGATAACCCAGACAGCCACTTGGCGAGCCTTACCTGGTCTTCCCATGAGAAGCCGTTGGCCGAGTAGGAGGTGAACTGTACATCGTACGGCGGATCCGCGTAAACTAGGTCCCCTCCAGATGGCGCCATATCTTGAAAGTCTCCGGTTTCGAACGTAAAATTCGAGAAAGCGTTCTTATATTCTCGAAAGTCAGTGCGATATGCTATGGTTGAGTAACGGCCGAATGGCACATTGAATTCGCCGCGGCGGTTAAACCTACAAAGGCCGTTGAAAGCGGTTCGATTGAGATAGTAGAAGAGCGCGGCTGCCTCCGCGCATTCTATTTTGCCTGAGCGCGCGAGCGCATTAAAACGTTCGCGATTCTGGTAAAATATTGACGTATCGTTCGTAAGCTGGATACCTAGTCCCGTCAAATCTAAGCCACGCTTCAGCCACTTGTAGAAGTTGATTAGGTGTGGATTCGCGTCGCGGAGAAGTGCCTTATGTGGTCGCAAGCCTAACGCAACGGCCAACCCGCCGACGAATGGTTCAACGAGTCGCTCGAAGTCGACGGCCGATAGGAGTTCCCTAAGCCGAGGAACGAGCCAGCGCTTTCCGCCGGCCCATTTCAGTGGCGGTCCCAAGTCGCCGACGGCAACACCTTCAAGCGGCAGTCTAATCATCTTACTAGAATTGCGGCGCATCGTAGAACTAGGCTGCCTCACGCACTGCTATATGTCGCAACGCTTGTGTCTCAGCATTTTGAGTTCCCGTAATCTAGCTTGGCGGACGCGAATACCGCTCAGCTGATCAACCGCGGCTGGTTTTGTTGAGCAGTCTCGTCATCTAGTCGTCTAATTGCAAGTTTGATGAACTGCTTGTCCTGCTCGAACCCGATAAATTTGCGTTTGTTGCGGACTGCGGCGACGCCAGTTGTTCCTGATCCGCTAAAGGGGTCGAAGACCACGTCCCCTTCATTAGTGGAAGCAAGAAGGCAGCGCTCCACCAACCCGACCGGCTTCTGCGTGGGATGTTTTCCGAAATATTTTTCGGCTGCGGTCGGTACCGGTAGACGCCAGACATTTTTCATCTGTCGCCCTCCGTTCAGCGTCTTCATCTCGTCGTAGTTGAAAGTGTAACGGTCGGCGCTCCCTTTCTTAGCTTTGCTGGCCCATAGAATTATCTCGGTCGAATGCGTGAAGCATCTGCAACCAAGATTTGGAGGAGGCGCCGGTTTTTCCCAAACGATGTCGTTGAGAATGCGGAACCCCGTTTCCAGAAGCGCCATGCCCACGCTAAGGTACACGTGTAGGGTGCCGGATACCCACATGGTGCCGGTCGGCTTCAAAACTCTGTGGCATTCCGCGATCCAAGTTCTGTTAAAATCGTGGTCCGCGACAAGACCTTTACTGCGATCCCAACTGCCCTTATCAACCTTGACCATCTTGCCAGCAACGCATGTGACACCGCCGTTGGAGAGTAGGTACGGAGGATCCGTCCAAACGCAGTCGACCGAGTCATCGGGCAAGGCAGAAAGAAGCTTCAAGGACTCGCCGCGGAAAAGCGTGGCGCTGCCGTCGCGAGACCGCCACGATGGCGACACGTCGTCCTTCGCGGGTTTAGAGCGCACGCCGAAGGCTCCTACAAATCATCAGCATAACCTACTCATACATAACACAAAAATTGGCAAGGGGTTCTGCGACAGGAGGGCGATCTTTCCCGAAAGGTTCCGAAAGACGCAGTATCTTACAAGGAGGGCATTTTATGGCTCGACGGTCCAAGTTCGCTACGGCAGCTCACGATTGGCTGCAACACAACGCAAAAGGCAAGACCGTGACAACCGACGAGCTTTGGGATGGTCTGACCAAACAGCACCCAGACCTCACCGCCGCGACGGAACAGCGCAAGACTCCGCGTACAACGTGTATGAGGGACCTACGAAAAGACGCAGCGTTCGAGATTGGTGACAGGAAGGTAAAACTCGCCGACTAACGCTGTTCCTATAACCAACGCGAGGCGGACTGCCGATGATAGGTCAGGCGGACGTCGGGGCTGAAATTCTATGGCTGCGGCTAGCCTATAAGTTTGATCGATGCGTAGGCTGACCGGATATAGGCTAACCCGCGGTGGAGACTTTGATTTTCGTCAATTGTTCGGAAGGAGCTCGAGAATGCCACCGGAACCTCAGAGCCATTCATTTTGCCTTTTGAAAGAAAATGATTGGCGAACATCGATTTCTATAGAAAACACTTCGGGATCACTTCCGTTGGCGCTGCTTTTGACAAGTTCGTCGAAACTTTAGCCAATTATTTCGACGCCAAGTACTACGTAGATTGGTCTAAGGTTCTTTCCAACGCAAAACGGCACGAAAAGTCATTCCAGCTGCTCAGTGAACTTTGTGGGAGGGGCGATGTAAAGGTCAAGGCTGCTGAACTATTTTTCGCGCACCCTGAGACAATCGAAGCTCTGCCAATTCTTATCGCATGTCGGCGAGGGCTTTCAATCTCAGATCCTTTAAACGTTTCAGCGATGATGACGTATAGCTTTGCACCTAATGGCGCCACCGATGACGAGAAAAGGATCGAAGCCGAACATTACGCGGAGTTCCTGGTTCATTCGGGACTAATAGACGTTTTTGCAATGATCCAAAATGCCGCGGATTTTGCGATCGGCGTAGAAGTAGGCCTAGACAGCAACGGCCGAAAGAACCGTGGGGGCAACTGCGGGATACAAGCTATCGCACCGGTAGTCGAATCGCTGCGCCAAACGATTCCGGGCCTTGTGATTCGCTCTGAAGCTGGATTCGCAGAACTCGAGAGAAATGGATTCCGATTGCCTGTCCGATTTGATGGCATCGTCTGGGATCTAGCATTCTGGAAAGAAGACGGTAAGAAACTCGTTGTCGCAGAGGTCAATCACTATGGAACGAGCGGATCGAAACCTCCCGCGATCGCACGCGAGTATACCGATCGAAGTGAAGATCTTGCTGCCGCGGCTGTAGGTTTCGTGTGGATCACCGACGGCCTTGGTTGGCTTAGCATGAAGAATCCCTTGAGATTAGCGTTTCAAAACATCGACTATATCGTTAATGTTGAACTGGCGAAAGAGGGTCAACTCGCTGCGGCCTTACTGTCGTTGTTCGAAAAAAACGTCGAGGGAAATGTAACTTTCTCCTAAACATTTGCCCGCCGACGAATGAATTTCGCCAGCCAACCCGCCCCGGTGACTGCTGTCAGACCATGCGCAATCGGTAGTACTACAGTCGTTGCGGCCGGATGTAGAATAGCCCTGTAATAGTTAGCTTAAAAGTCCGGCGCTCGCTCCGCGCCGCCCGACCACATCCAGCGCAGGCCTAAGTACGCCGCATTACGTCCCCGGAGATAGCGCGAGGCCGGTCGCGTCTCCGACAGATGCGACGGATCCAACCATTAGCCGATGATAGTCGAGCCGCATGAGCAGCTGGCAGTTGGTGGACGAAACGTAGAAGCGATCGGCGTCGCGCGGGAATGCGATGCCGTCGACGATGTCGAGGAGCGAACTCTCGTCGATCTTGCGCACCGGTTCGGGGGCTCCCGGCGGAAAGATCCCGAGGTACTTCGGCTCGTTATGGTTGAGCGGCTCGTAGGCCAGCGCGAGATTGCCCTCGCGATCGAATGCTAGCGCGTATGCGGGGAACGAACCAGCGGGTAGGTCGAGCCCGAGATTCGTGCCGGTCGACGATCGCGGCGCGTATTTCTCGATTTGAATGTATGCCGACGTCAACGAGTACCACGATACGTACAGATTGCCGGAGGCGTCGAGCGCGACGTTGATGGCGGCCATTCCGGGCAGCGTCAGCGTTTGGCTGGGTACGGTGCTGCCCGATGGGTATTCGGTCACCGTCCCTGCGCCACTCCCGCTGCCGGTGACGTTCGCGATGTACACGGTACCGTCGGTACCGACGCCGACGCCGTACGGCACGTTGACGCCGGTGGAATACGTGAGGCTGGGCGCGAGCGTCCCGGGCGCGTAGACCGTGACGGTGTTGTTGCCGCTGTTGGCGACGTAGAGGTTCCCTGCGGCATCCGTTGCGATCCCTTCGGGCGTAGAAATGCCGCTCGTAATCTCGCCAATCGGTGACTGACCTTTGGGCGCGAAGATGTCGACGAAGCCGTTGTCGTAGGCGCCCTGACCGGCGACGTAGACGACGTGTTTGTGTCCCAGCGCTTGCAGCGACAACCACGCCTCGGGAGCGCGTTTGGCTCGAAGCGAGACTGCGGGTGGGCGGTTTGCTAGCGGATTGAGAGCCGATGCAGATTGCGGCGCTAACGTACTCACGCCGGACGTGCAACTTTGCAGCGCGGCGGCCGCGGCGAAGGCCAGCAACGCGCGCGTGGCGGCATGACGGGAGTTCATTGTGGCCTCCTCGAGAGCGGACGAGTTCGTGCGGATCCCTGCAACGCGATGTTCGGGGCGAGGGCGACGCTCATCGTGCCCTCCGCGCTAAAGACCTGGCTGCCGATTTGTTCCAACGGCTGGTTCCCGTGCGGTCCGTAGGCGTACACTTCCGGGCACTGCGAATCCGTGCACGCGACCGGGACGTATACGTTGTCGTCGGGGCCAACGGCAAGCTTCAACGGGCCGCTTTGGAACCACGACGCTCGGTCGATCACGCGAAACGGCTCGGTCTTTCCGGCCTGGTATTCGAGCACGTAGTCCGACGTAACGGCGCTGCTGACGTAGAGGTCGCCTTCCGCGTCGATCGCGACGCTGTTGCGAATGATCCCGAGCAGTCCGCGTAGTCCGAGCGGGATCGGCTTCTTCGAGCCGGGCTTGAGTTTGAAGACGTCGGCGCCGAGCGAGTCCGGGTCCTCGTTGAGGACGTACACGTTGCCGTTCCGGTCGAGGGACATCCCGCCGAGGCTACCCAACAGCGGCGACGTAACGGCTGTCGCCGGCGACGTCGCGCCGGCCGGATATTCGAAGATCTCCGGCGTTTCACCGACGCCTGCGCCCCAGTTGGTGACGTAGACGGTGCCATTGGCGTCGACCGTGACGCCGACCGGATAGAATGTCTCGCCCTGCCACACCGTGTTGAGGATCGTCGGCGCCGAGTTGTACGGAGGCGCGTATTCCGAAACGTAGTCGTCGTTGCCGTACGGTCCGTTGTTCACGACGAACAGATCGCCGTGCGCGTCGACGACCATCTGATCTTGGTAAGCCTGCAGGCCGCTGATCTGCGCCAGCGGCTTGCTCAGGTTTTTCAATCCATAAATCTGGATCGTGCCGGTTTCGCTGGGGACGAACAAGAGCTGCGATGGGAGCTTTGTCGCCGGCGCGCGCACGGCACGCACGGCGCCCGGCGACGGCGCCGGAAGCACCGCCGCTACCGAGGCGGCGACGCAGCACAAAACGAGGGCCGAATAGCGCCGGATGCGCGAGGGTGACATTGCTCCTCCGATCTTCGAACGGCCGCGCGGCGAACGTTCATTGGCCCGCCCACGCACCTTGAGTATAGAAAGAGCCGCGCCGCCCTGACCTAGGCACATGCCTACCTTTGTTTTGCGCCGGCGCGGGGTGGCGTGCGGCCGGCGAGAAATCACACGACAAGTGGCTCGGACGCCGGTTTTCAATTCGCCGCAGAATCCGCCGCACTGCGTGGGTCGCCGCGCGGAACTCGCGCGCGTGCAAGATGCTCTCCACGACGTGGCGCTCGGCACGGGGTCGGCACTGATCTTCGGCGGCGATCGCGGCGTCGGGAAGTCGCGATTGCTGAGCGAGTGCGCCGCGCTGAAGTCGCCGGTGGCCGCGTTTAGCATGCGCTGCGCGGGCGCCGCGTTGGGCGAACGCGACCTGCGCGCGCAACTCGCCGGTGCCCTTACCATAACCGGAGCGCGCGCAACGACGCGTTCCGCGGCCGACGTGCTGTCCGGCATAGTAACCAGAGCCAAGCGTAAGCCGATCGCGCTGCTGGTCGACGACGCGCACGCGGCGAACGCCGGCGAACTGCGGCTGATCGACGGTCTGCTCGCGCTGACACAGCGGCATCGGCTCGTGGTCGTCGCCTGCGTGTTCGATCCCTCGGTCGAGGGCGCGCCGTTCGGCTGGGGGGCCGATCGCTGGCGGCGTGCGGGCGTGGAGTACCACTCACTCGACCCGCTCGGTGACGCCGATGTTGAACTGCTGATTCGCAGCGTGGGGCAACGGTGCGCGCATCCGCTTGGCAACGAAGATCTCCGCGAGATGATGCGGGCGGCGCAAGGCAATCCGCGTTTGGCGATCGAGTTCGCAGGCAGCCCGCCGCAGTCACGCGGCCTTCCGCTGGTTGCGGCGAGCGCGCGGGCCGAGGTCGCGTCCATTCGTCACAGTATGTCGCCGAGTGAGTTCGATACGCTCTTGGCGTGCAGCGTACTCGGCGAGTCGTTCTCCGACGCTGCCATCGCGCCGGTCGCCGGACGTTCGTGCGACGCAGTCGCCGACGCGCTGCAACACGCATGCGCGCTGGGCGTGCTGATCGAGGATCCGGGCGATCGCGGGCGGCTCTGCTTTCGCCACGCGGCGTTGCGTAACGTGTTGTACGCGTCGCTCGTATCGCTCAAGCGGCGGATTCTGCATGAGCGTGCGATTCAGCACTCGATCGCTGCCGGTGGCGACGCACAATCGCTTGGCCGGCACTGGGAAGTCCTCGGCGATCGCGAACGCGCCGCGGAGTGTTTCAGCCGCGCCGCCGACGAGCAGTTCGCGGTTGCGGCGTTCGCGCCGGCCGCGGATCTCTACGAACGAGCCGCAATGCATTTGCCGGTTGGATCGAATGAGTGGGTGCGGGCGCAACGGTTCTTCGTGAGCAGCTGCAACGGCCTGGGCGACTGGGAACGCATGTTGCCGGTGCTCGCGTCGGTGTTGGTGGCGATCGATCGCGCCGGCGATCCCGAGAGCGCAATCGAGTTCCTCTGGCACCTCTTTCTGGCGCAACTCAACAACGGTGATCTTGCGGCTGCCGAACGCGCCTCCGAAAAGTTGGCGGCGATTAATTCGCCCGCCGCGCGCGCACATGCGCAAAACGCGGTGCTGACGCTGGCCTATGGGCTTTGCTATCGCGGACAGCTCACCGCAGCGGCGCGGCTCGCCGACTCCGTCGATCCCGCCGAACTCGTCAGCGACGAGGCGCGCATTCGGTACGCGATTACGCGCGCCGAGATCGGCGCGCTGCGCATTCCGCTCGAGCGATCCCTCGAACGAATTGAGGAAGCCGTGACGATCGCTACGGCATTGGCCGTGCGCGGCACGGTGCTCTGCTACCGGGTCGGTGCGGAGATCGCCGAGCGATTCGGCGATTTGCCAAAAGCGCGGGAGTACGTCGATCGTGCTACCGCATTCGTTTCGAGCCGTACCGGCACGATCGACGACTCGCGTCTGGGCATCGCCATGGAGTTGATGCGCATCTGCTTACTCTCGGGCGATTTGCCCGCGGCGCGAGACTTGCTGCAGTCGACGAACGGCCGGCGCAAATCGGGCCGGCACAACGAGGCCTTTTACGCCGGAATAGGCGTGGCGATCGGCATGTGCGTCGGCGACCTGGCGTTAGTCGACGCGTTCTTCAACCCCGACTTGCTGTTCGCGTCGGCCGCGGCCGGTGACGCCGAATCGTGCGGTCTGCTGCTGCCGGGTTTTGCCGAGGTGATGCGCGCGCATGGGATGATCAAGGAACTGGCGGCTGTGTTAGAGCGCTGCGTCGACGCCGAACTGATCGACCCGCATGCGGCGGTGCAGCTGCACGCGGTTCGGTTTGCCGGTTTAGAATGCGCCAAACGCGCCGCCGAGCAGACGCAACGGCACTTTCGCGACGCGGTCGCGCCGGCGGCGGCGGCCCACATCGCGCTCTGTAACGCAACCCTGCTGCGGCGCTGCCGCAGCCATACGCGGGCGGCCGAGGCGGCGCGCGACGCCGCGGCGCGCTACGGGCATATGGGGTGGCGCCTGCATGAAGCGGCGGCGCTCGAACTCGCCGGTGATTCGAGCGGCGCCCGCCACGCGTACGAGCAGTGCGGCGCGATCCGAGACGCCGCGCGTTTGGCCGCCGGCCAGACGCGTAAGAGCCGGCGTGCGCCATTCGGTGCGCACCTGACGGCTCGCGAGGCCGACATCGTGCGCCTCATCGTGCGCAAGCGTTCCAATCCCGAGATCGCTCGAGCGCTAGAGATCAGCTTGCGCACCGTGCAGCATCACGTCGAGGCGGCCTTCAGCAAACTCGGCATCCGCGCGCGTTGGCAATTAACTGCGGAGCTGCTCGAAGCGTCCGGCATTGCAGAGTCACGCCACGCCTAAGACTCTCGGGTTTTCAAGTGAGGCCGTGGTAATCCGAACTATTAACCACGACAACAACGTGCAAGTGCACCGACCAGATGTTGGAGAGGATGCGTTAGCAGAGCAATAACGAATAGATCCACTAGTATCCTTTGGAGTGGAGCTATATCAATTTGAGAAATGCAATAACTGCGGTCGCTTCGGCTATACTTGTGGTGGTTCTGGCAGGGTGTTCCGGGGCGACCATCGTTCGTTCGGTCCCGGTGGCTCAACCGGCGGTGGGCTCACGTGCGACTACGACCACGTCGATGCTATATGTTTCGAGTTTCCACTTTATGTCCGGATTCGTGAGCGTGTACCCTCTCGGCCAGAAGAAACACGTTTTGCGCCTAAAGGCGGGACTAGACAATCCGAGTCGCATCGCTTTCGACTCTGAGGGAAATATTTACGTCGCCAACGACACCTCGGTCTGCGAGTTTGCGCCGGGTAGTAGGAAACGTCTCCGCACGCTCGATGGCGGCGTTGGTACGCACGGAGATCTGACGATCGATGCGGGCGGAACTGCGTATGTAGGATACTACTTTGGCCGAGCGTCGCGCATCTCTATCTACCCGCCTGGCAAAGAACAGCCGACGCTCGACATCACAAAGGGTGTCACCGCCCCTGTCGCGGTGGCAGTAGATAGCGCGGGAAATCTGTACGTGGCGAACGCTGGTAACCCGAGCAACGTCAAGGTGTACGCGCCCGGCGGAAAGTCACCCGTGCGATCTCTCGGCGGTCATTTTGTCGAGCCTACATCGCTGGCGTTCGATACGGATGGAAATCTCTATGTGGCCGATAAGGGAGATCAACAGTACGGCGTCCGCTCGAAAAATGCACGTGTAGCCGTGTATCCGCCAGGGAGTTCGAAGCCGTCACGCGTGATACGCGCCGGACTCCGCGGACCAGTTGCATTGAAATTTGACTCCGCTGGAAACCTCTACGTCGGAAACGTCTTTGTCGACAAAAAACCGGAAGCCCGCGGGTACGTTTCGGTGTACGCGCCCGGTGCGACCAAACCGATGTATTCGACCGACACCGTCAACACCTACGAGATACTGCTCGGGCTCGATCCGCAGAACAACCTGTACGTGGGCCATAGCGGTACGAACGGTGTCGTCTCCATCTATCCCCCAGGATCGTCGAAACCGTCCTCGCGCATTTCCTATGCGATTGATACGTTGCAAGGGATCGGGGTTTCTCCCTAATTATGCTTCAACTTCCCTGAAACGCGTCAGTTGCGTTCCGTTGGGAACGACGAGTTCGTGGTCGCCGAAGCCAAGGCTCGCACGGGCGTCGTTATAATAGGCGCCCCCTAGGGGTACGAGCGCTTTCTGCACGGTCGTGATAAACACGGTATTTTCGGCGACCACGGGCACAGAGCTGTAGCATAGTAACCGCTGCCGGACGCGATTTTTTGCGCTCACGGCAAATCCCCGACTGGAATTATCCCCGCGGACACGACCAAATCCGAATAAGACGATGGTCAGGCGGCCGCGCAAAACGTTTCGCAAGAAGCTCCCGCAAGTGCGCCGTCACTCGCAATATTCCGATTTTGGGGTAACGTGCCCGAACAGTCCGATCCCGAATACCCGACGGCGGCCGGTACGCAACTCCTCGCGCAACTCGCGGAGGTACCTAGGAGAAGAGGGCTATTCGGACGACCTTCAGTCCCTTCTCTTGACCGATATGCATGAATCCGCCATATTGATGCATATGAGAACGACCCTTATCATCGACGAGGCGCTCCTCCAGAGGGCGCGAGAGCTTAGTGGTATCCAGGAAAAGACGGCTCTCGTCCATGCCGGGCTCAAAGCGCTCGTTGCACGTGAGGCGGCAAAGCGTCTGTCAAGTCTCGGCGGCTCCCAGCCAAAGCTGAGGGCGGTTCCGCGCCGACGTCCGCCTTCAGCGCGATGATTCTCGTAGACACCTCGGTTTGGATCGAGCACTTCCGTTCGGGCAGTCCCAAATTGAGTAGAGCCCTGGACGACTCGCTCGTCTTGATGCATCCGTTCGTTGTCGGCGAGCTTGCGTGCGGCGGATTCAGGGATCGCGCGCGTGTACTCTCAGATCTGGCCGCGCTCCCCGCCGTGGATGCCGCCGAGCAGAATGAAGTATTACACTTGATCGGCGATCGCCGCCTCTGGGGTAAAGGCATCGGCTGGATCGATGCACATCTGCTTGCCTCGGCGTTGCTTTCTGGTTGCGGTTTGTGGACGCTCGACCGACGGCTCAATCGAATCGCCGGAGCGCTAGGCCTGACGGAATCGTGACAACTACGCGATCTTGCGAGCGCTGACGCTTGGAACTCATGACGTTGTTGCAGAACCGAGGAACGCGGCAACTGCGACCATCAAGATCTTCGTGAACACGTTATGGCGCGATCGGATACTCGTACTCGCTGTCGTACTCGCCGTTGATTGGAGACGACGATAAGGTATAGCCTCCAAGCCGCGAGCGTACGATACGCACGGGAATCGCCGGACTAATAGGCGCTTTGCGAATGAAATCGACGCGGCTAACTAACACCGCAGGGTACCTGTGGGCCGGTACCGCGATCACGGAATCTTCCTCGGCAGAGCTGTGCGGCGGCAGATAAAAGCTCGTCTTAGGATTTCCGCCGACGGCGCCGCTTCGCAGATTGACCTTCGAGAACAGCAGGGCGACAGGGCGACGTGGCATGTCGGCCCGCAGCTCGATAGCGAAGGGCGTCTTGGTCAACTGTACGTGGCCGCCCGACTTCACGATTTTTTCGCCGTAGACGCTCAGCGCCTCGGCCGCAATATCGATCGGCACGTTGCCGGTGTTCTCTAGGCGCTTGTGAACGGTTAGGAACACCACGCCGTTTACGGTTGGTCCCTGCGTCACGGTGGTCGGAACCGAGAATTCGGCCTGCTCGGAAAGTGGCTTGATGCGCTGCTCGTAGACGAACGTGTAGAGCGCCCACAAACCTGCCGCCAGGATGGCGACGATCTCGACTGCAGTGCGCACTTGCTCAGCGCGCGTTGGCACCGAGTGGACGTGTAGTTCGCGTTTCACCGATCGAGAATGGCGCCCAGCGTCTGACCGTTCGCAAAGTTATTTTCGGCCAACCATGTGCTGCTGAAGATTCGCGAGAGATATCGCGCGCCGCCATCGCAGAGAATGGTGACGACCGTCGAACCCTCGGGAAGTTCTCGTGCAATTGTGGCTGCACCAACGACGTTCAAGCCGCTCGAACCGCCCACGAAGAGTCCCTCGTGCTCGAGCAGCCAGTGAGCCATCGCGATGGCTTGCGCGTCGGTCTTGCGAATCGCTCGATCGATCGGCGCTCCCTTGAAGTTTGCGGTGACGCGCTTGATGCCGATTCCCTCCAGATCGGAGTCGCCCTCCGGCTTCAGTTCACCGCTGTTGACGTAGTTGTACAGCGCCGAGCCCATCGGATCGCAGAGCACGGTGAGGATGTCGCTGCGTCGCGCTTTCAGTGCGGTGGCGACGCCGGCGATCGTTCCTCCGGTGCCGGCCGCCGCAACGAACGCGTCGATGCGGCCTTCACATTGGTCCCAAATCTCCGGTCCGGTCGTTTCCTCGTGCGCGCGGCGGTTGGCAGTGTTCTCAAATTGATTCGCCCAGAACGCGCCGGGCAGCTCCTCGGCGATTCGTCGCGCGACATGATAATAGTTCTCGGGGTTGGTAAACGGCACGGCGCGAACGACGCGCACGTCGGAACCATACGTCCGCAGCAGGTCGATCTTTTCAATCGACTGATCGTCTGGCACGATGATGATGCTGTTGTATCCGCGTTCGTTCGCGACGAGCGCGATCGCGATGCCGGTATTGCCGGCCGTTCCCTCGACGATCGTGCCGCCGGGCTGCAGCGCACCACGCGCCACGGCATCGTCGACGATCGCCCGCGCGGCGCGGTCTTTTACCGATCCGCCTGGATTAAGAAACTCAGCCTTTCCGAGAATCCGCCGGCCAAGCTGGCGCGAAAGCTCGCGCAGTTCGATCAGCGGCGTATTGCCGACGGCACCGGAGAAGCCGTTGACGACCGTCACTTCACTTGAAACTCGGGGTCGCCTAACTGCCATAGCAAGAACGTCCACTCGTCCGCGCGCTCGTTCATTTGTTGCGTGCGGCTTGAGCCGATGCCGTGGCCGGCGTCGTAATCCACCCGCAGCAGAACCGGTTTTCCACTCGACGTCGCCGCCTGTAGGCGCGCGATCATCTTCGCGACCATCCACGTCGGAACTCGCGGATCGTTGAGTCCGGTCACTCCCATCACTGCCGGATAGCGCGTTCCATCCTTAACGTGCACGTACGCGTCCATGTTGTACAGGTACTTGAAATCCGCCGCGTTATTGACATCGCCGAATTCCGGAATGTTGGCCGCGCCGCCTTGCGTCTGCTGGAAGCGCAGTACGTTCGTCATGCCAACGTTGTCGACTGCGGCGCCGAACAGCTCGGGATGTTGCACGATCGAACCGCCGACGGCGATTCCGCCGGCACTCGTCCCACGCACCGCGAGATGCGCGGGCGACGTGTATTTCTCTGCGATGAGATATCGCGCCGTCGCGATCATGTCGTCGATCGTATGTTGTTTCGTCGCCTTCTGGCCGGCGAGGTGCCAGCGCTCGCCGTATTCTCCGCCGCCGCGCACGTGCGCGGTCGCGAGCACGCCGCCGCGGAGCACCCACTCGAGCGAGCTTGCCGAGAAGTACGGATCCGACGGACTGCCATACGAACCGTAGCCTTCGAAAAGCGTCGGATGCGAGCCGTCGAGCGCGATATCGTCGCGGTAGATAATCGATACTGGAACTCGCGCGCCGCCGGTCGACGGCACCATCGCTTCGCGAACCCGGAGGTGTGAAACGTCGAGCGGGTCTTTCGGGACGACTCCTGTATCGGCGACCGCGCCCGTCGCCGGGTCGTACGCGAATAGCGCGGGCGAACGAATCCACGAATCGATTCCGAAGCGCAGACCCTTCTCGAGCGGCGACGCGTCGATGCCGTAGACCGTGCCCTGGTACGGGAGCGTTACCTTCCCAGTCATGGCGCCGTTGATATCGATCTTAGAGATGTTGAATGTAATGCCGTCGCGGTACTCGACATAGACCCCATCGGCGGCGCCGAATACGCCCTCGATAATTCGGTCGCTCGTCGCCGCGATGATCACGGGCGCCGCCGACGAATTGGCAAGATTGTAACGAAGGATGCGGCCGTTGGGCGAATCTTGCAGAATCGCGTATAGGTTCGTTCCGAGAAATGCTAACGAACTCGATCCGCTGGTCGCCAGTTTGTCCGACGGCTTGAGGAGGAGCTTCCAATCCGCGCTGCCTTCGCGACCGACGTAGTACTCGCCGGGGTCGGTCGTGCCCGCGCTATGGCTCGCCAATAGAAGATCGCTTCTCGGAACCACCGTGACCTGATTGAAGCCGGCTGCCGGAACCGTCGTTTGCGCGTCGACGCCCGGACCGAAAACGGCTTTATCAGCGTCTGGGTTCGTTCCTAAGACATGCAGATACACGCGTTGATTGACGTAGATTTGATCCGATGAAGCGCCCGGGGCGAGCTGCTGCAGCCGGCTGTAGTAGAAGGAGCGACCGTCGGCGCGCCAGGACGGCGAACCGTACTGCGTGCGCGTGATCTCTTCCGGGAGCAATTTGCCCGTTGCGGTTTCGACGACGTGAATCGTATCGTTCTCCGAACCCGCCTCCGCCGCGCCGACCGCCACGTACGAACCATCTTGCGACGGCTGGAAGTAATCGATGGCGACGTGCGTGGTCGCCGTTGCAAACGTTGCCGGATCGAACAGCGTGCGCGTTTGGCCGTCCGTATCTTTCACGCGAACGACGGGTACTGACGCCGTCGGATCGAGTTCTTCGAAGAAGAGCTTGCCGCCGGCTTGTTGCCAAGCGGAGATCCGCGCGACGCCCGCCGACAGCGCCATCAGCTTGGCTTTTAACGCATCGCGTTGCGCCGACAGCGGCGCGAGCACCGAAGCGGTGTAGTCGCTCTGTGCCTTCAGGTACGCGAGAAATCGCGGATCCGCAGAACCTTGCTCCATCCAGCGGTACGGATCGACGATCGTCGTCCCGAACTGGGTGTCGGTCACCGGTTCGACCGGTGCGACGGGCTGGGTCGTCGCGGCGAAGACCGGGGCGATCGTCAGCGTCGAGACGACGCAAATTAGAAGCAGTCGGCGATACATACGAACCTCTTGGCGCTCCTCGGCGGCCAATCATTCTCTTGGGCCGAGCGACCGGGAAAACCCCTACGTATGATTGCCCTGACGGTGCGAAGTGGTCCGGGACGTCGCGGCCAAAACCGGTGTAGTGGCTAAGGCCGCGGCGATGGACGTAGAAAAGCGGTCGGGAAATGCTATTTTGCCGTGCTGATCACCGTCCCGACCGGTTCGTTTCCTTCATTGATTGTTTTCACTGTATCGCCACCGGCGGGATAGGCGTAAATGCCGACGATCCCCGACTGAACTGATGGCACGATAATGTTTTTGCCAAACACGGTGAATTGCGCGATCGAGGAAGCCCCGTTGAGCTGCATCGAGCTTACCGTCGTCGCCTTGTTACCGTGGATCTGGAATCGATAAACGAACGGGTTGGTATCGTTACCGTTTCCGGCCGCCAAATATTTTCCGTCCCATCGAATTCCGACCGGCCAGCTCATGGGCTCGTCCAGCTGCAACGTCTTAAAGTTTTTGGAGCCTTTGGGCAGTTCGACAAAGACGACCTGACTCGCTGAGTTGAACCCATTGACGAAAAGATTGCCCTTGTCGTCGTAGGTACACCAATAGTAGAAGAAGATGTCTGGGGAGGTGTACGTCACCGGATCGCCCTTGGCTTTGGTGTAGATCCCGATGTTTCCCGAAGAGTACTCTCCCGTCGCCGGAATTCTATTGGCGATGGCGAGGTTTCCGGTGGTCGGGTCGATGGAGCAGTCTCCCGGTGATTGATTCGCATCTTGCAGCGTTGCGATGATTTTGGTGCCGCCGTGGGCGTATTCGGTCATGTAGCCGGGCAAGTAGCCATGAAACTCGTAGTTGGTAACCCAGACGTTACCCGCTTTGTCGCTGCACAAGCCTTCGGGCCATTGCGTGTCCGTCAGCGCACCGACCTGTTTAAGTTTTGGATACGAGTAAATTTCGACGGCGCTGTTCCCCGCCGTCGCGACATACAACAGATCGCCGCCCTTGGCGGCGGGATCCATCCACGTGCGGCCGGACGTCGTCGGGCCGGACGGCCGATGCATGGCCAAGCCACGAGCCTGTGGCGTCATCTGCGACGACGTGCCGGCGCAGCCTGCGAACAACATTGCGGCGGCGCACAGTCCGGCAGCGGTACGAATAGAGGTCGAAACTTGCATGCTCATCTCCAAAGTAGTGGGATAGCACGCGGTTACGCGCACGTACCCAAACGAGCCCTTCGTGAAGGTCAAAAACTCCGAGTTTGGGTCAAAAAGTCTAGGCGCAGATGACGTCGGCGACTTCGCGGGCGCGGCGCTTATACTGCGCTCCGCCGATCGCTTTGGCAGCTACTTGGTATGCTTCTTTGAGCAACGGCGCCAATCCGAAGCGTTCCGCCTCGGTAACCGCCATTTCTGCCAGCGCCTGCGCGTCGCGTTTCTTTCCAAGCTCGTGTGCAGCACTAGCGCCGACGATCCGGCGACGCGCCAATAGCGCCGAACTGCCCGCGCGACCGGCATCGCTGTTTGCGAGTTTCCAAGCTTCGCGCAACCTTCCGGATTTCAACGCCCACGCCGCTGCAAAATACTCGGCCAGTTGCCGATGATAGGCGTCACACGAATCCAGCTGGCTCGCATGCGGAACTAGCGCAGACGCGGATCGCCAATGGCGGGTCATAAGCAGCAGCACCGCAAGATTGAGCGCGGTCTGCACCCGGATTCGCTCGCTAGGTTGATTCTTCGCAAGCAACATCGTCTGGCGTGTCGTATCGAGCAGTTCGCGTTCGTTTCCAGCCATCGCATGAAACTCAGCGAGTACCCGAAGCGCTACCGTCGCTTCGATGAGCGAGCCGGATGAATAGGAAAGCTCGAACGCTTTCGTTAGACCTTCCATCCGTTCGCGAGCCGGATACCAGCTGCGCGAACCGAGGGGCAGGTACGTTCGAAGCATCCAAACTTCTAGCGTAACCCTCGCCGCTAACTGCGACGACGCGCAACGGGCGCGCCCCAACTGCGTCTCGGCATCGGCCAGCTCGTCGTGGCCGCGTTCCCACTCTCCCGCATTGCACAACGACGACCCGAGTTCGCCGCGACTCTCAGCGTACAGCTCTTTGAGATGCGGCGACGTCGTTTCGAGCGCTTCGAAACTCGTGACGGCGCGTCGAGCCAAGGCTAGCGCGTCGTTCACGTTTCCGCGGTAGTACGCGAACTGCGCGCCCAGGAGCGCGAGGCACGCCGCGCCGGCGTCTCGTTGCACCGGCGTCTGTGCCGCCTTTTCGCGTTGCCATACGTCGGTGGCCGCGGCAGACGCGTGTTCGGCCCGGTCGACCGCCCCGAAGCGCATCGATGTAAATGCGTTCGCTCGTAGCGCCTCGATCTTTTGGTATCCTGGCAGCGCGTCGGCGACGAGACTGTCGCATTCACGAAACGCAATATCGACGTCGCCGAAGGTCGCGTAGTGCAGCACGCGGTGTACGCGCACTTGAAAATCGTCGACTTCGGGCAAATACGAAATGCGCGGCCGATCGACATAGTTCGAGAGGTATCGCGCGATTCGTAGATAGATCTGTGCGCGCTCGCGATAACAATACCCGAGCGAGACGCCGAGCTTGGCCGCAACGGCCTCCATGGGCTGGTTTTCGAGACATTGAAGCGTTACGATCGTATGCCTGCGTAACGCGCGTTCGTCGTCGTCACCATTCGAGAGGTCGAGGTCTCGACAGTGTTCCGCGGCTTGCCGAATCAGACGATGAACGCGCGCAAGGACTTCTCGCTCGCGCAGTCGCCCGAAGCTGCCGATCGAAGAATCTTCGAAGAAGCGGCGGACGAGCAAATTTTTGCGGAGGGCGCGGGGTTCGTCTAAGTGACGAAAGAGGTGCTTTACCGCAGCACGTAGCGCCGCATCCGTCGGCGGTTGCATCAAGGCGAGAGATTGGCTTGACACCGCAGGTAGTTATCACCGAACTTGAGGTCAACCCTTTCAGTGCGATGTACCGCGACGATGTGGTGAACGATAGCGTTGATCGAACGAAGCGCCCAATCGTCCGCGCCCTTGGCTGGTTGCACGACATTGTCTTCACTCGGACCTTGACGCCGTGTGGGTGCGCGGTTATTATAGAACCATATGGTTCCAGAACTAGTAGGTTCCGCTAGGCGGGGCGACGACGCCTTGAGCGCGACGTTCGCGGCGCTCGCCGACCCAACGCGACGTGCCATCCTGGCGCGGCTCGCGAACGGTGAAGCCTCGGTCCGCGAGCTGGCCGCGCCGTTCTCAATCAGCGAGCGCGCGATTTCCAAACACGTCGGCGTGCTCGAGCGTGCCGGGCTGATCTCGCGTTCGCGCGACGCTCAACGCCGGCTGAGTCGCATCGAGGCGATGCCACTCCACGACATCTTTAACTGGCTCGAGGAATACCGCGAGCTTTGGAGCGGACGCTTCGATCGCATCGAGCGGGTCGTCAAACGAGCGAAACGAGGGCAATCATGATCGAATCCAACGCGGCCTGTTTCACGCTGACGCGCACGTTCGATGCGCCCTGCGACGTCGTGTTCCGCGTTTTCACGCAGCCGGAATACGTTGCCGAATGGTGGGGATGCGAGGGATCGACGACGATCGTCCACACGCTCGACGTTCGAACGGGCGGTACGTATCACATCGACCTTCGTCTTCCCGACGGATCGGTGTACGTGAATCGAGGAACATATAGTGACGTGTTGCCGGGCAAGCGGATCGTCTCGAGCGACGGCATTGCGACGCACACCATAACATTTGAAGAGCGCTACGGTAAAACGACCGTCACATTGCTCGCAGCCTACTCGACGCAAGCCGCATTCGAACGCGCCATGGAGTTAGGCGTACAGATCGGCACCGCAAGCAGCTGGGATATCATAGAGAGGATGGTCCAAAATGTCGACCGTTGATGGCGCAATATGTCTTTCACCGTACGTCTATCTGTACGGTCGAGCGGCCGAAGCTCTCGAGTTCTATCAATCAGTTTTCGGAGGTACGTACGAGATCGTCATGCGCGACGATCGCGGGATGATTTCGCACGCGACGTTCGCAGGCCCGGGATTCACGCTGATGTTTTCCGACGGAGCCTCGCAGCGAGCCGTCAATCCAAACGATGGAAACGTGTCCCTCCAGCTTGCGGCCCCCGACGCGGAGAAAGCACGCAGCATCTACAACGCGTTGCTAGATGGTGGCAATAGTAAAGTAGCTTTCGCGACGCAACCTTGGGGTGGCGTACTCGGCGTAGTACACGACCGCTACGGCACCGAGTGGATCGTAACCGCCTAAGACTTAGCTTCCCTGGAACGCAATAAGGTACGGTCCATTAGGGACGAGTAGCTCGCCATCACCGAAGGCTAGGCCGGCAAAAGCACTGCGATAGTAACCGCTATTCGGGACGATAATATCAACGTTCTTCTTGCCACTCCTAATATCATAACCCAGGAGATTGCTTCCGGCAGTCTCGACATACACGATCTCGCCGACGACTAGCGGCGGGGTCAAGTAGTCATCGCCTGTGCGTACCTGCGCGTTCCAGACCTGCTTCATTGTCGGAATACTTTGCGCTTCAAGCGTCGTAGGGTTGACGAAAAAGCCTAATGTATTTGCGAAGGCGGGTGGGAACATCGCGTTAAAAGCGCCCGCTATCGTTCCATTCTTGGCATTCAAAATGAGTCCGTTGTATCCGACGGATTGTTGGCTATCACCGACAAAGAGAAGATCGTGATACAACACGGGTGTGCTGCCACCGCCTCCTTGGCAAGGGCCGCTAAATTGCCAGATCTGCTGACCGTCGCTGGGTCGTAAGTCATACGTTTGCGGGCAAGCGTATGAAACGAATATTCCGGTCGACGTTACAGCCGGCGAAGAGTCGTCGGCGCCATTCACCGGCGCCGTCCACGTCAGCGCTCCCGTGAACTCATCGAACGCGTAGACCGTCCCGCCGACACCTCCCGCTGCCGCATACACGACACCCGAAGCGGCGGTTGGCGGAGATGAAGAGACGGACTGACCGGGAGTCGGTGCCGACCACAGTTTCTCACCGGTCCGTTCGTCGAACGCGTATATTCCGATGTGTTTTTGCCAACGACTCAAATATGAATTCGCAAAAATGATTCCGTTGTCGTACGCCTGACCGACCCAGCCGTTACCGCCCGGCGAGCGATGCACCCAAAGCTTCTCGCCCGTTTTTTCGTCAAGAGCGATGAGTCTCTCGTTGGCAATGACGACGACGATGCCATTCGCTATGACTGGATAGCCAACGCCGCCGCGTTTGCCGCCGAGATCGACCGACCACAACTGCTTGAGGGGAAGGCGCAGTGGACCGCGGGCGAAGCCCGTGTGCGCGACGTCGATCTGATACGCGACGGATTGACCGCTCGCATTATCCACCTTGGTTTGCGACAACAGCGTCGAGTTGAGCGCCGTAATCGACGAGGCGCTCTGTGATTGACAGGCAGTCAGGAATGAGACTGCCGCGAGAACTAAAGCTGCTTTTAGTTGCCTGGGAATAATTGCCAACCTCCGGCTCATGAAGATCCGCGGGATCTGGAGCGTGATGACACAGAGTATTGGACCCTGCATCCGTAAAAGCATGTCAACGAAATGCGCCTATCGACCGCTGCGGTCATCGCTGCCCTTTCGATCGCACCGGCGGCCTGTTCGAGCACGCTGGTAACGCCGGCTGCGAAGCCGCCTCCGCCGCCGACATCAAGTTCGGTCGTCGTTCTCGAGTACGAAGCGTGGTTCGGGCCGCAGGCCGCTACTTTTCAGGGAGCCGAAGCGATGCCGATTTTGCAATCGAAAGATATGCAATCGATCGGTGGTGGCTATGACAGTGCGGATCCGCACGTCATCGCACAACATCTCAAGTGGATGGAATACATGGGCGTCGACGCCGCAACGGCCGACGTGTCGAACAATGTCGGTTGCATTTTCAGCACGGGACCGCCTTCCCCGAAATTCTGCCGGCCCGCGAGCGAGTCGTTCCGGAACTCGAACCGTGTAATACGCGATAATACCGGCAATCTCTATCCGGCGTGGTCGAAACTTCGATCACCGATCAAGCTCATACCGTTGCTGGGATGCCTATCGAGACTCGATCTGCACAAAGGGCGCGACGGCAAGTCGGGGTTCCAAAAAGAAATCGAATACTTCGGCCGCTTGATGGAGCAGTATCCCGAGCTTAGCGAGACGTACGCCCGTCATCCACTGATGCTGGTGTACGTCGGTACGCCGGTAGACCCGGCGATACTCCAGGGCGCCAAATCCGTATTGCGTGAAAGCGGGCTCGATACGCAATACACGTTTCGCATCGTCGGCGGGTATCTCGATGCGCAGCCAACGTTCTGGGCCGATCCAAGTCGGACACCGGATGGCCCCACGGAAATCGCACCGCGATACGGGTTTTGGAGCTATGTCGATCGCTACAAGCCCGAGTTCGGATACTATCCCACGTACAGCGTGATTCCGGGCACCGATGCCGCAGAAAACCTAACGGTGTCGATTGCAACGGCTGGCCACAGAGGTTGGGGTTGTCCCAGGCCCCATAAGATCTGCCCCGACGTCGCAACGCGATACGGGCCTACCGGCCACAGGTACGTCACACTCGAATCCTACATGAAGCTCGCCGCGCAACTGCGGCCGACGTTCTTACTCGTCCATCAGTTTAATGAATTCGTTACGCCGGACGAAGGCTGGAACGCGCAGACCAGTGACGATAGCGAACCAACGCAGATGCCGCACGGATGGGGATACAGCGGCATCGACGCCGTTCGCGAGGCAATCTCGAGTTATCGAAAAAGCCTGGCGCATTAGCGAATGGCTACGGCGTGGTAGAGGCGTTCCTGAAGCGAAGCTGCAACGATTTCTGCGCCGTCTGCGATGACGACGGATCGGTCGCAGTGATCCGTACAAACACTGCCTGTTGACCCATCAGCGCTTTCAGCGTCACCGAGATTTGGAAATTCCCGCGAGGGCCGGCCGTCGTGTTGCCGTTGAATAGGCCCGCGCCGCCTTGCGCCGCGCCCGCAATGACGTTGATGGTCGCGTTCGGCGCGGTGCTGCCCGCTACCGTGAACGTGCGACCGACGGCGGCATCCGGATTCGGCTGGCCGATCGTCAGCGAGATCGGCGCCGGTCCAGATCGACGCACGTTGAACGACCAAGAATGGTCGAAAGCCGAACCGCTACCACGGGCGCGCCCGTTGACTCGCACGCTATGCGAACCGAATTCGAGCGGTGCCGGAGGTTTGTAGGAAAATCCGCCAGCCCACACTCCGGCACGACCGGTGATATCGTTTCCGTCTAACCGCACGCGTACGCTGGCAGCTTCAGCTTCGGGCGCAAAGTTCGCCGAGATCACCGCGAAGCGATTGTCGACCGTGCTGCTCGGCGAAGGCTGTTGATTGCGCAACTGTACCGGCGTTACCACCGGCGGTGGTAACGGCCGACCCGTCGTCGTGAACGACCACGAATGATCGAATGGCGCGCCCGATCGTCCGCGACCCGTTACTCGAATCGTATGCGTTCCATTGGCAAGCGCATCCGAAGGCCGGAAAGAAAAGCCGCTTGCCGATACGTTGCTGGCCCACGTGATGTCGCGTCCGTCTAGCCGGACGTTGATACTCCCACCTTCGGCTACCGGCGAGAAGTTCGCCGCGATTCTTGGGTTGCGTTCGTTCACCGTACCGTTGGGTGCGGGCTCGAGGTTCCGCAACTGGACGCGAGCCGCGGGCGGCGGCATCGGCGGCGGGTGGTTCGGCCGAGGCGGCGGTGGTGCGTAGCCGCCTCCGCCTCCGGATGATGTTATTGCAACGAGCTGCGTGTTGCCGTTGTAGTCGACAACGGCGCCCAGCGATTGCGCGACGAATCGTAACGGCACGTAGGTGGTCGCGCCGATGATGAACGGCGCAACGTCGAGCACTTGCGGTTGGCCGTTGACCGTTGCTTGCTGCGAACCGATGTTCAGCGATACGCTGGTGCTGCCTTTGGTCGAGTTGATCTGACCGTTCTGGTACACCACGCTGGCGCCGAGGCGTTCGAAGATGCTCCGTAACGGAACGAAGACGCGCCCGGCACGTTCGATCGGTCCGGGGTTCAAATATAATGGCTGTCCGTCGACGTTGACGGTAACGCCCGCGGCGACCGCCGGGCTTCCTGTGAAAACGAACGCAACGATTACGAGCGCCGATATGAAGCGAAGCATGGTCAACCCCCACTGAGCCCAGGCAGATGTCGCTTGCTTCTCTCTTTGGCTAGCGACAGCCTAGTTAGGCACCAGTGCCCGCTGGTTACTGTGGCCGAAAGACTGTGCTCCAGTCGCGTTTCATATCCACGACCGTCCAACCCCTAGCCTTTGCTTCGTCGAGCGCCTTATCGAGCTTGCCGAACGGAGAATGCGCGTCGTACGCATACTCGCGCTCTGCGTCGGTGTGGTGCACGAGACCCATCAGCCGCGGGCCTTCGCCGGACGCCGTCCACTGCAGCATCTCTAAGTCGCCGTCGGAGTTTCCGAAGGCCGCGATCGGCTGCTGCCCGATGAACTCGTGGATCCCGACCGGCTTACCGTTGCCGTCGTTTAGCAGATTGATCTCGGCGGTGCGAACGAGCACCGGCTGGTTGTCGCGCATCTCAAACGTTGTTTTTATCGAACTGCCGACCACTCGTCGCAGCGGTACGCCGTACACGCGTTCGGCCCACGGACGAACGAATTCCACGCCGCCGCCGGTGACGATGTACACGTCGAAGTCGTTTGCCCGAAGATATTCGATAAGCTCCAGCATCGGCTGGTAAATGCACTCCGTGTAAAGGCGGTCGAATTTCGGATGGCGAGCCGTTTCGATCCAGTCCTTGGCGATTTTCGCAAACTCTTCGGTCGTCATTCCGCACTGCGTTGCCGCGAAAAGCTGCATGATCGCCGGCACTCCTGCCGCAGCTAATCCAGCCAGATCGTTTTCTAAAACGAACTTGAAGGGTGCCGTCGTTTTCCACTCGGGATGTTGCGGAGCGGCCTCACGAACGCTTTCGAGTAAAAACGCAAGCTGTGTGTACATCGGCTGCTCGACCCACAGCGTCCCGTCGTTATCGAACAGCGCGATGCGATCCGGCACGCGCACGAAGTCGGGACTTCCTTGAGTCGTTGTTTTCTTTACGAAATCGGTGATCGCGGTTTTTGTTGTACCATCGTTCCACGAAGGAAGAGGGTCGGCTTGTCGAGTGTTGTCCGGCATATTCAAAGGCTTCCGAGCCCAGCGAATACGGACCTTTACGGTACGAAGTAGTAGTCGTGATGTTCGCTGCAGTGGGGATTGAACGACGCGCTGCAAACCGCACAACGCGTCGAGCTGTCCAGATACCCGGCAATTGTCAGCTCCGATTGGCAGGCGCCGCACAGTATTGCGCGCTCGCCGCGCTCTTCGCGAGGCCATGGCTTGAGGGGGTGGCCGGCGAGCGTGTCGTGGCATTCCTTGCACGCGAAGTACTCGCCGCAGCACTTCATCTTGATGGCGATCACGTCGACCGGCGAGTTGTAGTGAGCGCAACGGGTTTGCGCATCGACGCTGACTCCGCGGACCTCTGGCATCACGCATGCTGTATTCAATCGGGGAGCCGCGTTCGCATGCGCGACCCCTCGGTACGCTGGCCGCACGGCCGGACGATATCGTAGGTTCATGCGGAAATTACGATCGACCATCAGTCTCCTCGCCTTAGCCGGTGTCAGCCTCGCCGGCTGCTCTCAACCGGGAGGGCCGGCCGTCCCGGCTACCTGGCAAGCTGCCGGCCTAAGCGGCGATGCTTCAGCCTTGCAAACCATCTACTCATTCACGGGAGTGCCCGACGGCACGTCGCCCAATGGCGACCTGATCGCAGTGAAGGGCGCACTGTATGGGACGACGGCGAACGGCGGAGTTAGCAATCTCGGAGCGGTGTTTAAAGTCAGTCTCGCCGGAAACGAGCAGATGCTGTTCTCGTTCGGCGGCGGCGCCGGCAGTAACTCGCCAAACTCGGGGTTGCTGTATCGCTCCGGCACGTTGTATGGAACGACCAACACCGTGTCGTACGACATCGACGCAAAGGGCAACGAACACGTGCTGCACGCGCTCGGCGGCGGAGCGGATGGCTACGACGAGCAAGGACCGCTCGTCTATTTCAACAGTCTCTTCTACGGCGCGACGCAACTCGGCGGTGAGAAGCAGTGCAACAGTGGTTGCGGCCTCGTATACGCGGTTTCATCCGCCGGAAAAGAACACGTCGTGTACGATTTCAAAGGCGCCGGCGACGGTTTCGATCCACAGGGCGGCGTCGCGCTCGCGGGCAGCACCCTCTACGGCACTACGTCGTACGGCGGCAAGGACGACTCCGGAACGATCTACAGCCTAACCGCCAACGGCACGAAGAAAACGATCTACAACTTTACGGGCGATAGCGACGGTTCGTATCCGACGGGCAGACTACTGATTTCGCAGGGTACGATCTACGCTGCAACACGGTACGGCGGACAATACGGATATGGCTCCGTCGTAGCTATTTCGGCGGCCGGTAAAGCTACCGTCCTTCACCAGTTTTCGAATAAAGCCGATGGCGGCCAGCCCAACGGGAGCCTCGTTCTCGTAAAGGGCACGATCTACGGAACGACACTTCAAGGCGGCAGCGGCGGCAAAGGCGTGGTGTTTTCGCTCACGCATGCCGGCCAAGAAAAGGTGCTCGGCGATTTCCACAGTTCGAACGGCGACACGCCGCAGGCCGGTCTCGTGTTTCTCAACGGTTCGCTCTACGGAAGCACGATCAAAGGTGGACCGAAAAATGCGGGAACCATCTTTAAAGTGAAGCCGTAACGATTTCTAATTCTTGAGCCCCGTTCCAAAGTGTGAGGCGCCCAAGCTCGCTCAGTTTTTCCATCCCTTGCGTGATGGTCATGAAGTGATTGCCTGCAAGTTGCCCCAGTTTGCTGGCAAAGTGAACGCCGCCGTACGGGAGGAGCAGCTCCGCTTCGCTGTGTCCTCCCGGGTAATAGATGAGTTGTCCAGGCGCCGGATAGCTGGTCGCATTTTCAAACGGAAGGTGCGACGCGAGATCGCCGAGTGGTATCCAACAGCCCTCACCGCTCCAACGACAGTGTATGATGTGCTGTCGAAGCGGAAGTAAGGACGCGAAGAACTCGCACGTCTTCGGCGCTGCTGCATTTTCAAATCGCGCGGAAAACGTAAATGGCCCGGCCTTGATTGTAACCGCGTTCATCGAGCAAAGCCACGTTGGCGCAGCCAGGTGAGCATGACGGCGGGATAGCCGCGAGTGTATCGCACCGGCTTCGTATCGTCGAAGCCGTTCGACGTCACCTTCATCGTGTGTCCTGCGTCTGCAAACCAGCGAACGGTAAGATCGTGCATGCCGGCTCGTCGAAACGCGACTTCGATCGCCGGAACGTCGTGCGTGACATCGACCTTCGTGTCGCGCGCGCCATACAGCGCGAGGGTCGGCGCGCGAACCGTCGCCAGCGTCTCTGCGGGATCGTAGCGTAAGAACCGTCGCCATCCGCTCAACTGCGGCTCCTCGAACGCCGTTTTTACGGGAACCAGCGGGAGCAGCGAATCATCGAACCAACTCGCGCGTGCTGCCTTCGCGTACGCCGTCTTTGCCGTTGGGATGGGCGTGCGCCCTTCGATTGCTGCGAGCACGATCTGCCAGGTTTCGACGGCGCGTTGGGTGTCCGCTGCAGTATGACCGATGCCGCGCATCGTCTCTTTCGCTTCGTAGATAACGTTTTGCTCGACGCTCGACGCTGGCGCGCTCTGAAGGATCATAAACGCGATCGGGCGGTCTACGGCTACAATCGGCGCCGTCCACCCGCCATTGCTGAAACCCCAGATGCCGATGCGTTGTGGATCGACGCGCGGATCGGTACGGAGCGCATCATAGATCGCGTTGGCATCGCGCGCTCTCTGCGGTGGTCCGTTCGCTAGCCAATTGCCGCTCGATTCGCCGGTGCCGCGCTGATCGTAACTGATAACGTTGACGCCGTTACACGCGAAGTACGGTACGATCCAACCCATCTCGCGCGTTTCTGCGTCGCTTCCGTGAATCAGCAAGATCGTGCTGCGAGGAGCGGCGCCATGGTAGTACAGGGAAACTCCGAGGACGCCGAGCGGCGAGCGAACGACGCGCCGTTCTTCTTGCACGGCGCAGACGCTCACGAGGTGCCGGTCCGGCGGCAATGCACCGCTCGTCCCAGACGAGGCGTTCAAATATTGTGAGTACGCGGAATCCGGGAGCTCGTGTTCGGTCCCGACGTACAACTTCGCGCCCGTTGCGTTCAGATACAGGCCGGGGGCGAGCGAGGCGGCGTCGACCGCGAGTGGCGATGCGACGAATAGGAGGAAGGCCAGTGTCGCGGTGAGCGGCTCTCGTTTCACAACTATTCTAGAGGAGCGCGACGCCGTATGTTTCGACGTCGCGCCCCTAAAACGCGGAGCCCTGGGGCGAGAAGCTACTGACCCGCGGGCGGCGGATCTACTGCTGGGACGAGTAGCGTCCAACCGCTTTGGTTGTCGATGCCGGATGTGAACTCCGTGACCAGCTTGCCCTGCGGATACGTGTACTCTTTAATCGCCGCGGGATTGTTGTTGACGTAGCAGACCAGTTCGGTAAAGAGCGTTCCGACGTAGATGCGGTCCTTCTTGGCATTCAGCCCCGGTCCGACCCACTCGTCGCAACTCGGGTTGCCGGTGATCACCGATGACGGTGACGTGGCACCTTTCTTAAACGTGTCGATCTTGGCTGGCAGATTGTAACCGGTAATACCCTGCTCGGTCACGATGATGGTGTCGTCTTTCAGCACTAAGATGCCACCCGGGGACGTTCCAAGCGTGATTCCGAGGCTCGTGGGTGTCGTCGATCCATGCACGAACTCGTCGACCGCACCGCCCGGCCCGCTCTTTGCCTGATACGCAAAGAACACGTTGTGATGCTGGTCGACTGCGACCCAGCCACAACAGCTGCCGTTAGTGTCGGTCAGCGTCGACGTCGGCGTGTTGCTTCCGGGCGCGAAAACCAAAATTTCGCCGTGTCCCTCATTTTCGTCGGTCGCGTAGACGGTGCCGTCACCGTCGATCGCGACTCCAACCGGAATGTGCGTGACACCGGTCAGCGTTCGGAACGGCGTCGACGCTCCAGGCTTGTACACGTACAGGCTGGGACCCGAGCCGGCGGTATTCAGAGCAACCCACAGATTGCCGTCGCCATCGACATGGACGGAGTTTGGACCGTACGGCGCAGTGCTGATCTCTCTCAACAGCGCATGTTTTTTGTTTGCCGAGACGACTTCGACGGCGTTACGGTACCAGTTCGCAACGTAGACGACCGAGGCTCCGCTCCCGTTTGGAATCGACATCGCGGATTGCTGCACTGGAATCATCGGCGAAGTTTGCTGCGACCCGCCGGAGCAGCCGCCGACGAGCGCCGCCGTGGCGCAGGCGAGAAGCGGGACAAGCAAGCTCCGAATCGAGAGCGGTCGACCAGGGTTCATAGGGTCCTCCCACAAGCAACGGACGTGTACGCCAATCTTAGCTATCGCGAGACACGGAATATATGGGGAACTACCTACCTTCATCGTTCGAATTGCTAGCAGATCAGCCGGGCTGGCCGTTTGTGGGCCGTGTCGCGCAAGTGAAGGCGGCGCGACAGCTCGTTATGCGCGCGAAATCGGGAACCGGCGCCGTAGCGTTGATCGACGGCGAGCCGGGAATGGGCAAGTCGCGCTTTCTGTATGAGATTGCCGCGCGCGAGTCCGAAGCGGCGGTGATGATTCCGCTCGTTTGCTCTGCCGCGATAGTCGACGAGGGACGTCCCTTACGCGAGCAGTTGACCGCAGCGTTGCGCGGACGCGATGTAGCCGGAGTCGCTCGGCAACGCCCGGTGCTCTGCACGATCGACGACGTGCACAACGCGACAACCGACGACCGCGCCGTCATCGAAACGTTAGCATCTGCCGCCGCCGCGCACCGCGTCGTGGTCCTCGCGTCGTGCGCGAGCGAGTGGTCGGGCGCATGGACCCGCGGCGGCGCTGTTTCGATGAATCTCGCGCCGCTCGATCGTTCGCGATCGGAGATCTTGCTCAAAGCGATGCTGTCGGTTTCGGGCGAGTCTGCCGATGCCCAAACGGTCGCAACCATCCTGCGCATCGCCGCCGGCAGCCCGCGATATTTGCACGAACTCGTTGCGAGACTATCCGACTTTCGCGCCGGCAATGCATCGCTGATTCCGCAGTCCGCCGAGGCGCAGGTCGTGATGCTGCGGCGCGAACTCGGACGCAGTAACTTTGAAGTTTTGCGCGAGGCCTCGGTTTTTGGCGCGGAGTTTCGGGAAGAGTGGCTGGCCCGGCTCGCGCGGCGTTCGAACGACGAGGTTATCGCCGCTCTACAAGACGGCGTCGATTCCGGGTTGATACGCGAGCTCACAAATCGGCGGGCGACGTTCGTTTTTCGCGACGAGGGCGTGCGATCCGCATTGTACGAGACGCTCGTAACTGCGAGAAGGCGCACGCTCCACCGGCGCATTGCGTCGCAATTGTGCGGCGACGATTCCGGCGACGAAGTCAACGCGCTGGCCGCGCGGCACTGGGCCGAAGCCGGAGAGGCCGGCCGTGCAGTCGACGCATTGCTGTCGGCGGCGGCGCGCTCCGCGAAGCGTTTAAACTTCGGCGATGCGCAAGAACTGGCGCGAACGGCCGCTGCGCTCTCCGAGCGCGATTCCGATGCGTGGTGGAATGCCCAAGAACTAATGGCCGATTTTGCAGCGGCGACCGGGGAGTTTCGCGGTGCGTCGAGGCTGCGCCGCCGGCTCGCGCAGCATTATCGCGCGATGGGCCGCGATGACGATGCGTTCGATCAGCTGTTTAGCTTGATGCACGACTATTGGTACGACGGCCGGCCCACGATGGCCGACGCGATCTACGGCAAGCTGCAAAAATTCGCCGACCAGCTGCAAGGCAGCCGGCCAGCGCAAGTCGAGATCGGCTATGCCGAACTGTGCGGGGCTGCCGGACGCAGAACCGAGGCACTCCGCATTCTCGCGCAGCTGCCTGCAGAAGCCTTAGCCACGCAGACGCTGGCCATTCAATATCGCCGGCAACTCGCGTCGATGGGAAGCCGCGACCGGCCGATTGCCGATACGCTCGCGATGTTTGAAGAGTCGTGCGCGCTCGCGCAAGCAGCCGGCGATCATAGCGATGCGTATTATACGGCGTTTGCTGCTGCGGCGGCGGCGGCCGAGTTGGGGTTGGTGAGCCTCGGGCGTGACTGGCTTGCGAGAGCCGAACGGGTGTTGTTCGCGCATGCGGACGCAGCCGTTGGAACGGCGCGGTTCTTGCCGCTTCAACTGTGCGAGCTGCTGTTGCTGCAAGGACGCTTTGAAGAAGCGCGCGATGCAATCGCGGAAGCCGGCTTGGGCAAGCGTTTGGGCGGTTATTTCGAAGCGCTGTTGTCGGGGTTTGGCGTGTTCATCGGAATGCGCCTCGGCGATGCATCCCTCATCGCGCCATACTTCAATAACGTGCACCTGCACCGCTCTATACGCGCGGGCCAAGCTGAAGCTACGGGCGTGTTGCTTTGGGGTTACGCCGAGTTCATGCAGTCGCAGGGCATGCACGACGAGCTCGCGACGGCGCTGCGCCGCTGCACGGAAAACGAACTGATCGACCCGTATTTTTCGATTCAACTGCACTGCGCGCGTTTTGGAAGCGACGATGACGTTAGCATCGCGCGCAAACAACTCGACGTCGAGGTTTCGCGCGAGAGCAACGTTGTCGCGCGTGCCTGTTCGAAACTCTTCGACGCGTTCGCGGCGGCGCGCCAAAATCGCGTCCGTGCGGCGGCGAGCGCGGCACGAGCGGCGGCGGCGGCGTTTCGCGAGTTAGAGTGGCCGTGGCTGGAGGCGTTGGCGCTCGAAACGGCCGGCGATCGCGCAGAGGCTATGGCGCTGTACACTGGATGTGGCGCCGTACGCGACGCGGGCCGCGCGGCGGGTCTGTCGCGCAAGGAGCGGCGCGCTGCGTTCGGCGCATCGCTGACGCCGCGCGAGTTGGAGATCCGCACGCTCGTGCCGCTGGGACTGACGAATCGTGAGATCGCTAATCGGCTGGGCGTGACCGAGCGTACTGTCGGACATCATCTCGAGTCGATCTACAGTAAGTGCGGAGTGCGAGCGCGGTGGCAGCTCGGCCCCGAATAGACTGTTACAAGGGAGAACTCACCGGAAAAGCCGGCGGCGCACAGCGCCCAGCCCTCGGCACGCCGGCCGCACGCGCTTGCGATACGATGACGCCACGACAGCTTCACAAAGGATGTGTCATATGATGAGATACCCGCTCGCGCTCGGCGCATTGCTGAGCATTGCTCTTCTCACCAGTGCCGAGGCGGCTCCGACGCCCGCACCCGGGGGAGCCAACCAAGTGAGCGCGTTGTCGGGCAAGATCGGTCAGACGGTGTTCAACGGTAATCTGCGCATCAAGATCGTCGAACTACGCGCGGCAACGGCATCAGATAGCCAAGGAATCGAGTATCCACCGACTCCCACCGCCGCCCAGAACACGATGTACATGCGGGTTTTGCTGAATAACGGCACGCACGACGTTTGGGGCGGGATCGTAACGTACACGCTTGCCGATAAGGATGCCATCAGCGTCGAGATCCCAACGAATTCGGTCGTAAAACCATCGCTACGCATCTTACAAGGAGCCGCTGCCCGCCAAACTGCGTTGTTCCTCGTCGATAAGGATTTCGTTCCAACCAAATTGATCGTCGACTGCTCTACCTGTGCCTCGAATGCCGGCTTCCGGCCAATCCGCTTCACCATCAGCCCTTCCTAATTTCGAGTTGTGGATGGGAGCGTTGGGTGCGGTTCGACAGAGCCGGTTGGGCTGACCAAGGCGCCCGCGTAGCGGCGAATTCCTTCGCCGAAGCTCGGTATGCCCGAGTCGAGTCCAATATATTCCGGCATGCCGAGGGTGTACGATCCGAGCACTGCGGTGCCGTTTGATAGTAGCATCCAATCCGACGAGAACTGACCCGCTACGATCGAGAGGTCAATAGATTGCGGTTGCTCCAAAACAAACCATGCGACACCCGGAGAGCGCGACATCCTGCGTATGTCTGTTGCGGGCGATCCGGAAACAACGTTAGGCCAGTTGTCGAAATCGTCGACGGCATCCTCATCCGCGTATTGGTAGTCCTGTAAACTCCGCCACGGATACGCCATGACGCGCAGTTCGGGGCGTGCCAATGCGCGTCGTATCCAAGCGATTCGAGCCAATCTCGTGCCAAGCGCGATCGACGCTGCAAGTGTTGCCGGTATATCACGTTTCGTCACGTTCACCGGGCATCGAAACTGAACCCAAACACTGCTGTTCCAGCCCGGCGACGAAAGCATTCCGACAACGCTGTTCGCGTCCTGATCGTACACGAGGTTCTCGAGCCGATAACCCTGCGCCACCGCGTACCGCCGAAGTACGGGAGCCAGTATCGCTGCAGGCGGCAACTCGGCTGGGTGGCCCGAATATTGATAGAGCTTCTGTCGTATGTCGGTACCATATTGCTGCGGCAAGATGCTTCCATCAAGCCGGGTTAGATTCGGATCCGATCGCTTGGTTATCGACGCTAAGGCGACGCCGATGTCCGGATCGTAGCTCGTCCATGGGACGCCGGTCGAGGTAATGCTCCAGGGAATCATGTACGCCAGATGTGAGTCCGAGGTGAGTTTCAGTATAGCGCCGCTCGCGTATGTAATAGTAACCTCGGTGCTGCCATTGAAGCCGTCTTCGAGGACGACGCCATCCGGTGAGTTGTTGTAGTCTTCCAAGAACGATGTTAGGTTGTGGGCGTCACGGCAGCGTTGCTCGAACAGAGCCGATGCCTGTCGCGACGATGCATATGCACCGAGCTGCTGACTCGTGATCCGATCGCATTCGCGAAGTAGCGTAACCGACTCGGCGCTAGACGTAGAGGCCAGCGGCGAGAACGACGCGCTGTATATAGCGTCTAGAAGTCGAGATAGCGCAGCGGTGAATAGCGGATGGTCGTTCGCCTGGAAGTCGCTCGCTTCGAGGACCGTCTTTGTGGGACTTCCATTCCCGCGAGACTCGATCGTTATCGAAGAAACGTCAGCCACCCGTTCGCGCGCCGGCAGGCTTGCGATCGGGCCGATTAAAACCCCGTCGGCGCTGAACAATGCCGCGACTTTTCGATACCAACCGGTGCCTCCGAGACGCGACTCGTCAAGGCCGGCCGCCGACATCAATGGCCCAGGGTTGTATGCAACGAGAATCAGTCGCTTGTCGGGTAGTAGCACCCAGGTCGAGCTGCCGTCGACATCGCCTTGTTTGGCCGGCTCGATCCAAAAAACGATACCCGAAGTTCGCGCGAGCGGCAGCAAAGGTGCAAGATCGGCTCTACTGTTTGCCAGCTCCGAAAGCTGCCCGATGTCTTGAGATGCGAAATCGTCGCCGACAATCTGTACTTGCAACTGCGGCCGAAGAGAGATCGCTCGAACCCATGGAAGCGCGGCCAGCTTATCGGCTCGCTCGATCGGGGTGGCCAAACAGTTGGCCGCCGATGTCGCGTCGGTGGGTTCTGGGCAATCGAAAGCAACAGTAATTCCGCCCCATCGTGGCGATCCGATCTCGCCGACGATCCGTGAACCGCTCAGTTCGCTCCATTTCGCGAACACGTTTGCAGACGCCATTGCGTTTTGAAGCGGCTCGTTGCGGACGACCGGGGCGGGAGTAGGCATGGAGGCAGGCGGTTCCACCCGTAAAGTCTCCGCATATTCGGCAGCCAGAAAGGTAGGGCGCAGCCGGTCTGCGTTTACATCGTTGTTGCCGAAGAGTGCCAGGATGCTCTTGGCGATCGCCGTGTCGTAGACGAGAGTTTGCGATGACGGGTCCACGACTCGCCAAGGTAACATGAACGCATTTTGGGATTTCGAAATGGCGGATATGGTATGACCGTCGTCAAATTTGACAACGATCGCTTCCTGTGGATAGTCGTCCGTGTGAAAGCTACGATTGCTGGGCGACAGGTATTCCGAAACGAAGGTATTTGCACCAGCTTTACACGTCGACAGCGCCGCGGCGCCGAATGCCTTGTCTCGCATTTGGGCAGCAAACTGATAGTTCAAGGCCGAGCTGCAGTGGTCTATCACGTACGTCGCCAAATCTGCTATTTGGGCTTTGGGTACGTGGCTCGCTCTGCTCCTAAGGGCATCGAGTAAGGTCGAAACCCTCGCACTATCGATTGCCTCGCGATCAAGAATAAACCCGGTTCGCGAGCGGTGGATCCTGCCCACGTACCGTTCACCCTTCGCCATGCCACCATGACTCGAGTCCAGACTAATGCTCACGATGTGGGCGGTCGTTTCTGAAGCCGCTTGACGCGACGTCATAACCGGTTGACTTTGAGAATACGCCGTCGCAATGCTAAATACGAGCGCGACGATAAGCCCCATCCAACAAAGCCTCCTTACTCTCGTCATTCGGTACCTAAACGTGTACTCCGGCTATTCGGGCGCACGAATCGTTCGATGCGACGGAGAAGACGGCAGTATGCACTTTTCTTGCCGTGCGTTGCGACGCCTGGGGGTTGTTCTAACCATTTACGCGACGGCCGCACTGCTGGGCTGCGGGATCTCACCGCAGCCGGACGCTATGCCGCGGGTCGCAGCGATGCGCCCGCCGCTGGTTTCGTCTGGGACCACGCTGATCATCAGCAACCAGCATCACCGAACGTACAGACATCTCTCGATCAGCACGCTGGCTGGAAACTGTATCGACGTTGAAGACTCCACCGACATTACGATCGAAGCGTCGCAAATCGGACCGTGCGGCGGTAACGGCATTAGCATTAGCGGTGGGCGGAACCTTCGGATTATCGACAGCTACGTTCACCCCGAAACTCAGAGCACTGGTTGTTGCGATCATAACGATAGTATCTTCGTAGCAGATGCGACGGCCGTTACGATTCAGGGAAACGTCCTCGCGTACGGCGAGTCCAACGTAGAAGCCGGTCAGCATACAAAGCAGCTCGTCGTTATCGGCAACTTCCTGTTGAATCCGCGTGGGCCGTATCCTCGGGGTCAAAACGTGCAAGCATGGGGCGCGAGCGATGTGATAGCGGACGAAAACTACACGCTCAGCAGCACGGATACGAAACGGTACAAGTACCCTGACGATCAGGAAGACTCGATCAATTTTGGCGTCGGCTCGAGTTTCGTTGCAAAAGACAACTACATCACAGGCGGCCACAGCGCGAGTGATTGCGGTCTCATCGCCGACGACGGAGCGAACGGCGCATCGTTCGTGCGCAATCAACTCGTCGACACGGGCGGTTGCGGGATCGGCATTGCAAGCGGAACCCAACAACTCGTTAGAGACAACCAGATCATCAACCGCACGCCCGTACCGGGTGCCGGGAATACTGCGCTGTACGTCTGGAGTCAGTATAAGGGCGTCGACTGCGGGCCGGTGAGCGTGATCGGCAACGTCGCGACGGAGTTGCGGAAGGACGGCACGCAATCCGGATACTGGAATGGCGGCGGCTGCTCGCCGGTCACCTCGAAGCACAATGTGTGGAACGAACGGGCGATGCGATTGCTGACACCGCCCGACAAGAAGCTTCCACCGCCAACGATTCCGCCGAAGCCCAGCCGGTGCGTGATCGAGTCGCCGTATTCAAACCAGACCAAGTGGCCGGCTTGCTAGTTACGAGTCTTTGGCGACTTTCTCGAGCGCTTCGGCGGCGTAGCGCCTGCGCCGCGGACCACCCTCGGATCAGTGAAGAAACTCGACTTCAATCTGTGAGTCGGGGTGCACGGCGGTAACGACGGCCTCTTCGTCCTCGCCCTTTACGACCACGTGATCGCCGAGCCGGATCAAGACGCACACTCATATCGTGAATTACTCATGCTTGTACGGTACAACGGAAGGTCCGGAACGTGCAAGTCACGCTCCTCCTGGGGCCAACGAACCTCCGTCGAGGAGTGGCTTGAGAAATGCGCCGTCGTTGACGCCGACTTCGGATGCAATAAGGTCGTTCAGTAATTGGTTCATGCGCAGAATCGTTTCGCGATGTTTCTCCGGCGCAAGGACCAGGTTGTGAACCTCGTGAGGATCGGTGTGAAGGTCGAAGAGTTGCGCGTCGTTGTTCTTGAGAATTTCCTCGAGTGTCGTCGGCGTATTGAAGGCCGTCGGCGCGTAGAAGCGGCCGAACTTGTAGCGTCCGTCGAAGGCAAACGAAACCAGTCCACGTTTCGTCATGCCCGCCTTTGCAATTGGGGGCTGCTTCGTGGAGTCGAGCATTTGCGATTCCATTACTGTCTTCAAATATTCGGCATCGACCGTTCCAAGACCGAGATAATTGTACAGCACGCCCTTGCGCACTTGGTGGACGCTTGCCGAATCCGCATTCGTCAGCAGACTTGAGAAGTCACGTCCCGGGAAACCCTCGATCGCCTGCGCCCGCTTTTCTTCGGGTAAACCAGTAAGCCCCACGAATGTTGGCACTAAATCTAGGTGACTCGTGAGGGCCACGCACTTCGCACCGCTTTCGCCCGTTGGATGGGCGATAAACATCGGCACGTGAGCGTTTTGCTCGTAAATAAACGGCCCTTTCCCTTTAAGGCCGCCGTGCGAGCCACCCATTTCGCCGTGATCGGCTGTAAATATCACGACCGTGTCGCGCCACAAATCCATTTCGTCGCAAACGTCGACGATCTGCTTGACGCTACGTTCGTTATCCTGAATCGTGTTCAAATAGTAGTTGTAGAAAATCGTCCACATGTCTTTACGGTCGGTAGGAATCGTGCCGGACCAACCGTCCCAGCCCTTCTTATATTCCGCGATCGCCGCGGGGGTACCGGGCGCACTCAACGATTCAGAAAGGCTCGGCGCCAACGTCAACGGCCATTTCTTTTCGTAGATAGTGTTCGGCGGCGGAGGCGGTATGGCGGCCGCCGTCACAGCCTTTTGGACCGGCGGTTCTCCGGGAACGTTGGCATCGCCGTACATGATGTCGTGCGGGTTGACGAAGCCGGCAACCATGAAGAATGGCTCGCGGTGCTTGCGTGACTGCAAGGCCGCATTGCGTAGCCAGCGCACGCTCTCACCAGCAATGAACGAATCGTTTTCAAAGCCGCTCAGGGGAGCGCTACCAATGTCCCCGCCGGCGCTGAAAGCGTCGAAGCCGTATGGCTGGGCAACCGTGCTATAGTTCACCGTTGGTTCGGGGTCCAATATGTTCTTGTCCATCTCGAACTTACCAAAATAGGCGGTCTTGTAGCCGAGATTTTTAAGGATCGAGCCCATGTTGGGGATAGCCGGGTTAAGCGTTGGAACGAAATCGAACTGCATTTGATCGATGACGTGGTGGTACTGCGGAGGCCGCCCCGTGAGGAAGGTCGCGCGTGACGGCGAGCACTGTGCCGATGCGATGTAGTGATTGGTAAACGAAACGCCATTGCGCGCGATTCTGTCGGTGCCTTGGAGCTTGTAGTCGGGTCCGCCGAGGAGTTGGTGGGTTTGCTGGTCGACGATAATAAAGATGATATTATAAGGCGGTTTGCCCGCCGGCCCTTTTCGGACGTGACGTTCTTCGCTCGATTGTGCGGACGGCGATGCCTCCGCGACGCTGGGCAGTCCGAGCGCGGCCGCGGCCAGAGTCGACGCTCCAACCAAAAGATCGCGACGATTCACCGTAGCTTTTGATTCCGACTCCTTCACCTGCGAAGCTCCTTTCGATACTGTGCGGCGACAGCGTCCCCGATGAGACGCTTGACCGTTCGGCAGCACAAGCTATCCCCCTCGCTATGCGCGTGCGAACTGAGTCTGTAATCCGTTCGCCGCGATCGTCGCCGCGCGTACGTGAGCGAAGACGAGCGCGTGGCCGATCAGATACGTGGGCACGAGACACAGCGGAATGATCGACCACGGGAGCGTCGTCATCGCGGCCGATGCCCCACTCGTCGCATACTTCGCTCCGAGCGATACGGCCACGATGAGGTCGAGAGCACCAAGAATGTTCCATTCGAGAACGCGCACGTCGTTGGGTTTTCTAGCGGCTATACGCGCGACGCCGAGCGCTAATACTCCAGTGAGGATGTCGCCGATGCCGGCCGCGTACGGGAACGGCCCGCTCATCAGCCCCGTAAGAGCGGCGGTGAGCATAAGCACGCCGAGCACGCGCATTGCGTTGAGCGCGATGATCGACGACACGGGAATTGCCATCATCGCTGTGCGCACGGATGGGAACGTGGAGGCGAAGGCTGCTGCAATCAGCGGAAGCATGAAGAACATCGGCATAGCAAATCGGGAGTGCATGAGCGCGCCGGACATGGTGATCGCAAGCGCAAGGGCGACCCAAACGCCCACCCCGGCTCCGAGCGCGAGCCGAGAGGCCGAACGAACGGGAAGCCAACCGAGGACTGCTGCAAACAAGGTGCCGGCCGTAGCGCCGAGGGTCAACGTCGTAACGATTTCGAGCATGTATTTCCTCTACTTTCGTGATAGTTACTTGTGTGAAGAAAGTGACTATACCACATTGACTTGCCTCATGCAAGTGACTAAACTTGATTTTATGCGACACGTTAGCCTGGCGGACCAACCTTGCCCGATCGCTCGAACGCTCGACATCGTTGGGGAATGGTGGACGCTGCTCATCGTTCGCGATGCCGTCCTCGGTGCTCGGCGATTCGACGAGTTCAAAGCGACCGGCATCGCGGACAACGTCTTGTCGGCTCGCCTGAAAAAACTCACCGAGGCCGGTATCCTCAAGCGACGCCGCTATCAGCGGCTTCCCGATCGCTACGAGTACGTACTTACCGAAAAGGGCCGTGCGCTAGCGCCCGTCGTTCTGGCGCTACGCTCCTGGGGCAAGCGCTTTACGAAAGGAGACGACATGAGTCAAATCGTGCACGCCGAGTGCGGCAGCAGCGTCGAGCTGGGATTTCATTGCACCAAGTGTGCTCGCCGAATAGAAGGGGCGGAAATAGCCCGGACTTCATAAACGAATGTTAAGAGAAGCCCTGTAAAATGGCGTCCATGGCACACAAGTCTGTTCAGGATTATATCGACGAACTGCCTACCTGGCCCGATGGTACGCAGGTCACATCCATTCCCATGACGGTTATGCAGAAGCTGATCTGGTATCTCGCGGCGGCGGGCAAGTTCTTCGAAGGCTTCGTCGTCTTCATGACCGGCGTCGCGCTTCCACTGATCTCGCGCGAGTTTCATATCGCGCCGGCGCAAAACGGCATCGTCAGCGCGGCGAGCCTCTTCGGAATTTTAATCGGCGCGGTGGCCTTGGGGAGTCTTTCCGACTACTTCGGACGCAAGCGCATGTTCATCGTCGAAATGATCATTTTCTGCCTGTTCCTGGCGCTGTTGATGCTGTCGAACGGGTTTCTTCCGTTGGTGATCTGTCTCTTCGGACTCGGACTGGCGCTTGGGTGCGACTATCCGACGGCGCACATGATCATCTCGGAAAATACGCCGAGTTCGAAGCGAGGCAGTTTGGTTCTCGGCGCGTTCGCGTTCCAAGCGATCGGAGCGCTCGCCGGAACGGGCGTCGGCTATATGGTGCTATCGTTGAACCCCACGCTGGACGCCTGGCGCTGGATGTATGCCACCGCGGTGATCCCGGCGATCCTCGTTACGATCGGCCGTTTTTACATCACGGAGAGCGCAAACTGGCTTTTCGCTCGCGGCGAAAAGGCCCGAGCCGAACGCGCTATGGCCGCGCTTCTGGTGCGATCGCCGCGCTATCCGACCGAGATCACGCTGCAGACGCTCGATGGGTCCGAAACGCACACCGGCAAGCGACCCTCGTTCGCCGCGCTCTTCGAGAAGGGCCGTAACCTCCGCGCAACGATCCTGGCTTCGGTTCCATGGTTTCTCCAAGATCTCGGAACGTACGGCATCGGCATCTTCACGCCGACGATCCTCGCAACGGCCTTTGGAAGCCCGGCCGACCATGTTCGCAGCACCAGCGATCTCATCATGAACGACATCCTAGCAGCGAAAGGCTCGGCGTTGATTACGTCGCTGCTGATCGTTGGCATTGCGTTCGCAGTGCTTCTTGCCGACAGGCTCGGCAGGATCAGGTTGCAGATATTTGGTTTCGTAGGTTGCGCGGTAGGCCTCCTCATCGCGTCGTTCTCGGTCGACGTCGCCGGACCGGGAAAGATCATGTTGATTTTTATCGGTTTCATGTTGTTCGATTTCATGACGAATCTGGGTCCGAACGCGCAGACCTATCTGCTCGCGGGCGAGGTCTTTCCGACGGAGATTCGTGGAATGGGCGCGGGCTTCGCTGCGGCCTTCGCTAAAATCGGGGCCGTGGCAACGGCCTTCCTTTTCCCGATCTTGCTCTCCGCGATCGGGACGAAGTATTTGCTGTACTTACTCATCATCGCTTCGATCTTGGGCGCGATCGTGACGTGGATGTTCCGCATCGAAACGACCGGTGTGAAGCTCGATACGATCGGCAGCGATGACGCGGTCGATCCCCACGCGTCATCCCCTCAATTAGTTGGGGCTGCGGGGTAAGATTGTGAAGCTCGTACGTTCTGTTTTCATGGTTACGCTGTTAGCAATCACGGTGCTGCCGTCGTTGCCGGCGCGAGCTGCTGCACTCACACTCGTCGAGTCCGGCTCGACGCTCTTTTACCCGCTCTTTCGAATTTGGACCGCTGAATATGCAAAGGCGAGCCCGGGCGTTCGTATTACCGCGCGCGGAACGGGCTCGGAAGCCGGTGTGAAAGACGCAATCGCCGGAAGCGTGCAGATCGGTGCGTCCGATGCGTTCATGTCGGACGAACAGATAAAAGCAAGTCCGGACATTCTGAACATTCCGCTCGCGATCGGGGCGGAAACGGTTAACTACAACCTCCCAGGCCTGAACAAAGCGAACGTGCGGCTTGATGGCCCGGCGATCGCCGGCATCTACGCCGGTACCATCCGATTTTGGGATGCGAAGCCGATTGCCGCTCTGAACGCGGGAGTGGCGCTTCCGCATCATGCAATCGTCCCAATCCACCGAAGGGACGGCTCCGGTTCGACCTTCCTGTTCGCGCAGTACTTGGCATTTTCAACCTCCGCTTGGGAGCAAGGACCGAACTACGGCACGACGATCGCGTGGCCCGATGTTCCAGGGTCCATCGCTGCGCACGGAAATCCCGGCATGGTACAAGCGACGAAGAGCACTTCATACTCGATTTCATACGTTGGCTCGAGCCTTCACGGTGAAATTGCGAAGGCCGGCATCGGAACAGCGCTCATCGGAAATCAAGCCGGCAAGTTCTTGCTCCCGACGACCGACTCGGTCCGCGCCGGCGCAGCCGCGCTCGACTCGCGGACGCCGCCCGACGAGCGTTTGAGTTTGGTCTACGCGCCTGGTGAGAACTCGTATCCGCTGATCGGTTACGAATATGCGATCGTCTCGAAAAAACAGCCGAACCCGCAGGTAGCCGCCGCAATTCGCAACTTCCTGACGTGGAGCATCGATTCGAGCCGCGGCAGTTCTCCGAAGAATATGGACGCCGTGCGCTTTATCCCGTTGCCCGAATATATTCGAGCGCTCACGATCCTACAAATCGAGAAGATCCAGTAACCGAGGGTCTTGAGAGTTCTGAGAGCGCGCGTCAGAAGATCGGTTCGAAACTCGCGAACATGTCGCGCGCTTCGGCCAACGTGCTCAAAGACACATAATCGCAGGCGGCCTCGTAGCGCTTCCAAAGTTTGGCGACCTCTGGATTCGAATGGGCTCCCTCTATCGATGCGTTCGACTTCCACTCGAACACTTCTACGATCGTGCCGTCTTTAGCGCGCATCGCGTAAGCCGGGCGCTCTGTGACCAATCCCTCTTTGCGTAAGATAGGGACGTGCTCGCGCGTCAGCTGCAGCAATTCATCGTTCTTGCCCTCTTTGGGCCGGTAGCATGCTATCGAGAAAACGCTCATGAGTAGACTCCTTTTACGATGTATTCCGGTCTGTATGCAATTGTACGTGGTCTTGCAGCGCTGCCTGGTCGATCAATTCGATTGCATCGATCGAGAGGCTTTCTTGGTCGAACATGCGGGTTAGGCGTTGCAGTACGACGTTGTCGATCTCGCCACGATTTCTCATCCCAATGATCTCCGCGCGCTCCGCTCGTAAGAGCTCGCGCTCGAGCTCCCGCATTTCAGACGATTCGACGAAGGCATCGTCGACCCCGTCGGCTTCGTCGATCGGTCCCTCCGAGTAGCGCTGTATTCGACCGGCGAATCGCCGCTCTAAACCCACAGCCAGCGATGCCGCTACGCTGCCGTCACGCGTGAGTTCGCCGAGCCGCCGAAGCGCAGCAGCCGCTGCCGCTTGCATCGCTTCGCGCTGTTCTTTTGAATCGACGCCATCGTCCTTGATACGCAGCCAGCGAATCAGAAGAGGCAACGTCAGTCCTTGGAAGACGAGTGTGAAAACGACGACCACGTATGCAAGGTAGATCAGGAGTGCGCGGTGGGGAAAAAGACCGTTCGCGACGGTGGTGGGAATAGCGAGCGCCGCGGCGAGGGAAACCGCTCCGCGTATGCCCGCCCACGAACTGAATGCGAAATGCGACCAGTGTGCGTCGCGTAACTTGCGCCGCTCGAGTACCGCGGCAATCGTTCCGTGTGCGAACAAGTAGAACGTGCGAGCGATGATGAGCGTTGCGACGATGACGACCGCGTATTTGCCAAGAACATACCAGGGCGTACTTGAAAGATGTTCGACAACCGAGTGGAGCTGGAGTCCGACGACCATAAAGAGCGTCGCATTGACGCCGAAGACGAGCGTTTCCCAAAAACCATAGGCTCGCAACCGCGTTTGGGGCACGAGGACGACCGGCGTGAAACGATTGATGATCAGACCCGCCGTTACCACGGCCAATACCCCCGACACGCGGAGATATTGCGCCGGCAGGTAGGCTATGAATGGTGCCGACAGTGAAAGCGCCATTTGAAGACGAGGCGTTCGAATGATCTGCCAGAGAAAGCGTAACAGGAGTGCGGTTAGGCCACCGATGGCGAATCCGCCGAGGACGGAAAACACAAGACTGAGAAGCGCGTCGGTAACGTGAAAAGAGCCTGTGACGATCGCCGCAATCGCGAGCGCATACAACACGAGCGAAGTCGCGTCATTGAAGAGCGCCTCGCCTTCGATATCGGAGATCAGGTGCCGTGGGATTTGAAAGCGTTCCGCAACCGGCGTAACGGCGAGCTCGTCAGTCGGCCCGAGGAGCGCACCCAATAGAAGCGCGACGGGCCACGCGAGATGAAGGTACGCATGTGCGACGACGGCGACGGCGGCCACCGTGACGAGCACGAGCCCGACCGATAGCGAGAGAATCCACGTTTTGTTCCGCGCGAATTCCTCTTCAGGTGCGGTAATCGATTCCCAATACAGCAGCGGAGGTAAAGCGAAAAGCAGCACCGCGTCGGGCGGCAAATCCACACGCGGGAGGCCTGGAATTAAACCGATGCACAGACCTGCGACAACGAGCACGACCGGATATGCCACACGCAGCCGCTCGGCGAACGCACTCAGAATTATCGCGACAACAAACAGCGCGGCGATAAATCCGATAATGTTAATCACCGCGATGAGTGCCCACAACTGATTCGCGGGCCGTTCCCAGTGTTCATAACCTACCGCTGGGTTTGTGCTAGGGTTTGAGGAGAGCCTCCCGCGCTCGCGAAGATAATGGGTCGAACGATCCTGACCCGGGGCGGTGGAGCGGCGTGTGCCACTCCACCGTATTCAGTTTTCTAAAGGGGTGCTGCGGGATCGGTGGCGGCGCCGGTGGCGAAGCCGCTCGGCGAAAGTCCGTTGGTGAAACTATACTCGTACGTGCCGCTCGGATATGCGTAAACGTCTACGCTGCCGCCCAAATCAGCGCAGAAGAGGAGCGTCTCTTTGCGATTGAGTGGGCACCACAGCGAGAGGCCTTGCATCGGCGTAACGGTCGGCGAACCGTTGTACGGCGGTGCATAAACGTTCTGGGTGTAATTATTCCAGTCCGTAATAATCAGGTTATTCGAACGGTCGAATTGCGGGGCACCGGGCAAGCCAAGAACGATTCCGCTAAGCAATGTTCCGGGCATTTTGCCGTGTGGGAACTCGACGACATCTGCGGTGCCTTGCGGATCCCGATTCGAGACGAATATGTTATCGTGACTATCGGCAGCGATGCCGATGAGCTCGTTAAACGTCGAATAGGTAAGCGTTCGAAGTAACGTGCCGGTATTATCGTACACGTCGACCGAACCCGGAGCGCCGGCGACGCCGAAGATGTTTAATATATAAATGTGGTGTTGGCGGTCGAATCCGACATCTGCCGGCTGACCGTTCGGGTCGGCGATGTTGAGAAGCGCTTTGCCACAGTTCGGCGCATATTCTTGCGTATAGCCTGCGCCGCCGCCGGTTCCGTTCGGAACCCAAAGGTTTCCGGCTCGATCCACTGCGATGCCATTGATTGATGTACCGGTTAGCGAGCACAATGCCGCTTTATTGCGCTTGTTGTTAAGGTGATACTCTTGAATGGGGCTTCCCGAGAATTGGCCAACGTACAAGTATCCCTTTGCCGCGTCCGGCACGATCGTATCGATACCAACCAAGTGGTGGATCGAACGGTCGCGCATTGCCGAAACCGGCGAAACAGCGCCGTTGCGACCGATGGTTAGTTCCTGTGAAACTGACGAACCGACGGTGGCCGGCGCGAATGCCTGTGACGAATCCGCGGTTTCCGAGTTGTTCCCCGAACAACCGGCAGCCAGTGCGAAGGCCGCCGCAGAGACAATCCTCCCGACTTGAATTTGCGTGCGATGGCGCACCATGACAGCTCCTTTCGATGTAGACGAAAACAACATATGCGGCCCGCCATTACGGGACCTTGGCAGTGGACTGCCAAAACTCCCGAGTCGAAAGCGAGCACCGGGCATGTCGTCAAATGATAATGCGGCCTACACGGCCGCACGCGAAATTCTTCGCTACCGCAACCATCCGCAGCGCCTGCGTGGGAACGCAATCGTTCGGTCGTGGTGGGCGGCGGCCCAAGCGGCCGACGCGACAGCCGGCAATGACGAAGCGCTTGTTTCGGCGTTAAATCGCCGGTTACGCGAGCTGATTGCCGGCATGCCGGAGCGGCATTCCGAGCTGTTACGACGCTGCGATCTCGAGGGCGAACCGCACCGTAGCGCGATGCGCGCGCTCGCGCTCTCCGAGCGGCACTTCTATCGCGAACGGCACGCGGCGATCACGGCGTTGGGCCACCTTTTGAAACGCCACCCGGTGAAGAAGCGCAACCCTTCCATTTCGCTCGGTCACGACAGGCTAAGTCTCGGACTGGCCCGTGCCGATGCGCTCGAGCGGGCCGGACACACGGACGACGCGCTCGGCGTTCTCTTGCTCGTCCGCACCGGCGCGGCAGACGATCAAACTATCCGAGTCGACGTTCGATTGGCCGAAGTAAATCGCGATGCCGGACGGTTCGTCACCGCGGCACGGCATGCGCGGCTAGCGCGCGAGCGCTCCGGCGGAGACTGCGACACATCCGCGGAGTTGGATGGACTCAGCGCGACGATCGCTTGGCAGTCGGGAGATATCGCCTCGTTCTCTCACGATGCAATGCGTGCGCGGCTTACGCAGTTACGTGCCGGAGCGGGGAGGCGACCTGCGCTAATCCCGCACGCATTGTCGGACGCACTCGAAATGTCGGCCGAGTCGACGCTTGAGGCCGGCGACTGGCCACGTGCGCTAGCATTGTTCGAAGAGGCATACGCTTCGCTGCCCCGTGTGCCGGCGCCACGCAACGACGTCGAGGCGCGTTCGTTGATCTGGATCGCAACAGCTCGGTCGTGGATTGTCGGTGGATTGAAACCGGCGGCTGAGGAACTGGATCGGGCATACACGCTCGCATGCGCACAATCGTTGCCGCGCGAAGCAAGCCTGGCGCTGGGGCGCCTTTGCCAGCTGTACGATCTAACGGGGAACACGCCGCGAGCACTCGAGCTTGCTACAACGCAACTCGAGCCGGTAGCGAGCGGATTGGTTGGCGATTGGCGCGCCGGCGTGCATCTCGATATCGCCAGTACATTCGTATCGGCCGGGCGCCTTGCCGAAGCACGCGATCAGTTAACATTGGCGCGCGCGCACGCACCGCACGGAAGCTTTGCCTCCGCGGCCGCGCTGATGCAGGAGTGTGAAATCGATCTCGCTGCTCGCGACACGTCTGCCGCGATCGCTCGTGCAACGGCGGCAATACAAGAGATGGAGCGACTCGGGCGATCGCGACACGTCGGCGTAGCCCTGGCGGTACGAGCCGAGGCGTTATGGCTCAACGGTAATACGCGCGAGGGCGCGACGCAGATGCTCGATTCGCTCGATTTAATGGCGCGCTGCGCTCACCCACTACGCCTTGCCGCGCAATATCGGCGTGCCATGCGCGTAACCGGCGATCGCCGGCACGGCCAGCTCGCTCGCGAAATCTTGAACTCGTACGCGACGCGGCTGGCATAATATGAGAGTGTTTTTCGTGTTCGTTCTTGCCGCGGTGGTCGTATCGCCGGCGACAAGTGTTGCCGCTGCGAGGAGCCCACTGGCAACATGGTTCGGCACGCAGACGTGCTCCGCGCTCGACGGCCTGTATAGCAAAAAGGAACCGCCGGCCGTCAAGACCGGCATGGAAACATTGGTGGTCGACGTGCCGACAGGCGTGGCGGTGCAGCAAAAAGTCAGTATGACCGTTCCGTGGTACGTTTACGATCCGAAGAGCAACGTCGCGCTCAGTCACGTCGGTGGAGACTCCGGCGTCGTCTGGACGTTGCGGGTCGTTAAAGGCGTACCGCCGGCGTCGCTTCCCAACGTAGATTTGAGTGGCGCGCACACGACGTCTGGCATAAAGATCGGTTCGAGCGCTGAGTCGGTCGTCCGGATCCTCGGTAAGCCGCTCGTCGTTCGCTCCTGCGGTATGGAGCGATACGAATATAGCGATGCCAAGGTTGGCGACGGTGAACAAAACGATTTAGATTTTACCATTAAGGACGGTCGCGTCATCGAGATCGTCCACACTTCCTGGGGCTAGGGTCGAACTCTCGGTTACGTGACCGGCAGTTCCTCAAGTTGATGAAGTAGCGTTTCCCATTCGGTGACGCGCTCCCGATTGCGCGTTTTTAGTTCGGATAGTTCTTCGCTCAGTGTTAGGGATCTGGCCGGGTCGGTAAAGATCTCGGGCGTCTCGAACAGAAGCTCGATCTCGTTGATGCGCGAATCGAGGCCCGCGATTTCCCGTTCGATTCGCTCGATCTGCCGCTTGAGCTGCGAGAGTATGCGCAATGGTGTTTGACGCGACGCCTTCGCTTTCACGTTCGAATCTTCGACCGAGCGATCGATCAGCGCTTTGTCGCGTTCGCGCTGGGCCGCTTCGTAAACATCGTACCCGCCGTCGACGATTCCCCACTCGCCCCGTTCGATCCACAACACTCGATCGCATAGACGCTTGAGAAGATAGCGATCGTGCGAGACCACGACGATCGTTCCAGCGTAGTCGTATAAAACGCTTTCGAGCGCTTCGCGGCTGTCGATATCGAGATCGTTGGTCGGCTCGTCCAGCAATAAAATATCGGCCGCGCGCGCCATCAGTCGCGCCAGCATGATGCGGCGACGTTCGCCGCCGGAAAAATCGCGCACCGCTTTGTCGGCGGCATCGCCGCTAATCCGCATGCGGCCGAGCAATCCGCGCGCCTCTTCTGGAGTCACGGCAGCGCCGTCCAGCACGGCTGCGAGCGCGCTCTCTTGGACGTCGAGCTGATCGTGCGAATTCTGGGCAAAGTATGCGACTTGCGCCGCCGGATTGAAGACAACCGTCCCGGAATCCGGCTGCGCGGCGCCGGTGAGGATCTTTAGCAACGTGGACTTACCGGAACCGTTCGAACCGACAATGCCGAGTCGTTCGCCGCGCTCGACGTCGAAGGTTAGCTCGCTAAAAAGCGGTTGATCGTAGGCTTTACTTAAGCCCTTTGCTTCGAAGGCGAAGCCGCCGCCCGCGCGCCGTGACGAGCGCAGGCTCACAGCTATCTGGCGTACGGAGACCGCGGGAGGCGGGGCTTGCATCGTCGTTTCGACGCGCGCCAACTGCTTCTCGCGACTGCGCACTTGGCTGTAATCCGAGGAAGTGTGCGTCGCTCGTAACCCGGCGATGGTCTTGCGCCGCTTGTCGCGCTCGGTAACGAACGTTTCGTACGCGCGCCGTTCCGCCTCGAGCCGCAGGTCTTTTGCTGCGAGGTACGCGGTGTACGCGGGGCGTTCGGGTGCGTAGGCATGGAAGCGTCCGCGTTCGATCTCCCAGATGCGCGTAGCGATGCGGTCGAGAAAGTAGCGGTCGTGCGAAACGACGATATACCCGCGGGCATCGTTGGCCACGAACGATTCGAGCCAGCGGATCGTCGCGACGTCGAGATGGTTGGTCGGTTCGTCGAGAATCAGATAGTCGGGTTCGTCGATCAGCAAGTGCGCCAGCGCAACCTTGGCCCGCTGGCCGCCCGAAAACGAGCGTAGCGGACGATCGTATTCCGTTGGCTCGAAGCCGAACGCGGAGAGCATGACGCGTAGCGCTTTGTTGCGCGCTCCCCACTCTTCGTGCGTCGCTTTCGCGAGCGCAGCATCGATAAGGCTCTGCAACGTCGACTCGGTCTCGTCGGCCACGCCTTGAGCGAGATACCCGAGCTTCATGCCTTTCGCGCGCACGACGGTACCGCCGAAAGGCTGCTCGACGCCCGCGAGGAGACGCAACAGCGACGACTTCCCCGCGCCGTTCGGCCCCACGAGCCCGATGCGCTCGCGGTCGTTGAATACGCCACTCAGGCCCGCGAATATCTCGCGCGCCCCATAGTGACATTCGAGATCGGAAAACCGCAATAATTCCACCGCGCATCGTACGTTTGCGCGCACCCGGCCCGCGGCCTACAAAAACCCGCACAATGGCACGTTCACGGCTTGCCTCGCTTGCCAGGTGCGTGGCGGGTCTGCGGGGTAGCGATGCACCGGGAGGAAGCAACATGCTCCGCATATCCGCGCGCGCTATATCTGCGTGCTCCATCGCATTCCTGACCGCGTGCTCGTCCGCGCCCTCGCAGAATCCGGCGTCGCTGCCAAACGTGCAACCTCGTCGTCCTGCTGCCTCCAGGGCCAAGAATTGGAGCAACGTCTACCTCATCAACCAGCCTGCAAAGGGTGCTGGATACGTCGCCGTGTACGCCGACGGCACTTCGCACGTGTTGTATAAGATAACGCCTGGGATGACGGATGCGAGCTCGATCACCTTCGACCCCACCGGAAACGCGTACGTATATAATGGTCCGAGCGGCACGAACTGCATCATCGTCTTTGCTGCGAAGACGAACAAACGACTGTATACGATCAACGGCGGAACGGTAGCTCTGGGGCCGCCGGCGATCGATGGTCAAGGCAACTTGTACGTTCCTCACTTCCAGCAGAACCGGATCTTCGTCTACACTTCTGGCACCAAAAAAGTCATGCGAAAAATTTCTGCCCACATTTCTAGTCCCATGTCGTTAGCGTTCGATTCGAAGGACAATCTCTATGTGTTAAACGCATACAAGAAGATCGTCGAGTTTGCCGCTGGAACGAATCAGCCTATTCGAACCATCGCAACCGGGACAACAATCGCTGGAATGGCGCTCGACGCTTCGGATAACTTGTACGCCCTTGATATCGAAAGCAAAAAGGAGCCGTCCGCAATAGTCGTGTTCCCTCCGAAGTCGTCGTCGCCGCAGACAACGATTACCGAGGGCCTCTCAAGTCCGCATGGCATTGCGTTCGACAGCACCGGCGACCTGTTTGTCTTGAACGGAAATGACATCACAGCGTACGCGCCGGGAACGACGACGCCGTACCTCACCTTCGACAGGAATAACGCCGGATCGATTGCTATCGCAATTGACGCTGCGAACAATCTCTACGTAGCGAGTTTCAGAAAAGGCAATTTTGGAGTCGGCTCGTTCAAAGTGTACGCGCTCGGCGCGAACAAGCTATTAAGAAAGGTGAGCCGAGACGTGAACATACCCATCGCGCTGTCTATCGGCCCTTGAAGCCCGCAGCCTGACCGCGGTTTCGCTCTTCGACGACGTTCACACGGGCTAGGCTAGGTTTTGCTAGGCCGGGCGCCTTTCGCAGCATTGATGCGTGCAGCTTTCGCCTTTCACTCGGATGTGGCTGCGCCGGCTTGGCGGGCCAGTTCTGACATCCACTTCCTTCCGCCGAAGACGCCCCGAAGCAGCGCGCCAGAAGCGCAAGACGATTACGATTCGTTCCGAGCAGGCGGATCACTTCGAACTATTTCTGCGCTGCGGTTACGCCAAGCGGTTCGTCGAAATCGCCTGTAAATGTTGCGATCGGCGCGCCACCCTTCGGGTATTTGAACACCTCTGCGGAGTCGTTCCCCGCGTCGGCGCAATACAGCAAGCCCTTTGCGATCCACGTTTGTGCGCAATCGCTCATCCCAGTGTACGTTATGGTGTGCTTCAACGTCGCCGTCGTTCCGCTGATGGTGTACTGATATGTCGAATTCGCGAGCTGATCGAACACCGTTAGATACTTTCCGTCCCATTGCACGGAGCCGGGGAACACCGGAGCGTTGCTCGTCGTGATGGTAACCGCTTGTTTGCTGCCCTTGGGAAGCTCTACGAGAGCCCAGTCCGACCGGTAGCCGGTAAAACCGTCGGCAAAGAGATTCCCTTTAGGGTCGTAACCGTCGAAGAATTCTTCGTCAAGCGCTGTTTCGTAGGCTTTGCCCGTGCCGCTTCCGTTCTTGAAGACTACGAGTTCGCCGCCTTTGCCGCTCGATAAGCCATAGATTCCAACTGCGAGGTCGCCGCTCGCGTTCATCGCGCAACTGGTCGCAAAAGAATAATTTACGGAAAGCGTTTTGATCGGAGTCTTTGGAACCTTGAATTCCGTAATCTGGTCGGGACCTCCGACGTTCCAGAAAATCCCTTTACCATAACCGTAGAGGGCGTTGGTGCAACCTTGGCCGCCGAGCCCGTTAATTTGGCCGATCTCCTGCGTACTCTTCGGATAGTCGAAGATGCTTGCGTACGTGCCGTACGCGTTGAAGATGTACTCGTAATATTTTGACTTAGACTCGGCCAGCACGTTAGAAACGGCCGATTCGAACCGGTGGCTCGTCGTTGGGCGAGCCGCCGTCGTCAGCGCGCTCGGAAAAACTGCCCCGCGTACGGTTGCGCCGGCAAACGCCCCGCTCGACGGCACGGCGGCCGTCCCGCCGCTACATGCCGAACAGACAGCCAGTGCGATTGCCGCACCGGCGTATTTTATTAAACTGCTCGAGTTCAACACACAACTCCCTTTCTCTACACTCAGTCTTTCATGCTATGCGGCTTTCGGAATGGCCATGGTGCACTCCACCCATGAAATCCTCAAGCTGTGTAATAAACGAAACCACCCCACGGTTGGACGAACTCGACTCCGCAAAAACCCGCACAAACGGTAACGTTCGTGCGGGTTTTGACGTGGTGGAGATGAGGAGACTCGAACTCCTGACCCCTTACATGCGAAGCACCAGGATTGGCTTCCACGGCTTCCTTGGACTCCAGGCTTTACAGAGTTCGTGCTCGGATCTGCCGTCGAGGTTCCTTGGTTGCCTGTGGTTTACACTGGATTCTACTGTTTCAAGCTACACGATAAGCTACACGGGCTCAGTGCTCAGCGTCAGAGCAGCGTCGAGCTTGTCGGCGGCTTCATTCTGCATGCTGGGCAGAACGTGAGAGTACGTGTCCAGAGTCAGCCCGATGCTTGAATGCCCGAGCCGCTCCTGGACGACTTTCGGGTGAACGCCTTCGGCCATCAGCAGTGTGGCCGCAGTGTGGCGCAGGTCGTGAAACCGGATGTTGGGCAGACTTGCCGCTTCTAGCAGAGGCTTGAAGGAACGCCGGATCAGATTGCTTTTTCGGAGCGGGCCACCGTTCGAGTCGGCGAACACCCAGATGGGACGCGGTGCGCTGGTCCCAGATCTAAGCGACTGCTCTTCCAGCGCGCTCAGGGCGATCTTCGGTAACGTAACGAGACGCTTGGAAGCCCGCGTCTTTGGCTCGCCCAGTACGAGTCTGTTGTTCACCTCGAGTAGGGTGTGACGCACGCTTAATGTGCCTCGCTTGAAGTCGATGTCTGGCCACTGAAGTGCGAGGAGTTCTCCTTGCCTGAGACCGGTTGTCACGGCGAGCACATAAAGGGCGTAGAGTTGCACACCTCGAGCAGTTTCCAAAAACCTACGCACCTCGTCGCGATCAAGAGCGCGCATTTGCTTGCGTTCGGCTCTCGGTGGGTCGACCAAGTCGGAGACATTGCGAAAGGCAAGTTCCCAGCGAACTGCCTGTTTAAGAGCGGAATGAAGTCGGGCGTGAACCATCTGCACCATCCTCTCTGATGCTCCCAGAGACTTTAAACGGGTGTATAGGTTGCTGACATCAGAAGCAGCCAAATGCGCGAGACGTACTTTCCCGATGTGAGGGGCAATGTGGCGTTTTACCAAAAGCGAATACAGTTGGTAAGTTGCTGGTCGGCATTGAACTCGAACACAGTCCCCGAGCCAGCGTTCTAAAAAGTCGCCAGTGCTCAGAGTATCGGATTTCAGCTCAACTGTTTCATCCGCGCGAGCACGAAGCGCCCGTAACTTCTGCAGTACAGCATTTTGCGTGCGCCCATAGAGAACGCTCCGCTTCGCCGAACCATCGCTCCGTCTCGTCGTGATGGCTCCGCACCATTTACCGTCACTCCGTTTGTAGATGGTCCCTTCGCCTTTTGCTCGCCGCCCACGCTTGGCAGGCGACACTAACTTCTTGTTGTCGGTAATTTCCAAAGTGGTTCACCGTTCTGTTCTTCGTAGAATGAAGGATGGCGCATCAGCGCTTCCTGCAAGTTTTCTAAGGTCACATTGCACGATTGTAGGATGTATCCAAGCAATCGAATCGCATCGACTGCCTTGCGGTGCGGAACCGCGGGGACGCCCATGAGCGAGTCGTAAATTTCGACGAGGGTTTGCGAGTTCGGTTCTGAGGAAACCATGCGGCTGAGAAAGTCAAATTCTAGCCTAAACTTTCGCGCGACAGCGCGAAGTCCAAACGAGCCAAGCCCGCCGAATTCTCGTAGTAGATCGCGCTCTTCGGAAGATAGCGCTTCGAGTTCGGCCCGAGCTTCGGTGGCTGCAAACGTCCGTAGCACCGCATCTTGCCGTTGTAGCATCAACTGTTTGAACCAGTCTTCGAAAGCAAGCCCAGAACCAGGTTTAAGTCGCGACCCCTCTTGATCGAGGGTCTGGAGCATTTTTCTTTCATAGTTCGCCCGAGTAGCGATACTCAGTGGAGCTTCGTCAAAAGCGTAGTCAGAGTAGTCGTCGGGGAATCCCAGCGCGATCCAGTACCGTCGGAGGGTAGTTAAACGCGGATTTGCAGAGTCGAAGTGCCTCGAAACGACGCCAGGACTCGTCCGCAGGAGTTTCGCCAGACCTGCTTGACTCAGGCCCTGCGCTATGCTAGCTACCGCAATTTCGCGCATCTTTGGATGGCATCGGTCGTCGGCTAGGCGGTCTTGCAAGGGTCCAGGGCTTTTTGGCATATGACAATTATTTGTGACTATCTTTGTCATTTCCTTTGTTTATACTGGCTACATGGATTCTCCTGAACGGCCCGCGCTTCTATCAGATTCGGAACGCTTGCTAACAATCCGAGAGGTCGCCAAGTTCCTGAGCCTCGGAACGTCTACGGTTTACGCGCTTATGGACGAAGGTCGAATCGAGTACGCGAGAATCGGTCGTGCTCGTCGGATCAGCATGAAGGCGGCACTAGCCTTCATCGAGACTCACCGGTGTTGCGTTGATTCGGGCCAATCCAACGCCGCAGAGCAGAACTCGCAAGCGCACCTTACGGGGTCTGCCGAGTGAGCGAGAAACTGGACAGGGCGTCGGAACTGTTTTGCATTGGGTCAGAGGTCGCAACTGGATGAGTACCGATGGTCTTTCTTTAAACCCGTTCGACGTCGGGGCGGAGCCCCTAGACCTGTCAGACCTTATCAAGACGGGCCAACTAACGGCCGAGGATCTACGCATCCCGCTCGTCAGTTGTACCGCTGCTGAAGTTCGCGTCTATGCCACATTTCTTAGAGCAGCGATGAATAATCCAGCTCCCGATTTTCTTGCCGACGGCTACTTAGTCGTGGATCGTGGCGCTACAGCTACAAAGAAACACGGTAGATACAAAGCGCACATTGCAAACCTGGTCCGGAAGCAACTACTGGTTCCTTTGAATCCCTCCGCCTCGCGCAATCAATACTATCTGGTTGGCTGCCGTTATGACGGTTCGAATCTCTTCGCTTCGTGGATTCAAACAAGCATAGCGTGGCGCTTTGCTCGAACACCGGAGCCGACTGCAACTCAGTACTCAAAACGAGCCGTGAGACCCCGGCAAGCAGAAAGGCCAAATACCCTTAAATTCAAGGGCTTTTTCCCGTGCGAGCCGATCGCTCTTTCCTTAAATAGCAACCCCCAGAAATATAGCGAGCCGGCACGGCAAACGCGAGCCCGGAGGAGTGGGACAGATTTATCTAGCCACCGTAAATCGCCGAACGGTTCGTCATACGAACAGCGCTTGGCTCTGGCTTCCGAGATCGCAAAACTAACTCAGACGCCGTCGATCTCAACCGGCAAGCATGGCAAGCTGCTCGATGGCCTCATTAGGACTCACGGATACGCGGTTACCCTCAAGATCGTTCACGAGGCTTGGCATGACCGCGACTCCTTACTTACTGACCAATATCCGATGTTTACCGCCCAGACTGTTTATTTTTATGCTCGCTATAAGCGCACATCGCATCGCATCAACAAGGAAGCTCGACCCACGACCGTTAGCTTTCAACAACTCGTAATGGAGTGTCTCAACGATGAAGGAACAACAGACTATGAACAGTTGTGCAAGAGGATCCGGTTGTACGGAGTGCAGCGATCCGCAATGGTTGAAGCGATCTGCCGAGAATTTGAGCTTGATCCCGACCAACTGTTCCCTATATAAAGATGCACTCCGCGTAGTTGACTGGGCTGACATTCCCGCCGCCTTCCGATCAATCGATGCACCCACGGTGTCTTTGCCCGCTGAAATCTTCGAAAGCCGCCTCGGACTGTTCTTGTTCGATAACAAGTATCGTATTGCCACGGTGCACGGCGGAGCTCAATGTGGCAAGACATCGGTTCTCAGCATGCTGATGATGCGATTGATACTTTTGAACCGAGTGAACGAACGGGTGAGGAGGATTGGCCGCCCAAATCGATTCGTTTTCGTTAGTGACGGGCGGCTCATTAGATTATTGCGTAGCATGGGGGACGAAGGGCGCAACGCTGAGTCGCTTCTTTACGAGATCCGGACTCTCGCGATCGACAACTTAGATAAAGTTGAGCCTAGCATGCGTGGCCTCGTTCGCGAGATAATCGTCTATCGCTCGGATCATGGGCTCAACACATTGTTGTCAGTGACGGATCCAGCCACGCTACGCGAATTCGACCCACAAGTGTACCGTCGTATCGAAGATGGCCGGCAGATAAAACTTGGGAACAGGGCTCCAGGAGGCCCTGCACCGCCTCGGCTTTGGTCCGATAACCATTCCAGCTCCTTAATCGAAGAACCAGTGGTCACGGCGCCCCACCAATGAAGGTCGCTGGAACTTTGATCACGTGGCCAAGCTTTTGTTGCCCAGATCGGTCATTGTATTCCGTGACCTCGCAGATGCGGGAAGGAACTAGGCACAAGTAACAAGAGCCCCCACTTGCAGCCGAACGATCGATGGGCTCGGCTAGCATGGTTCGCGTTGCCTAATCGGGCATCGATGCGGCGAGGCGGGCGGGGGTGCGCCGTTAGAACCAGTTAGTCGTGGTAATACTTGATCAGCCCTGATTGTCTAGAGAGCTCATAAAGTCTATAATCAGAAACAGGCGCCACCTGGACGAAGCTGCTATCGGCGACAATCAACTGCGTCTTCTTGAGGGACGTACTCGTTAATTGAGCTATGCGTTGTTGCATAGCATCGTGTATTTCTTGGTTAGCGTCACGAGCAACATCTTTAGTCGGAGTATCCAGTAGTAGAATGGACGGGATGGGCAGTCCGTGGCGTTCCGCGACCTGGTGTATGGCGATGGCGTAGCAGACGGTGAATAGTACACGCCTTCCGTTGCTTCCGGCACTGTCGAAATCCCAGAACTGCCTCGGGTCGTTCCTGTTTTGAATCTTTGGCATCCACGTCCTGATATTTATTACTGCGCGATCCTCAGAGTCGACGCCAGGCACACCGACTGCCATGAGGTTTTCCATGAGCGCTTCCTCGATCTCAGTAATAAGCTGCTGCGCTCCTGTAAGGGAACGCTGCTCCTCCTCAATCGCCTTCCGGAGCATGCGAGGCTTCGGCTTCAACTTCCGCAGTCTCGAGACCTAACCCATTGACCTTCTCGTGAATCGAACGCAACTTAGTTACCTCGTTCAATTCGCCCTGAACTTGAGCAAGCTCGCGCTCAGCGACCCTAAAACGGCTAAGATAATCGGCATCGTACCTTCTTAATGTGTCAGACAATTCGTGATCCATTGTCTGCTTTCGCTTAATCATTCTCTGCATTTTGCGATCTTCCAGTTGAAGCGACACTTCTTGTCGAGCGATTGTCGCTTCGACCTCTGCAAGTCGCGCGTTTAAGTCCTGTCGCGTTGCTTCAAGGAACTCCGGCGACAAATGGGCCCAATTCTGAGATGATGATTTGCACAGAGGGCAATTACCGCCTTGAACCGTTGCCCTTGTTCCAATGTCTCTTGTGCACTGTGGGCAATAGTTGAATTGAATGTCGCCGATCACGGAAAGTGCCACCTGGGATCGATCTGCCTTATATTTCAGGCTATAGAACTCTGATCGTAACGCAGATAGTTCGTCTAGCCGATTTCTTTGGCGAGAAGTAGCTCGTTCTGCTTGAGCTAGGTCTTCGGACGCAACCCGAAGCGCAGCACGCATCTCGTCCGCAACGTGCGTAGCGCGCTCATATTGCCGGTTAGCGTCGGTTAAGCGCGTTTGACAGCGTTCTAACTCTGCTTCAAGGAAGGTTTCTCGAAGTCGTAACTCCTCGAGTGAGCCCTCATCATTAACCTTTTCCAATATACGCGCTAGTTCAGCGATTGCATATTCGCTCACATCCCGCTTTTTCTGCAGCGCCTCCAGGCGCAACGTCAACTGGGTCAGATGCGGTGAATACAACCCGCAAACGAACTTAAGCGCCTCACGACTTTTAGTTTTGACATGGTCATTCAAGTGAAAGAAGTTGGAATCCGAGGTCTGCTGTCGCACAAAGCAGTAGAACATGAGGTCGCGAAAGCTGAGCCGTATGAGGGGGCTCTCTTCGTCAGAGATTGACTGCCTAACTTTGACGACATTTCGACCGGTCAAGAAAAACGAAAGATCGCTAAGAGTGATAACACCAGGTTCTACTTGTGGCTCATTCGGTGACGCCTGCAGCGGGACGTTCGCATACCTTGGTTGGCCGTCAGCTGCGCGCCACGTAACGGAAACCCTTTTTGAATTAAGCTCCCGCTCCAGTATAACGTGGTACTGCTCCACCGAAAGCTCAAGAGTCGCGGACAAGAATTCCTTTCTTAATGCCTCTGTCTGATAAGGCGTATTAGCTCCGAGACAGAAATCAATAAGGTGGAGTGCCGTCGATTTTCCGGTATTAATCTCTCCGACGATCGCCAGCAGGCCATGATCGAGGTCTAACGACTCAATCGATTGCCTGCAGTTCATGTCGAGACGCCGCAAGCGTATTTTCATAATGGTCGTGTAGGCTCCAAAGTTAGGGTTTCTGGCAATGAGTTGGCAATATACCTCTGCAGCGTGGCAACGCGGACATCGAGAGAGCGAACAATGACGTCAGCCCGCGTCGCCAACTCATGATATGCTGGAGAATCGAAAAGCAATTTAGCCACGGCTGCACCGCGATCAGTTGTCCGAAGAGCCCAATGTCGCTCGTCGGAGGCCTTAATCTCAACCGCTGCTAACCCGTTCGCGACCATCGAAGAAATGCAAAGTCGGTATTTGTCGTTCCAGGGTTCAAATCGGAGCACTAGGTTTCGGGCTTCGATGGATTCTCTTTCGTAAACGGATATCCTCAAACGCGAAGCGTTACGGCCGGATCGCTCAGTCTTCAGCAAGGCTTCTAATCCGCCCGGTAGCTGAAGCAGAAAATCCAAGTAGCTCAGTTTTATAAATGACAATTCTCCGCCCGGCGAATATGTTTGATGGACCGTACCCAGGAGTAGAAGTCGCGCCGAGGCGACCCTTGGATCGGCATCGAGCCGCGGACCGTCGCTGAGAAATCTCATTCTAGCGAGTCCAAATCTTTTCGCGGTCCCCACCAGAATAGACACTCGTCCGTGAGCAGCGCCAAGGTGCCGAGCAGTTCCTCTTCATCCGCAAACGGAAGATCACTCTTTCGAGATTGTAAAAGGTTTGGCAAGCCCCGGTCTATCGCGTTGTATAGCGAGGGCGCATCAACCTCCGATGATCGTTCCAGCCGTTCATATAGTCGGTTATAAAATCGTGACGCAATGGCGCGCAGCGCGGCCTCAACCTTTCCGCCTCAGGCACACCTTCACTAATCTGCCGCGCGCGCATTCGTGCCGCCGCGTGGTATGCGCTTTGCTGTAAGACGACGATGATGTTTTCGGAGGCGCCGTTGAGCGTTAGCTTGTCGCGAAGGGTCGGAAAGGCGTCGTTTGTTAGGGACGACCTGACGGGTGCGATCTGCCGCAGGGCTAGCTCCTCGTCGACGATTGCCTGCATCTCCGCTCGCCCAATCCGTTTAACAGCGAGCGTTGCAGCGTCTAATCCCGCCGAACCCGAGGTCACAGCAATGTATGTCGTATTCGTCCCTTCGAATCGCTGAGACGCGGCCTGCTCAACGCGCTTTACGAGGCGGTCGTGTATTCGTTTGACGCAGGCAGGCGAGGGTTGGCGATGTTTCAACGTTTCGCTGATCACGGTGTATAGTTTATCGTAGGCTGTTGGCAGGGGCGGCCCCACTTGTAAGTCGGCCTTTTCCACAACTTTCGGCAGTGACGCGATTGGGCCGCCACCCAATTTGGCTTTTATCTTTTTGAAGAATGACTTGATTTTCGCATGCGTCCCATAATCGGAAAACGGTGTTGTCCGGGCTACAGCCAACACATGCACAAGGTTCTGTGAGTTATCTTGGCCAGTAAAAAAGCCGCAACTGGCCACAAAGCGGTAACTCGCGACGTCGGTTCTAATGGCTTCTGTCTCACAAAAAGTGGCAAAGGTGTGTACGACCTTTTCATCTTTTGCTTTTAACGCCGGTTGGGTGTGTTCCCGACTAGTCACTTGAACGCAAGTTAAGTCACCGTTGACCTGTTCGAGAAGTAGGTCGTCCACTGTCTCGCAATAGACATAAGCCATGTCTTCGTCATCTAATAAGCCAAACGCGAGGAGAGCCCCAACTGTATGTTGATAAGTGAAGCGGCTCTGTGCAATTGTGCCACCGCTTTGAGCAATCTCAACGCCGAGTGGATCAGCGGGCGCTTTAACTAGCTGGTCCGTCATGGGTCTTAATTTAGCTGCAACCGACCGGAATTTAATGCCTGCTGGTTTGGCCGCAATTCGGCCAAATCGCCCTCCGAGCAAGGAACCTCGAAAAGCTTGACGATGCCTCTAGCGGCGGTGCGCGGCTGCAAAATTACGGTGTAGCCATCGCGGTCGGGCATGCGATAAAACCTCGCGGTTAGCAGGCGGTTAAGTGCTAGAACTCCATATCAGACCCAACCACGCTGAATCCCTGTCATGCGCGGCGGTTTCCAAGTCGATTCAGCCTTAAATTCCTAGCCGCGCCGGAGTCGCGAGCAGTTTTCGACGGTTCTTCGGATGCCGGAATCTCCCAGCCCTCGCAGCTTTAACGTTCCGGCCGGCGTTTTCGTCTAGCTTGCTGTCCCACCGCGCATTTGTGCCGGACGGAATGCGCGGTGTCGAGGATGTAATTCGTCGGGTCGGGACTTATCGCTTCAGCAAATCGGCCGGGGCTACTCCTAAAGCTGCCGCGACAGCCACAAGGGTCTTCAGCGTAATCGGATCACCCGCTTCGACCCGTTGCCAAAGGCGCGATACGATGCCGGCCCGATGGGCCGCCTCCTCCTGACTGATCCCCATGCTCGCGCGCGCCGCTCTGGTGTTTAGAGCGATCGTTTTGAGCACTTGTTGAACGGTTGGCGAGCGCACTGCGCCGAGCGTATCGAAGGAAAGCCAGTCTTGCCACGCAAATATTTGCGTGACTCGTTGCGCTGCATCGAAAGGACAACGGCTTGCGAAGAGTACTTTCAAATTCCACAGCCGCGTTACTCAGCGTCGCAGCTCTATCGTTTGCGGGGTGCGACGGGAACGTTAGGCCGCTCCAGCCGTTAGCGCAGTCTGCCGGTGTCTTTCCGCGGCACCCAGCGGGGACCGTCGCCTACCGCCGCATCTACAGCTTCAAGGGTGGGGCTGATGGAGCGGCTCCCTCTGGTACCGTGCTTGCCTTGAACGACACACTCTACGGCACGACGTCGACCGGCGGCGGCGGGCATTGCGGCGAGAAGCGCGGATGCGGTACCGTTTTCAGTTATAACGTCGGCACCTCGATCGGCGAAACGATCCTCTACCGCTTTCAAAACGGCCAAGACGGCGCTAATCCGTACTCAGGCGTTATCGCTGAAGACAATATCCTATACGGAACCACCTATCAGGGCGGAGGGTGCCCTGAAAGTTCCATAGGCTGTGGCACCGTGTTTGCGGTGAATCTAGGCGCTTCTGGCGCAGAGAGCGTGATCTATCGGTTCATGGGTGGTCAGGACGGTGCCTCGCCGCTCGCAGGCCTGATTGCAATTGGCGGCAATTTGTACGGAACAACAATCGCTGGCGGAACTGACGGCACCGTGTATCAGGTCACATCACAGGGCGATGAGAGCGTGCTCTACCGCTTCTCCGGCGGTAGAAACGGCCGAGAGCCGCAAGCGCCCCTAATCCAAGTAAACAACGCGCTTTTCGGCACTACAACGGGCGGCGGATTATACCCTAAGTCGTGTAACCCCGTCGGATGCGGTACCATTTTCTCCCTCACGCCAGGTCCATCGTACAACCAAGAAAGCGTTGTTCATCGCTTTCAGGGTGGTAAACGAGGCGCCGATCCCATGGGTTCGGTCACTGATGTAAATGGTCAGCTATATGGAACAACGTATGCTGGCGGTGGTACCGGGTGCGCGGGCGGACAGGGGTGCGGCACGCTCTTCACCATAAATCCGAGCTCGGGCGAGATGCGCACGCTGTATCGTTTCAAAGGGGTTGACGACGGCGCATATCCTGACGGGAATCTTCTGTTTTTGAACGGCGTCCTTTATGGGACGACAGCCTCGGGAGGGGGCCAGGGCTGTAGAAACGGTGTAGGCTGCGGGACTGTCTTCGCTTTCACACCGTCGTCAAGCGCTCTAACAATCGTCTACGCCTTCAAAGGCGGGATGAACGGACAAAGCCCGACAGGTTTAACGGCTATCGGCGGAATGATTTACGGCAGCACCGCATCGGGCGGAGGCGGCTGTAAGTATAACTTGGGCTGCGGAACACTTTTTTCGGTCACGCCATAGTCCATCGTTTAGGAGCAAACAGCTGTGAGCAAACCTCAGAAGCGGCCGCTGAAAAAAGAGTCGGCCGCTCGTACCGAATTGCAGCGACCCGGAGGGCGTTCACTACATGCTGTTCGGCAAGGATGTGATGTCGCAACAGATCGCAGACGCAATCGAAGCTGAGGCGCAACGCCAAGGACTGAAGAAGTAGGCACCCAGTGTTAGCACTGCTCACAGGCAGCGCTAACGATCCAAGAATCACAATCGGTGGCCGGTCGCTTCGTATCGTATTGGCGGCAACCGGCTAGAGGTAGTTTTAACGATATATGAGCGAACGCAAAGAGCAGTCTGATAAACACTCCGGTTCCGAGGCAGACGCAGACGAAAAAACCGTCATGGGCTCGACGACCCGCCACTACATGGTTTTTAGGAAAGACATGTCGGCGGATGAGATTGATGATGCTATTCGAGCTATGGGCGAGAAGCTTGGCATTTTCAAATAGGCGCATCTTGAATGAGCTCGACTCGGTGGTAACGCGTCTGGTAAATGTGGAGTCCCATGCCCTTAGCAGAAGTAAGAAACACTTAGGGGTTCCGGGCAACCAGCTCAAGTGGGATTGCCGATATTGCGTGAGTATTCGCTCTTGCTGAGAACTCCGATCCGGGAAGCGCAATCGCCCAGCGAAATGAATGGTCATTCGCAGGTACTCTAGCCCCAGACTCTCCACGAATCGTGCGCTCGGTGCGTTGCCCCTAAGCCCACCATTGGTGTATAGTTTTAGGATGATGTCCGACTCAATGCCCGGTCGCGTACGCGCAGCGTTCAAGTGGTATCTCGACCAATCGCCGCGTCGTTCACTACAAGACCTCATCACGCATTGCAAAGAAAACAGCTTTGACGTATCAATAGCAACGCTAAAGCGCTGGTCAAGACGTTACGAGTGGCAACGACACGTTGCGGAGCATGATCGTGTACTGGCAGAAGAAGCGAAGGCTATCACCTATGATCGGCGCGAGCAGGCTATACACCTCCAACTTAGATTAGCGATCGCGGCGTTAGAACCGTACGAGCAGCTTATTGATGCCAATAGTCTGGGCGGGACGCCAGCACGACCGGGGCGCTCACCTAAAATCAAGATTCGTGAGTACTTGAAACTCATCGAGATTGAGGAGAAGCTGTGGAAGCTTCTTGATACAATGCAGCCGGCGGAGCCAAGAAAATCAGAGCCAAACCTTACGGCGGAGGAAATCGAGGCCATGATGCGAGCCCTCACCGAAGTTCGGCATGGTCTTCCAAAACACTCGCTAAGGCAAGAACAGACTTACTGAAGCGTCCGCCGAACTTGGTCCATCGATCGTAGTAAGCAGTAAGAACGCCGATTGCGGCGGGAGGCGAATCTGTACTTCCAGACTCACCGCATGCGTGTGTTCGCACTTACTTGAATCCAAAGGCCGCGCAAGATCCGGCAGACAGCGCCGATCAGCCGTTCAAATCCGGCCTTCTTGAGCAAAAGAGTCTTCTAAACCCCACGATTCGCCACGTTCTGGTGGCTGGTTTGATACCGAAGCGATACCGAATGAGGGTGATTTCCAACCTTTATGCCCTCGCTACGAACAGAATCGTATAACGCTCGTGCTCAACCCCAGGCCCGGCTTCGTGGCAGGTTGCACGAAATGACGGTCGTCGCGTACATTCCTAACAGATCAACGGTGTCGCGTGCAATGCAACGTCGATCTATTCAGTTTGCACCGTCGTCGAGCGTTGTTTGTGCTCAGTTGCATGTTGCATAACATCGATTATATTGCATCGACGCGTTGATGGTATGCTTATCCGTCGTCATCCGAAACGAAACCCGCCATTGTAGATCTGGGTAAGTCAGTTCCGCGGGGTACCCATGTCGTCGGCGCCGCGGTGGGCTCTTCTCAAAATTATAGAAAAAATAGGCCGATCGAACGCATGTTCAATCTAGCTTAATATAAAAATGTTACCGGGCCCTGACATGTCGGCTCGGGACGAAGATACCGGTCCGGCGAAACGCTCTTCCGCAGGACGAAGCCTGACTTACCGCCGGGCGCTTCGAAGCGCCAACGACGCTACACTAATGAACGCCCGGCCGGGGTAGTCAAATCCGCTCATCTGGCGTCGAAACTCCTTCAAGTTTGTACTCGGATCGGAATCGTTCTTTGTCCCATCTGTTGAGGCTCTTCGTACGCGCACGGTATAGCGGCGGACCTTACTTCAAATCGGAACATCCCACTGGTAGACTTTGAGCGGCGGAATAAAGCCGCCCTGATTTCCAAGCAAAAAGCGTCCGCAGCCGGACCAGCGTCAGTGAAATGAACTCTAAGCTCTCAAGTAACGTAGAGGACCCCCCTGTATAGATCAAAACTGTATTGCGACTCGAGCGAACAACCCAGAGCCCAGCCAACGAACCTACGTGAGGTCATAACTGTGACAACACCCGGACTCAGGTGCGAGGCATGAAACTCTTCTTTACAGCAGTGGCAGTTTTCCTCACCGTAGGTGCGCTGAACGGCGTTGCTCGCGCAGATGAGAGCGTCGACGGTAACCAATGCTGGGCAAAGCCGATCTTTGCATTGAATGGCGTACCAAAGCTGCTTTTTGGCAACTCTACAAATGATAAAAACTTGACCTACCTCGGTGTTAGCTTCACGAACAAGGGAGATCAACCACTAACGGACATCCGAGTGCATTACGTCTTCAGCGACGCCTTCGGAACGCAGGTCGATTCTCTTGACGGCGTGTGGTCGGGTTCATTCGCGCCTAATGTCGTTATCAGCTTCATGCCACCGCGTGAGCATGGAGTCTTGGAGGAGCGCCCGTTACAAAACGCTGACCATGTCAAAGACGTAACGTGCACGATTACCGGGGCTCGTTGGGCTGATGGCACCGTCTTAACGCAGCCGGTCCATATCCAAGACTCTAGCCCCGGTTCGGAAAGCGGATCATCGACGTCACCGGTGGTTTCGGATTCCCCAGCTGTAGCTGCTGTTTCGCCACCGGTCCAGCCGCTCTCGGGCACGTGCTCTACCGTCTATGCCGCATATGAAACGCAGAAGGCGCTGGCCGACAGTAATGCTATGAAATGGGAAGCAGCTTTAAACGACGATGATAGGTTGCTGAGCGCTTGTACCCTGTATAGGAACGCTGCGGCGTTCCGATCACTCTAAAGCCCTCGTCATCATCGCAGATGTCCACTTCCAAGGCGTGTGGTTAGCACGACTTCACCGTTGGTCCGAGGCTAGCACGGCGCTTGAAGAAGCGTACGAGGGAGCGGAGGTCGCAATCGCTGACAAGGATATGGACGCAAGCCAACTAAAGCAACTGCAAACGCTCCTTGAGGATATCAAACAAGAACAGTCGACGACCGCGCCCAATGTCAGGCGTTGAGCTTTTGCGAATGCTCTGTAATGTAGCCCGGTTTTTCGGGTTACCTCCGAGATCGTGCGAAGTTCGAGCGCTTGACGCGCGATCGCCCTGTTATCGACCTGGATGTGCCTCAAGCCATTCGGCCAGTGCCCTGTCAACATCACTAAAATCGGTAACGTCGATGGCTCTTCGTGACTCAATCGCCATAATGGCACCATGAAGGTGGGCATCCAACACAGTGAAGTCCATGCGGTTACCCTGCACTGAATCGACCTGCACGAATGCCATGGCTACTTCTCGGGGGTTTCCTACTCTTTCGAGAGCTGCGTTTATGACGAGGCCAGCATTGGCGTAGATTTGGATGATGCTTCGTGTCAATTGCAACTGCACGAGACCTAAGCTGTCAAAATATTGGATTAGGTTGGGCTCCAACGCGATATTTGCGTCCAAAAGTTCAACCTCTCGCCGTACGCGTGGCTGCATCCGGCGCGCTTCCAAAAAAGCATCGCGGTCGATTGCTAGAGAGAAGTTAATTACTGCCGTGCCTTCAGTGGCTTGGGCGTCCCACGAGAACGCGCGAACTGGAAGGTCACCGTGCTGAGCCACATTGCGAAGATTCTCAAATAACCGATAAGCGAAGTGGGCATCGTACTGTACACCGGTCCATCTCGCAAAACCCGAGCGTACATCGGGACGGTTTGCGAGTCTTTGAGGCATGACGTCAATGTACGTACGGACGCTAGAAAGAAAGTTCATTAAGTGCCGGTTCACCTCCAAAAGCATCTGATCTATCTGCTGCGATGTATGCAGCGTTCGACGCGCCGAAAGCTCCGCGTTATTTTGATCTAAGTAGCTTCGTAGAACTTGATAGTTCACTAGAACGACAGCCCATAGCATATGATCGTTTATGAATGTGCGAAGCGACGTCACGGCCGCGCGGACCTCCTCGGCCGTTTCCGGATCCAAGGGATGATTCAGATCGAAAGTGCCCGGCTCCAGGCGTGTAACGTATAAGGTATGGGTGCTTGGCATCGAGTTCATTCACATTTCCCCTCTAACTAGTTTCTCTGCTACCGCACGCGAAGCCACATGGCGGCATCGAGCGAGTCAGCCGTTCTGCGCGAGGCCCGCTCCTTTCTTAACGGCTTTTATTCCCGGCACCGAATTATCCCAAAGCGACGTCGGGCCCGTGAAGTTCCAAGTCTCTCCTCATCGTCCTGGGAGAGCTTCATCGCTGGTGAGGCTAGCGTAGCGCTTAGCGAAGCGTACGGGAAAACACAAATTGCAAATGGTTTACACGAACATGACGGCGACCCAGGAGAAGCAGCTAAAAACGCTCCTTGGCAATATTCAACAAGAACAATCTAAGGCAGCGGCCCACGTCACGCAAGAAGTGTGCCAACGTCGGCCACCTTGCTGCACTGATAACCAAGTGAGTAGATCGCTGGCGGTCCGGTAAGTCTTCACGCCGACTACGCGGGCTTCATGCAAAGTGTGGAACACGTTACCACGTGAAAAGCAGCTTCCCGGAAAAATGCCTCCTCTCCGGGCCGCGTGCGAGATAATTCGGCTCTAAAGAAGCAGAGGGCCTCACTCTTGACTATTTTGCCAACCCTCGTTCGCGCGGCCCTCGCTTGAGACAAGGAAGAAACGAAACGTGAAGTAGGCCGGCTGTGCGGTGCTCTCGATGACGAGGGTCAGCAATCCGCCGATGAACTTCGCGAGCTTCTTGACGGAGCCGACGACGAAGCTGCACTACGGCGTCTTATCGCTGGCGTACCCGCGGGGGCAAGGCGAAGCGCCCGTCTGGAGGCTGCGCTGGAAGCCTATCGAGGTTCGCAATCCCGACCTAGTGCGCGCGTCGGCGCCATGCCTTCTTTTGAACGCGCGATCGAGCGATTGCCCCTGTGCAGCGAACAATGCTTTTCATCTGAATCAGGGAAAATCTTACAGCGAGATAGCTACGGAACTCAATCGTAGCGTCAGTACGGTCCGCAACCACGTCAAGGTGTTATTGAAGAAATTCGAAGTGCGAAACCGATCCGGGCTGATTGCCAAGACGGCCCTTCACCATTGAAAGTAGAACGTCCTGATATCGTAGCTCCGCTTCACTCATTGGAGTAAAAACAAAATGGGTCGTAAGTCTCATCAAATGACCGTCATTCCGCGGGAAGAAGTCGAAGGCGTTGGTACGATTCTTACGCGTACTGGTAAGTCCGACGAGCCCATGGTTGAGGGCAGCGACAACTCGGCACCGAGCTTGCTTTGCGGGAACTGCCAATCCGTATTGGTTCGCCGGACGGCAGGGCATCAACTCGTCGCCGTGTTCTTCGAGTGTGGTGCCTGCGGATCAATCAATCGCCCTTAGCCAAAGTGAAGGCGAGGCGGGTGTAGCTGCACGCGCGTTCGCAAGTCACCCACCCAGATTGCCGGTTTCGCGAACCCGTTCAGCGATCGGGTCGTCCAAGATGGGACCATGGCTAAAACCGATGTAGAGAGGTTTCATAATAGAGCGGCGGCACGCCAATGGCTAATGCGGTTTCTTTGAATCTCAACAACCGTCACTGGTTACTTTTTCGTTTACCCACCGCACGAGTTGAACTCGAGACGACCCCTGGTACCATGTTGGTCTTCCGCTCGATTCATTCATTTTGCCTAAAAATGCGTTGCTGGTGCCACGCCAAATACGCGCGATGGGCATCTGTGAGCTCAGATGTGCGCATTACACTTTTGAGCCCAAGTGTGTCTCGAGCAAGCTGAGAAAGCGCCTCAGAAAATATAACGAGCCCCGCGCCATCTATTGTCATGAAACCGCCGTCAAACAGAGCGTCAAGATGCGGGGCGAGCAAGAAGCCGTTAAACACATCTAATCGCTCGGCATCGTCAGTACAGTCGGACCACGGTTTGCTGTGGCTTGCGCGAAGGATCTCAACCGTTTCGAGTCCTGTAATTGCGCATCGCCCTTTCCAATATTCGATTAAGCCCTGGCGGTAGATGCCTTGACCGATACGCAGCACCACAAGTCGTTCGGCCTCCGTGCTTCTAAGCAAGTTTGATGTCTCTTCCTCAAACCTGTGCAATAGCCCATCCGGTAGCAACAGAGATAGCTGAAATGCACGCCGCACTAGATGGTGCAGCTGCTCAAAATCATTGGTTCGAATAGCACCGGACGCTCCCGCTGGAAGCGCTAGGCCGCTCGTGTTCCCGTATTCCGAGAGCTCCTGCTCCACATTAGAGAGCGACAAAGCTGCCGTCGGCCTAGCGCTATCGCCGATCGACAACCAGATTCGCAAGGGGGTTTTTGTGCTTGCAAATGGCAGCCAACGGTCGAGCGGCACCTCCTCCAGGTCGAAACCGTTGTCGACTGCGATCTTTCTTAACCGCGTTGCCGCGAGTGGAGGAATCATCGACGTTCTACGCTCTCCGAGGGGCCTTGTCGGGGGACGGCAGGGCGTCCCAAGTCTCGAGGATTAACCGACCAGTGCGAAACTCACCGTACATTTTCTCCTCGTTCCGCCGAAGGGGTCCAAATGTTTCGAAATCGCATTCTGGACCTAGAACGGCCGACGGTTCAAGTAGATACAGCATTTCATCTCGGTTTAGCCCGAACACGTCTCGCGCGACGAGCACGTCGAGCTCACTTCGAAGGCGTTCTCGCTCTGCGAAGTCTTCGCAAGGCTGGTCCAGGTCCGGATCCATTCCGAGCAGTAGCGCAGTGCTCGTCCAGAATGCAGCCATTTCCGCTCCTGTGGCCGTAAGTTTGAGAGACTTCGCAGCTATTGTTACTTCAAGCGCAGAACTCTCGAACTGCCTCGGAAGCGGAAGACTGTCCATGTAGCTAAAGGTCATATGCAGAGATACTTTCTTTCGCGCCAAATAGTCAACACAGATTGCGTTTGCCACCCCGAGCCAAAGCATAGTCAACCGCGGGTCATTCGGGCTAAACGTGATAGTGGGTACGGGCTGACCGCAAACGACGCCTGTCGGGATTAGAGCGGCAACCAGCGTGCGAGCGTTTGTAGGACTTGCCACGTCGCAAAAGCCTAAGCGATATTGATTACACCGCTCCGCTATGTCTCTTGGTAGATCGCCGCTTGCTACACGCCATTGAGATTTGATCGACTTTTCATCAGCACCGAAGATCAACTCTTTCCAGTGCGCGCTTCGAGCGCGCCCAGAGACATATGCCTTGGCCCGGTGATCAAACGCCGCAACCATCCTGCCCTCATACAGCGGGAGTCCGGTTGGATCATTACCAAACGACTCCCGATCATTGCCCATATCGAGTTCCCTCGCATAGTCGCGTGCTGCGAGACCACCGCCATCCACCCCGAACTTTGGAAACCTTGCATAGAGCTTCTGGACGATCGCAACGTCGCTGGGATGCATTATCTCCGTGACAGCTAATGCGTCGGGGCTAGACTCTCGAACCTGATCAAGCGGGTACTTAATCGCACGGCCAGCTCTCGCGGCTTCCAGCTTTGCTAGAGTGTTTACGCCAAAGGCTGCTAAGAACGTTTCTGCCGCCGGCTCCCGCCGTGCAACGTACATGCAAAACTTTGTTCTATGGTAGACGGCGGGAAACCAGATATTTCGCGTGTTCTGAAACCCGATCAGCATCAACAAATTGAAGTCGTTGAATAGTGTTGCACGGAGGGCAGCCGCATTCGCCCCGTTGTAGAGGTTTTCGGGCACTAGCTGTGCCGCGATTCCCTCGGCACGTACGGCGCACAATGCTGTCTCGACGAACATGCGGTAAACGTTAAAATCTCCTTTGCCGAGGTTACCTTCAGCAAACATGCTGAATCGTCCACTTTCCTTTATGAACGCAGCCGTATCGTACAGCGTCCGGCAATGTTCGTCCCAAGCAGATTGCAGACCAGGCGTGAGAAGCAGGTCAGCGATTAGCCGCTCCTGGTCCGCGGGGGCCGCGTCACGTACAGAAGGGTCGAGTGGCGCAAAAAACTCCTTCGCGTCCGGACTCATCGGCTTCCAAGGTGGGTTTCCCAGGACCAGATGGAATCCGCCACGAGCAAATACGTCCGGGAACATTAGCGGCCAGTGAAAGAAATTGTGTATGCCGGCCAGTTCGTTGGCGACGGCGACCGCTCCAGCACGTGACTGTTCCCCGATAGCTAGCTTGTCTACATCTGACGTTAAGGGAACTTGAGACTCCGTCGCCTTCGTCTTTCGAACGAAAAAAGCAGCACAAACGAGGTTCGCCCGCTGACGAGCCGCCACCATCGAGGGCTCGGCCTCCGCGGCGGCAAGTGCCGTGCGCTTTGCCTTCACTTGTTCGACGGTATCTTCCGGGAGAAGCTCCATAGAATGAGCAGTAGCTGCTGCTGCGAAGAGCGGCAACGTATTAATGTCTTCGATTCTCTGCTTGTTCCTGAGGCGGAGCGCCTTTGCGACGGCCCTATCATCGCCTTCCCTGGCCTCGAACGCCTCGGCGGGAATGCCTCTATCTAACTGGGCTAGGTCAAGAACGCCCAGCAAGGCGTCCCCACAGCGTATATGCGAATCAAGAAATGATAGCGGCCGACCTGGCACGACGGTCTCGATCCAAAGTGCAGCCTTGCAGAGCTCGACGGCCATCGGATTACGATCTACGCCGTATATGCAGCTTGAGATTACAAGTCGCAGGGCTTCACGATACTCTGAAAGTGAGGGTGTCCCGTTTGCGCGGAGACGTGCAACTTGTGAGCCAAGCCGACGAGCGGCGCCGAGTAGGAAGTGCCCGCTTCCGCAAGCAGGGTCCACTACTGCCAGGCGCAATATGGCTTCTGACGCGTCTGCCGGATGCTTTGCGATTGCGGAGTCTATGATCGGCTCAATCGCCGCATCGAGCAGCGTTTGGACCAAGTTATCGTGCGTGTAGAAGCTGCTCGAGAGCTTGCGGGCGTTGCCTTTAGCCTCTTTTTTACCTGCGAATTCGAAGCTACGGCCTGCAATTGAAAGTTGCGGCCGAAGGTCGAGAAGGCTCTCGTAGATGCTCCCGAGCTCTTCTGGGCCCATGTCGCGCCAATTGACGCGGGCAATGCCGCTTTCTTCGCGCAACCATCCCAATCGGAAGACGGCCTCGAGCAAAGCCCAGTTCTCTAGCTTTGCGGCATCAAGCGTTTGGCATTGGTCGTCGGCAAAGAGACCACCGAGCGCTGGTATCGCCAAGCGCGCCTCGCCATGGGCCGCGCCGCGAAAGACAATCTTAAGTGCTTGCCAAAGATCGGTGAACCTGTCACGCGCAGCACGTCGACTTGAACGCTCTCGAAGAGCTCGTAGGCCGTAGCCTTTGGCGTACAGAGCTTTCGCTGACGTGGAGCAATCTGGGGGATGGAGTAAATCGCGCTCTTCGATTGTTAGGAGGAAGATGAGCCTATAAACAAGCCGCAACAACTCCTGGAAGTAAGTTTGCGTCGACAGCGTGCCGTCTTCAAGCGATTGACGAAGCTCGCGATTGTCGCGGTTCGCAAGGAAAGCCTGGCCCAAGACCACGAGCGCGGCCTCGACACCGTCTCGAAGCTTGTCACGAGCACGAGTACCATCGTCGCGGCCGGCTATTCGCCAGGCCTCCAGCCAGGAACCCTCCCGCATCGCTTCCAGCGCACCGAATCGGCTGTCGTGTATGAGCAACCACAGCGGAACGAAGTCGGCAAATCGCTCTTCCGAAAACAACCGCTCCAGGTCAACTTCAATCCATGTTGGGCGGGTCATGCTAGCATTCTCGCGCAGCAACCGCAATCGTATTCCGTCCGTCGCCATCCCCCACAAACTGGCGTGCGGACCGTTGAGATACTCCTGGACAAGACCGAAGGCGCTTCGCCGACGCGTGCCATCTCCGAAGCGGCTCGATGGCGTGTCCAGGCCTTCACTTGCAGCGGCGATCGCAACTGGAACTCGGGCGGCTCCGTAAAACGCGAGGGGATAGTCGTTGCCGTCGACCTCGCCAACGATGGCGTGCTCTACGCCGCCAAAGCCGAGGACTTCTCGAAGCAGCGCATCTGTGAAACGCTGAGCTAACGTCGCGTGGTTTCCTGTACTAGGAAGGCCCGCTTTAAACTCGGCCCAAAGGGCTTGCGACATACGCCAGTATCGCCCGATCTCGTCCCTCAGGTTGAGTCCCTTGGGGATTCGATAATCTGTCTCCGATTGTCCGGAGGCCTCAAGCAAAGCTATTCTCGAAAGCCACTCCGGCGAGAGTAGTCCACCTTCAATCGAGAGTGCCTCAAAAGCTAGCCGGCTCTGCTTGCGACGGGCGCGTCTCCCAATTTTCATTGAATGTTCGGTAGCAAGATGTAGACACCGATGATGTCGGGCGGCAAAAGCGACTTGACAGAATAACTTCCGCGCGCTTGTGCAGCCTCGCGAACACGCCTATGGTCGGACAACAGTTCCTGAGCTCGTCGTTCGGCGAAGGCGTTGATTTCCGCAGCACGACCAGTTAGGGACAACAATGCGCGGGTGATCTCTCGCTCCTGGACAACAATAGGCGGATCGCCGACCACGGGTAGCGCTAGCAACGACAGAGCGTAATCGGAGTAGCTGAGGCCCTCGTCGGTCCCCTGCCAAGCAACTGCCGTTGCTTCCTCAACGAGCAAACTACTGGGCCTAAGGCCCGTCGTCGTGAGCTGGTGACGTGCACGTAGCAAGGCTATGACTGTGCGCGTTGTCACCGGGGCGATCCAGCATCCCGTTCGCCCTAACATCGCCGGATCGGAGCTTTCAAGGTCCGGGCCTGATGCTAGGCTCCGCTCGAGCAGTGCGTCCGCGAGCACCGCGATGAGCGGATGACTTCGAAGGACCGACATGCAACCCCGCGCGGGATACACGAAGTCCACGCGCAGCGTGCCGGTGAGCCCTTCCGCCTCCAATCGTTCCTGAATATCCTCCGGAAGTCCGAGCAGCGGGACCTTGTAGCCTCGCTTCATCGATTCTAAACCGGCGCCGAGCCGAGCGAGCGCGCGACTCGCGAACCGTCTGACGTCGTCATCTCCGCCAATGGCTGTTAGAGTGCGACGCCACTCTGGCATGACATCGTCAGGCCGTAGTCGGCCCTGGGCGAACACCGTACGATTACGCTTGGCGGTCTCGGCTACGTTCCGCCAGACCAGTTCAATTTCGCGCGCTTCAACTCGATCATAGTCGAAGCTAAATTGTTTCTGACGACGATCGCCGCGCAACAGGACTGCACGCATTAGTGCTTGTGTAAGTCGATGGCCGTCGTCGGGCAGCGGCACTGAAACGCCGAGCTCGCGCCGGATACTCTCCGCTTTGCGAAGGATCACTTTCAAGACGGCTCCGTCGACAGGGTTGTCCTCGCCGTATATCAGGCTCGCCCTGACGGTAGGACTCTCTTGACCGAATCGATCGACTCGGCCTTCGCGTTGTTCGTGACGTGTCGGATTCCAAGATAGATCGTAGTGGACAACCGCGTCAAAATATTCTTGGAGATTGACTCCCTCGGAAAGACAATCAGTGGCCACGAGCAATCGGCGCTCGGCGGTCCCGAGTGCTTCAACACGTAACTCGCGTTCGGCTGATGTGAATTCACCGGTGACGACCTCGACGGCGACGCCGGTAAAGCGCCCGTCGAGCTGTCTCTTCAGGTAGTGCGCCGTGGGAATGTAGCGACAAAACACGACCGGGTTGAAGCCTTCAGCAATCAGGGATTCTAGGTGCGCTGTCAATAGCTTGAGCTTCGGGTCTCCGCCCTGTCCCTTCAGCTGCTCCGCCTGCTTAATGAGCCCACTAAGCAACGGATCTGGCATGATTATTGGCGATTGTACGTCGTCGTTTGGTAGAGCGTCAGGTGTACCATCAAAGACTTCGTCTTCAAGTGCTCCCTCGTCAACGGTGACCTCATTGCTCTGTCGGTTTCGCAATGTTTCTGCCGCCGCAGCCGGACTTGAAGACGCACATCGCATAAGCGCGAGCGTTCCCCAGAAATTCAATCTTCGCCGATGCTCGTCTGGTGCGCCCCGCTCAACGATTGAGGCGCAATAGTCGAGGACGTTATCGAAGAATGTACGCCACGGTCCGGAAAGACTGTAAGTCAGTTCGGCGGTTTCACGGCGCGGGAAGAGTCTCCCCTCTTTCCACTCATCAATGTCCGGCCGCCGCCGTTGCACAAAGTGCCGAGAAAGTTTTTCGCGTAATTCCTGACGTCTATCTTCCCTTGCGCTCGGGAGTTGCTCGAATTCCGGATCTAGTAGGCCCAAGAGGCGATAGAATGCGGCTTCGTCTCCACTGTGCGGAGTCGCCGTCAGCATCACTAGGTGTCGGTCGATAGACTTCGAGAGTTCGCGAAGCAACTCGTAGCGCTGGTGTCTGCCCTTGCCGACCGCAGCACAAGTGTGGGCTTCATCTACAATAACGAACTCGGGACAGGCGCGAAGGAATTCGCCTCTCCGTTTGTCGCTCTTAATGTAGTCGAGGCTCACGACTGTAAACGAGTGCGCCTCGAAAATGCCTTCGGTCGGCGGAAGATCGCGCTCTAACCGCGCCGCGCTTGCCGCCGTAACGGGGAGGGCACGAATATGGAATGCTCGCTCCAGTTCTTCTACCCACTGCTCAACGAGATGTGGTGGACACAGCACTGCTATGCGCGAGATCTCGCCACGATCAAGTAGCTCCCTTGCGATGAGTCCAGCTTCGATTGTCTTACCGACTCCGACGTCATCAGCGATTAGTAGCCGTACTGTTTCAAGCTTCAACGCCATTAGCAATGGGACGAGCTGGTATGCGCGCGGTTCTATCGACAGATGCCCAAAGCTGCGAAACGGCCCAGCGCCGCGACGCAACGATAACAGCAAAGCGTCCCGCAACAACATCGCCGCGTCGTGGCTGGCTTTCTGCGTTGCAACCGGCGCCGGAAACGTTGCGGGCAGCACCGGATCGAGCTCAAGCGGAAGGTAGATGACCGTCTCATCTGCTCCGGAGCCCGACAGCGGGCGCACGCGAAGCACGTCAGCATCATGCTCGAGCGTGATCCACTCACGACCTCGCGCACGGACGAGGGTGCCGGGTGCAAATCGTTCGAGAGCCTTCATTACAACTCGAGCGCCGATTCCAAGCGACTAAAAGCGATTGGCCACTCAGCCTCGTCCTCGCCGAACGCTACAATCAGAAAGCCTTGATCTTGAAGGGCGACTGCGAGCGTGGTCGAGACCTGACTCAATAATGCGACTACGTAGTGCGAGCGCCACACTAGTTCCACGCCCTCTCCGCCAATTTCCAACGGTTCCGAGTCAGGAGAGGGCAAAGAGCGCGGTGTAACTAGTTCAAACCAGCGCTGCGAACGCGTGTTCATTTCAGCATCGCTTGGAGATTTCGCGTTCTGTGGCAAAGCGGCTCCGGTTCTAGCAAGAAGTGGCGATGTTGTTGATGCGGCTAATCGAAGAAGTATCTCCTTTGCTCCATCGTCCCGGCGATCAATAACCTCGTGGTCCGGTTGATTGTAATATGAAAGAAGACACCTGTAACAACCCGCTACGCATTGGGTCGCCTGGGCAGTTTTAAGTTCGTTGCTGCTTGGCAGAATTTCGCCATCTTCTGGCAATAAGTAGTGCATGATGCGCAGAGCCGCCCGTGCGATCTGGCGGAACGCTGCACCGTCCATTACGAGTCTCGTAAGGACGCCGGCTCCCCCTTCGCTGGCTTCATACAAAAGGAACCCAGTACGTGCCTCGCGGTCAGGAATCGGTTCGGCGAGAAGCTCACCCTCCTCCAACTGGAAAAGTGATTCGATTCCTCGCAGCAACGCATGCTGTACGGTCGCGAGCGTGGTTTGGGAAGCGTCTTCCTCGGCTGGCAAGATCAAAAGCGCGTTCTTCTGATCCTGGACGCTCGGCACTATCCATTGCCGCGGCGTAGTGCTAGGGTCGTCTGGATCCGCATTGTCATCTTTGTTACGAGCCCAATATCCGGACACGGGATCGATCTTGAACCCGAGTTGCGTGCGATTGGCGCGTCGCCGCAGGCCCTTGTTAAGCCTGGTGATTGTCGCTCCTGGTCCATAAGACAGGCGCATGATCACGCCTTTATCGTCTAGCGATTCCGCGCGCCGAACGTCCAGACGGCGGTCGCGTTCAGCCCATTGAAACGTCGTCTGCAAATCAAAACCCTGGCGTTGTCGCTCCTCATCATTTGCAGTAATTCGCTCGGCGGGCTGCGTCGCGACATTTTCGATTCTATAAGCGTCACGAATAATCTCGGCGTCATCGAGTGATCTTCCGCAGCCACGGCACGTTGAAGCATTCTCATCGAAGTGGCCAGCTCCGCAAACGCAACAGATGCGAATCGACCTCGTTGGCAGTCGGTACTCCGCCGTTGCTCCGTCCCGGATGCCCAATGACAGCATAGCGCGAGTGACGCGGTACGCTCTGCCCTCATGGTACACGAGACTACGAGGACCAAACTCTGATAGCGCGAGGAATCGTGGGCGTTGAAGATAGCGTCCATGCCCTTCGGTCGCGGCGGGGATGTACGCCATCAGCGGCAACCTTGGGAAGTTATAGCCCGGAAGGAAGCCTTCTGTCGCAAGATAGCGGTATGTGTAAAAATCGCTCGAAAAGCTGCTGCTACCCTTTTGCAACAAATCGAGTTGGTCGAGCGCCTGGTCGTGACGGCTTTTTGCTGCGCGTTTTTCTCGGGGAGGGGTCGCGTAGTCATCCATCGTTCGTCGTGCCGCATCGCGTTGTTCTTCTGCCGCAGCGAAGAGGTCGCGCCAGCGGTCGAACGCGGCCTTGAATCGGTCAAGCGCCTTCTCTACAGTCTCGCTCGCATACGCGTCGCGCCCAGAGTACCAGTCCGAGGTTTCCTGGTTCAGATCATCGGAGAGCATTTCGAGCACATTTGCAATCCGTTGCAAAGCTTCGGCTGCGACGTTCGCTGAGGCCATGGAGCGCAGAAGATCCGTGCGAACCGGTCTGCTGGATTCGCTGAGGTCGAGCAGTTCAGAGATTGACGGGTCGAGTGGTATCTCGGTGCTCGCAAGCCAGATAGCGTGCAGGTGGCTGTCCACTAGCTCACGATTTGCAAGGTCTAAGAGTGGCGGGCGCACTTCGCCATGCACCATAGCACGTGGGTTTCGGAAGAAGTACTGATCATGCGGGCTCTGCGCCGAGCTGTACGTTATGACAAGTGCAGGCTGGCCACTCCGGCCTGCGCGACCGCTACGCTGAGCATAGTTCGCCGGCGTGGGGGGTACGTTTCTTAGATAGACTGCATTTAGTGCCGATATATCGACGCCAAGCTCCATCGTCGGCGAACAGAAGAGGACCGGAAGAAAACGTTTGGCCTCTCCCAAAGCGCGAAGTGCCTGGTCGTCGTGATTTAGTTCCTGACGCTCCTTATCGCCAAACTTAAAACGCTTCTCGCGAACCTCTCGCTTGTCTTGATCCACCTGAGCGGTATGCTCGCGGGCCTCGAAGCTGAACAGAGCATGGTCTGGTCGCCGTAACATATGCGCCACGGCAATATAAAAATTCCTGAAAAACACGTTTTCCCGTGTGGATGTAGTATCGGAAAGCGCCGACGCGTAGAATCGAACGCAACCATCATTTAATTTCCAGCCGTCTCTCTCAAACGGGGTTGGCTCCTCTGTGATTAAGCCGTGCCTTACTGCGGCGCGCAGCAAAGCCTCCAATATCTCGTCGTACTGTTTAGTGTCAATGCTTCGGGTAGCGTTCGAGTTTCCCCAAAGGCTAGGCCGCTTCAGCTCACGGCCCAGCGAGCTGCGTGCTCCACCGCGCACAATCATATCCTCATCGCGAAGATTGTTTTCACGGCGAGTTGGTGCTTTTATGAAGAGCCACCGTGACGGTCTGGGCTTTTCGTCGAGGCTGAAACCCCACGGCGAACGAAGACGGCTATGCGATCGCGAAAGCAGTTGCTCGGTAGCGGTCGATTCGAGAACCGAGCTCCGAATTGCCATCCCTCTTCGCATAAAGTCCAGCAGCGTTCTATAGACGTCGCGACGCACTCCCACCGGCGCGTCACGCAGAAGGGCTGGCGCCTCACGAAACAGCTCGTCGTCAGACGCTAAGTCATCGATGCCTAGATACTCCACGCGTACAAGATTAAGTTGTTCTAGATTTGGGTTTGTGTATCGCCATCCGCGACGCTGATCGAACCAGCTTCTGTATGCGAGAACATCGCGAAGCGTTCTTTCAGCTTCCTGTAAGTTAAAGCCCCGCAGATCTGGCTCGAGTAACCACTCGGCACGCATGTTTGCATCGACTTGATCAAAACCGAGAGCGTGCTGTTGAGCTGCTCCAAGCTGCTCGCTTCCGACACCCGCGCCACCCGCGTCCTGAAGGGCAGCTAGAAATCCCGCACGCACTAGACTTACAAAGAGGAAGTCATTAAAGTGCCCCGCCTGTAGGGCGGCATCCTGACGGTTATCGGTGAAGCCGAGCAGCTTTCGTTTCGACAGCTCTAGATCGGAATGCGGACCGTTCATCCATCGGAGAGTCGATCCAACGAGTACAGTTGTTGCTGAGCTTCTACCCTCTGCCGTTAGAGACGCGAGGCGAGTGCGGTCCCGCGATGAACCTTGATACGTTGTCTTGCAGCGCAAGCAAAGGCGAAACTTTCCGGGAAGAAACCACGCCTTATGACCAATCCCAACTTTCCCGGTTGGTTCTACGTGCAACGAAACCGGACGCGCGTTCCGATAGCTCGGCTTTAAACGCGGTTTGCCCGCGCTATTGGTATCAATCCACAATTCGGGGTAATCTTCCCCATCGATACGATCGTTGAACGTGAAGTCCGAATCATCTGGATTCAACATCAGAAAGCCGAAGCGCTCGTGGTCATCCTCTGTAGATGGATCGCTGTCGTCCGGGGCGTCATCGTCAGGTATGGCGCCGTCGTCGATATCGCGAGCTAAAATAGACTGCCCTTGGATATCGGCTAAGAGCCGAACTGGATGATATTCCTGGCCACACTCTCGGCAAAAGTGCACGGTGTAAAGTCTCTTGTCCTCGGCGCCTGGAAGAAATTGTTGGCCGTCAACGGTAATGGTTCGCTGCCCAGCAGGCTCAAGAGTAGCGAAGCAGCTCCCTGCGCCCGAGATAAACTGATGCAGTTTGAAAGCAAAGAATCCACGGCTGCTTGCGTGAATGTCATCGCAGCGCACCGCTTCCGGGATGCTTGAGAGTAGCAATAGATTGCGCAGCGCGAAGCGACAAGCGTCCTCGGCGCGATCTGCGTCGACGCTCAAACTCTTAACCGCATCGCTAACGGTCAAAGGTTCCGCGCGTAGCCAGCGCTGATCCGTTTCGGACCACTTGACGCCAAGTGTCGTCTCTACCCATATCACTAGCGGGTGCACCCGCAGGGCAGCATTGGTAATCGAAGACTCGATCCCGCTATCAATCGCGACGCCAAGTGCCGCTCGCACATTCTCAGCAGTCTGCGCTGGATCCGTGACGCGCTCGAGAGTCTCTGCAATGACGTGAGCTTCGCTTATGTGCGTGGCAAAAAGCTTGGAGGCAACGGACGCGACTAACCTGTTTTTATCCTCTAGCGATCCCTCACTGGCCATGGTTGCCGAGGTACCGATGCATTGAAGGGCAGTCGGCTTTAATCGATCCCGAACGCGACGAACCAAAAGCGCGACATCTGCACCTTGCCGCCCCCGATATGTATGCAACTCGTCTAGTACCAGGAAGCGAAGTCCCGCGCAGTTTCCAATGACTCGTCGATCGACATCCTCCTGACGTGTCATGAGGAGCTCGAGCATCATGAAATTGGTTAGTAGGATGTCTGGAGGATTGAGCGCAATCTGCTGGCGCTCTTCGGCCGATTCCTGACCCGTATACCGGGCATATGTGATCGGTCCTGGGTTGCCTGCGTTGCCAAGATATTTGTCGAGCTCTTCCTTTTGACTATTTGCCAGCGCGTTCATCGGATAGACCACGATGGCGCGAGTCCTAGGAGTCGCGTCGCGTTCTTTCTCTCGTAGTACCGCGTCGATAATGGGAATAAAGAAGCAGAGCGACTTTCCAGAACCCGTTCCTGTCGTCACGACGAAACTGTCGTCTTTCACCGCGATCGCTTGTTCCTGATGAAGGAACAACGGCAGTGACTCCCCTTCCGGGTGGTCTTCGGAGGGCGGCGTGCGGAAGATTACCTCGCACTTTGGATGTACTGCGCCGAAACGCACAAGGTCTGCGACTGTATTTCCCCGTCGGTAATTCGGATTGATCTGAATCAGCGGTTCGGGCCAAAACCGACCGCTATCGTAGATAGCCTGAATTCGCGATCGAATGTCAGGAGCATGGACAAATGTAAATGATGTCGCGAACTGGCGGTATTCGTCTACGATTGTATCGCGTAGGTCAAAAACGTCCATCTGCAGCACCCGACTAAAAGCTAAGCAAACTCGGGACCCAGTCTTACATGAATCCGCTTGGCCCTGGTTCGCCGTCCTTCCGAGAATGCTTGCGGCCAAACACAGGGTCTCGTTAGCCATGGGCCTGAGCCGCACAGCAGGCCGCGGGCATGAGCACGCGGCCATTCTATCCGACCGTAACGTCAGCCAGGCCGGCCACCAGGAGTAAGCAGACCGTGAACTGGTTCGGCCTTGTTGCCGTGCGGACGGCCCCGCGAGGGGCGCTATTGGGCGAAGCTGATTCGACGTGCCACCCGCAGGTGGGCATAGGTTTCGAGTCGGAACGTACATTATGAAGATGCGCTACGGTTTTGCGCACAGTCGGTGAAGGTGCCTGGCATTCGGCTGTGAACCCGCCGCGGAAGTCGCGCGACGCTTACGACTTACTGGCTCTGATCGCGAATATTGCCATAGCTGGCGGCACTCTAGTCGTAGCAGTGGCCACGATTGCGGCAGCGTGGTTCGCACGGGGACTCTGGAGCGAAACGCACCTTAACGCACTCCCACAATTCGACGTGAAAGCTAATATTGGCAGCGGCAAATCACCCGACACTGTTACGATCGCAAATGATGGCGATTTCGCAGCAACCAATATTTCTGCGATGTGCTATTTTCGCCAGTCGCAAGATCAGCCGGACATGAACTTCACTCCAATAGCTCGCCGACCGAGTGAGATTATCAATCGGCTTTCGAAAGGGAATGGGCGAACGCTCTTTATTGGATCCTCATGCGCCCACACAACCCCGGAGACAATGAGGGAAGGGGACGAGGTTTGCGTTTTCCTTTGCTATCAATCAGTAAGTGGCGAGACTCAACCGCCGGAAAACTGGATATTTAAAGTGGTCAAGATCGCTCCGGGCTCTTTGTGGTTCGTTGATAACAATGGGGAAGACGACGCGCTGGACAAAGATTACTTCTCCGCCATGAACAACTCGGAGATCTGCCCTGGAAAGGTTCAGCCTCCGACGGCAAATCCGCCCGCGCCCTAGACTTGCTCCGCCACCTCTTCGCGGACGATGGATGCGTTGACGACGACGGTATTCAGCAACCTTATAGATGGCCTTCGCCGTAAAACTCAATGACCGGCGCGCATGCCATTGTTTGCCCAGATTAGCGTGACTTTAGCTTCGAGTGTCGAAGGGGAAATGCAGTAGGAGGTTGAGACGATATATGCCCAGAGGACAGCGATCGAATCTTTTACCCATCGCTATGGCGCTAAAAGAGCCGGTCGAACGCGATTGGTTATCGGACACCATACGACAAACGGGCGCGAACTTACGCGCCACGGACGACACTGCATTAGCTGGCAGACTTCGCGCTCAAGGGCTAGCTGAGGTATTGCAAGCACCGCAGCGAGGCAAGCCGCCACCGTCAGGCCGCACCAAATATATTCTCAAACTCTATCCTAACGCCGATGCGCCGCGAGTGGCGACAAAGTCACATGTGTTGAAGCGCCCGTCAGCACGCGGTGTTAAACGCATCCCTTGGTATCTCTTACTTTTATTCGCTCAAGCTGCAGCGGGGGAATGGTCCAAGCAGCGTTCGACCATCTCGAAGCAACTCGACGAGGAGATTGAATCGCTCGAAGCACAGTTGCGATCGACGAAAGATCGCTCGGAAAAGAAACGACTGGCCGATGCGCTACAGACCGCGCTACATGCAGACGAAAATCTTGACGCTGAAATCAACAAGCGCGTGTACGCCAGACTGGCGAATTCACACGAGCCGTACGCGGAGTACGTCAACGCCGTCGATTGGTTGGCCCGACGGTAACGCTTGCCGACGGTACGTTTTAATTTACACTAAGTCCATTTGGAAAAATCGATTAATGGGCGATCCCAAGTCAGCTCTGAAGTGCGCTCGCCCGGGGCTGAAACAATGGCCATCGACTCAGTTAAAAGTAGGTTCAAGCGAACCGTACGATAGGCGTACGGTACGATATCGGACAGAAGTAACTTTCGCTAACGGCCGAAACGCCTCTTGGGGTTTGTTGACGATGTATTTGACGTCCCCAGTTTCAGACCGGATGCGTGATTCGCAAGCACCTGGACGCCTCGCCCAGATGAAGCTACCAACCGGTTTGCCGCGTCAATCGTATGTTGACGTAAAAGCGCATTGGATCGATGCGCCATCGGGGGCACAGTTATATCGCGGGTAGTAAGTCTTTTTCAGGGATTCGGTACTTAACGACGTTGTCCGAGATTTTATGGATGTCGGGCCTCCCCGCATAGCTTTTGGCCAGATCGTAAACGGTTTGACCGATCTCGCTAGCATCGTCGGAAATAGGCTTCGCTCGGGAAGTTACATAGTAACCTTCTCCCTGATACGTAACCTCATCGCCGACCGAAAACTTCAAAGTTTATCCCCTGTCTCCGTGGCACATTTCCACTTTGAATCTGATGGGGCCTCGCGCCCGGCTTAGTGCGGCCGGGAGAAGCGTTCGGGCTTCCAAGCGGCGTCCTAAGCGAGTAGCCCGAACCAGGCGGTTTGACCTCGCGACAGCCTTTGTGCTACCGCCAGGCTCATTCTCGGGCGCAGATCTTATAAGATCTCTAGCTGGAAGCATCCGATCGCGGGCGCCAGAGCAGGACACCCACCGCGAACCGGACCGAGGGCCCTGGACGGCAGGTGGTATGCCGACCGGCTCGGCCCCCACAATGACGTGGCGTCGAACGCGGGCAACACGTGCCGAAACGCGACAAGCATCGGCGAGCGGCCTCCTACGAGCGCGTTTAGGAAGCCAAGTAGGCAAGGTGGTTTTGTTGCACTGCATCTAGTAAGTCTCCGAAATGATTAGTGATTTTGTCGCAAAGTTCTTCTTCTTCGGTGACGCGCTATCCATGCTCGAGCGGACCCTTTGGTACGGGTTTAATGCAGACAAAGCTGGAATACCGGAGGTGGGCTTCATGATTGCCCAGGGGAGCCAAAACCGGCTGATCCCTGATATTGAGACGGAGTGTCAAAAGCTAGGACTTTCGATGACGCTTCACGCGATTGGAGAGCTCCGCCGTACTCTCAATCCCGCTGGAACGCCGAATCCGGCAGCCGTTTTGAGCCGTTTGGAAACACTAAAGTTTACGGCAGCGAATGAACTCAAGCAGCACTACTTCCTATATGTTTCTTCGAGCAATGCGAGTCACTTCGTTACGCCACTCAACGGCTGGACCGACGTCGTCGCACGATTTCCGACTATGATCGAAGATATAGAAGAGGCTGAGAAATGCAACTCGCTTGCGCGATCAACCGCCGCCGTATTTCACCTCATGCGGATGATGGAAATCGGCGTTCAAGCATTCGGAAACGCATTAGGTCTCGTGGGAACCCCGCATAAGACTTGGGGCGCCATATCAAACGAGATTGGGCGCTCCAATCGATAAACTGGCAAGCTCATCGCCGAACGAAAAGGCGGTCAAAACCAAGATGCACGAATTGAACGCTCATCTAGATCATGTGCGATGGGCATGGCGCAATCCCACAATGCATCCCGCACAAAGGTACACAGCGGAAGAGGCGGCCGACATAGTCAGCAAGGTAAAGGCCTTTCTTACCATTCTGGCGACAGCGATTTAGCCGCAGGAGAATCCAGCGACTAGCTTCGGCGGATTGAATACCTTATTCGCGACCAAGGTCGCTTGTCAGGAAAGCGAGCAGCGATAAACTGTGTCGACGAGAATACACTTTGACTCGGAAGTCTACTGTCAAACCGACAATGAAGACCCGGAGAAAGCCTGCGGCGAGATGCCATGGCCGGCCGCCGAACTGAGCGCTTCATGCGTTCATGGCTATAGTGTTTCATTTGAGGCCACAGACGTGGTTCGCGCTTTCTCAGCCGGCCAGCGAAGCGTCGAGCTGCAAGCGCGGAGCGAGTGCTGGGGGCGAAAGGGAGACGCCCGAAGTCCCGCTGTGATTCTGGGATACGCCACCGTAACAATCATCTCTTAAATGCCAGTGAAGATACCGAGCTAAGGCGCAGTCGTCAGTGGCATGATTCCGGAATGTACTTTTACGCGAATCATAACAGGACGGAGCGCTCTTGAAGGGAGTGGTATAGCGAGTACGTGGATGTTGGCGCTGGTTTCCGGGTCGCTCGGCGCCCTGCTCACACTCGGCTATCAAAGCGTTATCACATTGTGGCGTTCGAGACAACGCGAGTCGGTGTTGATACGACAAGCTATTGGTGCACTTCAGATGCTGCTGAGTTCAGTAGAGAACATGTCCTATAAGTTTCCTGATCGCGGCTAGGATGAGGCTGCGTTTGCGCGGACTCTCACATTGTTTTTAGCATCCGACCTAGCGGATGTACTTGATCGTTTTGATCCAAAGTTCTACTGGAGATTGAGCGACGCCGAGCAACATGAAGTCCTTGCGAATGATATCGTTAATCGCAGAGCGCGTGACATCGAGCAACAACGTCTTGAGCAAGTCGCTGCGGGGGATGACGATCCGCTCAAGGCAGAGCTGATTAGGTTGAACGAAGAATGCCGTGCTATTTTGTGGGACTTGCATCAACGGCTGGAATCGATGCTGAAGAGTCGGCGGTATGCGGCCCACGAATGGTTGCGCTCATTGTCGTGCGTTACGCGAATTAAGTATCCGGAAATTACGTCCGACGAACTTGCTTAGTCGCTAAGAGGTCAGGACCAAATCGCAAAACCGGCAGAACGAGCAAGGTGAACCACAGATAATGCTCGTCGTGCTAACCATAACTAGATGCATTCAGTTTGCAAGCACCCCAGGCAAAGATGACGGAGGCGCATCAACGGCGATCGGACTACCGTCTTCAAAGTGAGCACCTGGTGCCCGTAGTTGTTCATCCGAGGAACATCGAGATGGCACGCCAACCTCACTCCACTCAGTCTGGAGCTCGGCGGTGAACAAGCACGTTACCTCTACCAGCTTGCACTATTCGAATGTCGGTTAGTAGGTGTGCTGGTACGCAGCGCCAAGCGACGCCTGGTTGAGCGCCATTTTGTTCGCCCTCTTATCGACAGACGCCGCATCACGTATTTGCGCGAGCGATTCTACCGAGTCACACAAAGACCGAAGCTTTGCTTTAACTCCTTCAGCGCATCGCCAAAACCCACCGCCAGCACGAGGCTGTCTAACAGTGCGTCCACAGCGTCGAGAGCTTTTACCAGTGCGGCCGCGGTACCAGAGTCTAAGAATTTCTGCACCCTGTCGTGTATGAGGCTCATTTTGAGCTTCAACTGTTCTCCCTCGAGCCCGTAGTCGCGTTGAACCTCTTTGGTGCATTTGTTTTCAATGACACGAATGAAGTCTTTGATGTAGCCCGATTTTGTCAGCTCGTCCCACGCCGAGATAAATAATTGCTTCAACCGTGCGGGCCGGAAAACAAATTTACGTTTTAACAGCGTTTCTCCGTAGATCAGATCGTCGATAAACTGTTCAATGTCCTGGACAAAGCGAACGAGAATACTCGTGGGATCTTCTTTAAAGTCAGCGGCAAAAAAGTCATCGGCAAAATACATTAGAGCGAAGCCTCCTTCAAGCGGAATTTCTGGTTAACACCCCTTCTCGCTTAGCTTCTCGGTCCCCGGCCGAATGCGCCGTGGTCATCCATCCAGCGCAGGATCCATCGGCGAAATGAGCGCGATCGGCATCCTTGCACGCCAGCAACGCTTTTTCCCACAGCCTGAAACTCGTTTGACGTGTAGCCTTCGCTCATGCCCGCCGTGACCACACAACGGGTTCAGGCGGATGCGATAGCCCCGATTGTCGGTAGCGTTAGAACTCCTTCCCATTCAGTTTCTAATCGTTCGGACTAACGCGCCGTTGTCGGCAATCCGACGCAACCCATCGGCCGAGAAAACAGGATCGGTGTCTTTACAAAAACCAGAAACGCCTTGCGGACCGTCTAAAGCTCAGTGGACGTGCCCACCCTCTGCCATGCGGCCAAAGACCCATGACCGACCCAGGAGATCGACTGTGCTACAATCGATACTCGTAGGGAGTCGGCTCGTGGTGAACTACTGCAACCGGCGATCGAACGTCCCGTCTCTGTAGGGCCGCGTTTCAGCCTTTCAGCGGAGTATTACCAAGGTATGAACAACAACGGCAAACCAAACCTCACCGTGATAGTGGGAAGCGGCTTTTCGCAAAGCGTCGGACTGCCTTCGACCGACGCGTTGACCAACACGATCCGGGACACGCTAGGTCCGCCCTTGGACGACAGCAGATATGGATGGGTTCCTTGGATACATAAAGAGCCGCTGACGTTCGCTCAAGCAATGGGGCGCTTCGCTTCGAGCTACTATTCCCGACCCAACTTTGAAACGATCCTTCATTTAGCAGAGGCAGGACTGGCTTATTCTGCAACGCGATACTGGATCCAAGTTCGAGACCAAGCGAAGCCAGCATATGGGGCGTTTACCATTCCCAATCCGCAGTGGGCAGACTTCTTACAGGAAGCACAGCAAACCGATCTTTTGGATTTTATCAACACTTCGGTTGACCTGATTGCCAAGACGTTGGCCGAGGCTGTTAAGACAATCGAGGATGCGCGACTCGCTAGTTTGCGACGCATAATCGATTTGCTCTCTAAACATTTCAATGTTACTTTTGCGACTCTCAACTACGACGAGCTTTTGGAGCGTTGCGTCGACGAGTGGGTTGACGGCTACGAGGACGACGGACGCCACTTCAACCCGAACTTACTTATGCGAGCAACCGACAGTCCGTTTATCCTGCATCTTCACGGTAGTGTCCGGTTTTACTTCCTGCGCACCAATGAACACACCCGGGAACAGATTTGTCGCGCACCGACCTGGACTTTTGATGGCATTCAGAACGCAACGCGATGGGTTATAGGGCCCGCTACCGCGCAGTCAGGGGAAGCTCTGACAGTTGGAACCATGATAACCGGTCTTAGAAAAACAGATAAGGTGTTGCACCCGCCATACGGATATTTTCAATATAAGTTGCAGGATGCCCTTATGAAGTCACCACGCCTTCTCGTACTTGGATACGGCGGAAGCGACCTGTATCTAAACGGGCTAATCACGGAAATGCGAAGAATCCACGGGGATAACATTCGGTCAGCATTTATTGTGCAACACGAGATCGATACGCCGGCGACTAACGCGGAGTATGCTCCAGCGATATTTTCTGGATTCAACGATCGCCCCGGCGTCGAAGGATTCTTGAGAGCTATAGACATTGCGAGCGCGGCCGGCAGCCCATACATTGAGCCCAGCTCCAAATGCGCTGTATTCTCGTGTGGGATTCCCCTGACCGGAAACGCCTTTGATACGATCGTCGATCACCTACGCGAGGCCTAGATGCCCATCGACGAAACCGCAACGTTCTTCTTTGCACTGTTCTGGGCAGCGATGACGGGCGCAGCGGCACGCTTCAAACCGTTCGATTCCGCAACCGCTTGGGATGAACACTTCAAAGGGACAGCCGCGAGAAGGCTCGTGCTTGCGTTCATTTTCCTAGATTTCATCCCGCTGATACTTTTCGTTCTCTGGTTATCATTCGTAAGATCTCACACGTGGTTGTCAGCCGTAGCCTCGGCAGCGGCAGCATTGTCGTTATTCGGAGTATATCGAATATTTATCGGAGTCGTGCTGAAGTGTAACTGCGCCGCGGAAGACGACGAGGTAAAGGCTGAGCTGGTTACAGTCGATCGAACGGACGGTTCGAAACTAAAGGCCGAGATAAGATTTATGCCACGTAAGGAAGGCAGCGGTCTTGCCAACCTTTACACCGGCCTTATATGGACGGTCGGCTTACTTTCGGTCGCTGCTTTGATCGCATGGCGATCCGGGAACTCGGTTGTAAGTGATCGTTTGAGCACGAGCACGAGAACGCGCGTCGTTTGCACAGGTCGGTGGACCAAACGGCCGTCGCAAGTCCAGCTTTCATGCCAAACGTCCGGCTCCGATTTAACGTATGACGTTCGGCTAGATTTGCAATGAAAACAGCGCGGCAATCGGGTTGATAATCGAAGGTTATGGTACTGCCGTATAAGCGAAACGTGCCGAACCGTACGTCACAGTGCGAAATGGCCACGGAGCGCTGGCGACCCATGATCCCTCCGAGCTCGGGGGCACGCAGCTGCCGACAGGGCCATTCGTCTGTTCGATCACGGCGGAATACAGGACCGGTGGCAGCTCGGTTATCGAAAAATCCGCTAATCGACTCGTCCCGCTCGACCCAGCCTGTGACTTTCCTTACGTGTCGGCCGCGAACCGGTATCCGTGGCACCGCTGTGGCACGGGGTCCGCACGTCAGGCCGGTTTGGGACGGGTTTGTGCACGATTTGAAACGACGAATATCACTGCAGGAGGAGCGTGGTTACGGCTGTCTTTGCTTCCTCAGCCTCAGCGGATTCAGATTCGAATCCCGTGCCGCACCTAGTGTTCAGTTATTTTGGTACTTTTAGCTCGCAGAGAATGGAATGAGCTTCATCCCGCGATGTTCCAATCTGCTATGTTCCGTCGGGCGAGCACACGCGTCAGTCAGGGGCTCTAGAATTTGTTGAGTCGGAATCGCGACAAGGGCTATGGCACGAAATTTAGGGTCGAATCGGAGCAGCGCGCGGAGCTAGCGATTCTACATTCCAGCGATCGTATCGATATCCACAGTCGACGCACCAACCCCCTTTAGCGACCTTAAGAACTAGCGATCGGCGAATCGCTACTGTACCGCCGCAGCTTTGGCACCTTGCGTAACTGGCGTTTCCAAGCCTCGTCGAAATGCCCATCGCCGTCAGTTATTCATCGGTCCGGAGCATGCCTATTTGCATCGCTACAAAACCCGAAGACTGATGGAGCGTTTGGCCTGGCTGAGGGGTCTTGTCTTTAGGCGTTCCTCCAATCGATCGGCTAGGGCTCCCTTCGCCCAGCCAAGTGGAGCCAATCAGTAGCCAAACCCCGCGACATGGGACGCAACCAGACGAGATACGGACCTTGAATCAGGCCAACGTTGTCGAGGGAAACGGCACTTGCCGAGACCCGCCGACACTGGCCGGGACAGTGGGGAACGGATTCGATTCCCGCTAGCGCTACCAGTAGAAGCTCGTTGTCACGGGCTTTTTGGTACTCACGTTCCGCGCCGTAGATTAACCTAAGTTGAGCTGCCCAGTTAGCGTAAGTCTTCATTCGCTTTATTCGCCCTACCGCTGCCCCTCGGGACGAAAATCCGGTGGGCCTCGAGCACGCATTGGTTGGTTGCATTTTGGTTGCAAGCGGCCTGAACCTCACTGATTCGCCGTGAGGGCTCGTCTCGCGAAATCTGCCGCTTTCTGAACGTACCGACCCTCAATGACCTCGCACGATACAGCGTTCGTAACATTTCAAGACCGCTGCATTCAACCGCTGAGCCATCTCGATAAGTGTTAAGTGCACGTTTAAGTTAAGGAGATCGACTAGCGCTTCTTTATCGTCAGCACTACGGTCATACGACTATTCTGCCCTACTTCGTCGCTACGCGCCGGATGTAGCGACGCGCCAGGCGTAAAGTAGTCGCCGCCTAGTCAGCCAGTCGGGGGCATGCTGCGATCACTTTTATCCGATGCGTCTTCTAGGGCAGCCTCGAGCGTCGTGTACATAGGCCACAGCTCATCGAACTGGACGAGGCTAAACAGATGGCGCAGCTGAGGTTAACAAAGCACCGGTCGGGCTGGTCGGAAGCCACTCCCTGCTCGGTGCTTTTTCATTGCCACGAATTTTGTTAGGCAAATGAAGTTGGCGTAGGCTATGCCCGACGCGTCTAGGACGACGTAGGGTCGAGTGTACGCGTCCTCCAGTTCCAGCGCCAGGCCGTCGCACGAGGCTATGTTCGGCAGCTTCGAGCCATACAGTTGCGCAGTAGATCCCCAATCCGGCGACCCGCGGTCGCTAACATTCTTTCAAAGTCTGGTGGCGCGGGGAACCTAGCGATCTTCAAGCACGCATCCGGGCAGCCTATGTTCTACACCGGCGGCGACGTCAATTTTGTTTTCTACGTGGCATAATGCACCTACGGATGGAACGCTATATTTCGATGGCTTGAGCGCATCCGAAGCGTTTCGGTACGCTACGTTCGCCGATGGAAGCTTTAAGCTTATAACCATTCAAGTAGCAACCGTGAACTTTCCGGGACCTTTGGTGTGGTCGAACATCGGAGGAACGATAGACATCGCGGATCAGCAATCCACTCCGCCAACGATCTATCGGATAACTCGTTCGGAATGGCTTAAAGGGTCAACGCAACTGCAATGTAACAACTCATCCGGATCGTGTGACTTAGAAGGAATCGTTATCGAAGGACGTCGCGTCCTCGTCGATGCAATCGGTCCGGGCGTTGAGGGGTTCAAGTACCGCCCAGGGCGGTCGCTCGGTTGTGACGATCGGCGCTCAACAACTCTCGCAACCATTCGGATTGGCAATTAGCTCAAGTAGATCCGAGTAGTGCCTAATCTTGCTCGAAGGTTCGAGCTTGCCGAAATACAATGCCAAACCTTTCTTCATCGTTGTCGTTCGAGGCCTTGCATTTGGGCAAGCGTATTCGCCTTCGCCGCGGACGTGACACACTTACGGCCGTCGCCTCGATAGTTATTTCTCGAACTTCCCTAGGCGCTTCTAGCCGTTTCGATCGCTTCGGCTCCAAGTGGGCTCGATTCATGTCGCTATAGCTGCCCTCGAAAAACGGGTCTGGGCTGACACGGTCGAGGCCATCGGCCACGCCAAATCCACTAACAAAGGTGCGGGATGGCATGCCGCTCACGTGCTCTCGGGATTGGCTGGTTAACCGCGGTCGGCAACAGGACATAAGTGGTGTTAATCATGCACGTATAGGAAGGCGTTGCGAGACTGAGCTTTTCGAAGTTCGAGTAGTTGAGCTCCCGAATGTCTCCGAATCGCAATGGAGTCGGCACTGATTACGAGAACCTGGAAACATGATAAACAACACGTTTGGTGTTTTCGCGGCCGCCGTAAATCGTTTCGTATCCTCGCCGGCCGCGACCGGTTCGGCCTTCCTAGTCGTTGTCGTTTGGGCGCTGTTCGGTCCCGTGACCCATTATTCGGACGGTTGGCAGCTTCTGATCAACACGGGGACGACTATCGTGACGTTTCTCATGGTTTTCGTACTCAATAATGCGCAGAGTCGCGACACGACCGCAATGAACGCTAAGCTCGACGCACTCATTCGCGCTATCGAAAAGGCCGACAACCGCCTCATCGGCCTGGAGACGAGACCGCCAGCCGAGGCTGAGGCCATTACGGCTAAAGTGCTAAAATCAAAAGAGCTTGATTGAGCGACTTCTAATAGTAGGGAAACCTACCGCACATGAGAGATAAGCTCTTGATCGATGCGCTCAATCGTAAACATCATTGCCGAGAAGACGTCGGCGAAGTAGCGATCTCTCAGGTCAGCCGTCTGCTCAGCAACGTGGAATCGTGCAGCCTCGAAGTCAGTTTAGTGTGCCGGTCGCCGGTTCTCGTAAGTTAGGAAGGATCGCTGCATTGAAAGCGCACGCGCCTCAATGCGTATAAGCCCCATATGGGAGCGGAGACCTAGCGGCCGGCGCCAACACCGATCCGGGTTGGGAATGCCACTCGCCTCCTACCGAACGGCCATTGGAAACTAGTTTCACCTAGAGTCAAATTTAGAACCGTCGCTGAACCACGAACGTTTGGCGCGAGACTTGTAGAAGCCCCTATCGGACGGGTGCGGCGGAATCGGCCCCCACGTAAGTAATTTTCAGAAGATGTAAGTCCAAAGCATCTAGTCCAGTGTATCGAACGATTAGCAAAAAGGATCGGTTGCGCGTCTTTCCTACCTTCGGAATCAAGACTCCATAAGCGAAGACCGGTTGGCGTTGCGTCTAACCATTTACCACGGTGCCGCCGTTAACGTGGATGGTCTGGCCAGAAATGTATGAGGCATCATCCGAAGCAAGGAAAATGACGGCGGCCGCTACTTCGTAGGGCTGTCCGGGCCGCTTCATCGGTGTATCGGCGCCGAAAGTTTCGACCTTTTCGGGTTTAAACGTAGCCGCAATCAGGGGCGTCCAAATCGGCCCGGGCGCTACCGCGTTCACTCGGATTCCGCGCTCAACAATCGCGTTAGACAGTGCGCGGGTGAAGGAAACCAAGGCACCCTTAGTCGCCGAATAATCGAGCAGGCTCGGATTGCCCTCGTAAGCGGTAATCGAGGCGATATTAATTATCGAGGAGCCACTGCCGAGGTGCTTTAACGCTTCTTCTACAGTGAAGAACTGCGAGAAGACATTAGTCCGGAACGTCTTCTCGACCTGTTCGGCGGAGATATCCTCGGGACGCTCCGTCGGATGCTGCTCGCCTGCGGCGTTTACCAGGACATCGAGCCTGCCGAAACGCTCGACAGTCCTCCTGATAAAGCCTCGTGCAACGCTTTCCTTGCCGATGTCGCCGCTCAGCAACTCGCACTTCCGGCCCTTTCCTTCAACGAGGCGACGAGTTTCCTCGGCATCCTCATCCTCGTCCAAATAGGCAATGGCGACGTCGGCACCTTCCTTCGCCGCGAGGACTGCCACCGCTCGGCCGATGCCGCTGTCGCCACCGGTTACCAAAACGACCCGATCCTTCAGCCGATTCGAACCGGGCGTCTTCGAGTCGGTCTGAGGTTGCGGCCGCAACTCATCCTGACGCCCCGGCTGATGATCCTGAGACTGAGGTGGCAAAGTCTTCGTCTCGCTCATTGGTGTGGTGTACCCGAATGGGACGGCCATCACTCCAAAATGGTGTGTTGAGAGGAGAAGAAGCAATCGGTTCGTTTTGGTAACGCCCCGCTCGCAGTAGCTTGGCCAATCAGACGGGTCTCTGACAGTTTCCGCTGCGGCCGCGTGCGAAGGGACACAGCCCCTCGACGTCATCTCGACTAACGGCTAGGAGCCACCGGCGATTTTGCTCCCGATCGAGAGTTCAGTCGCGCAGTGGTTCATAGCCGGTGGAAGCGAGATAGCCTTGCCGTATTTAGTGATCTTGCACGCCCGCTAGCTGGCAGGACGCTGCATCAAAGCATTTCTAGCCCCTGCTTTGTTTCGGCGGCCTTTGGAGGATCGCAACAGCTTCTACCGCTGCGAGCCACGGTCCGGTCCTTAATCAGGGGTCTCGCGAATGACACGAAATTCACATTGCACCACGCTCGACAATCGACGGTTAGCAGTTAGGGCGCTCCCGTTGAAAACGCGACGGGCAACTCCACTCGTACAACGTTGCCATCTTCGTTTCGTGAGACACTGACTTCGCGGCTCAATCGTGAGATGATGTAGAGGCCTCGGCCCCCTTCGCTATTCGGAGGCGGCAGCTTCGGAGCAAAATGAAAAGGGGCGCCGGTATCGATTACCTGTAGGGTTACACTGCCTCGTTCGTTGCCCCATATGCTTATTTGAATTGGACCGGCCGCATGGCGAATCACATTAGCGATCAACTCTGCAAATATGATGAGCGCGCTGTCATAATCCGAATCCGGAGTACACGCCGCACGTAGAAATTCTAGGTAGCCCTTTCGCTCTATCAGTGCCTCTTTGGCTTCGTCGGCTTGAAACTCCCAGTCAGGCGCGAGCATCTGTTTTCCCATCTGTGAAAGATTCGGTCAACATCCGCCTCCGCGAATCGACCGTGCTACAGCTCTACCCAACAAACGTGAACTACTCATCAGACTACTAGGGGTTCGATCGGACATTTTCAATCACGAACACTCGATCGAGTTCCAGCAAACCAAGCATTCTGGCAACACTGGGTGCGACGTTTTGTAGTCTAAGATTGGTATCGGGAATCTGTTCGCGCCACGAACGGAGCTGTACGATCAGTACACCGACACATGAGCAATCGATAAAATCGGTCATTGCAAGATCGAGTACTACGTCGCTGTGTGGCTCGGTTTGTTTGAGTTCCGCTCGCAGGTCGTCTTTGCAAGCGATATCGTAATAGCTACTTTTGAGCTGTAGCGGGTTTTCCATGGCGTGTAAGTGGCCCCCTTCGATCGATTGACTCCCCCATGATACTGTACGAACCGCCGGCTTTCTGCATAAAACCGAGCAGAACGAGTACGGCGTTCAAAGAAGGCGAGCGAGAGCTTTTTCGCTGTTGATAGCCGGTTTGCAGACTTGAAGTCCAAGCGCGCCATTGACGCAGTTGGCACCGCATCCAGGGTGGATTTCAGACCTATGCTATCAGGGTACGCGGTCCGCACCGGCGCATCTGGCCAAGTGCTCGCAGGCTGGAGGTTTCGAGGCAAGCATACGGCTGACCAATGTTCACAATAATGTGTGACACATTCGGACATTAGAACTTTTTTTGTGACAGGGTGAACCGCTGTTTGAACGCGAAAAACCAACTACTCGACGCATCAGTCCAGCGAGGTCGCGGTCTCAGCATGGAGCAGCCGTCGGACCTTACCGAGCACCTGGTTTCAGCCGACGTGCTATGGAGCAGGCAAGAACGGACTCGGCAGTGTCTCCAGAATCAGAGAGTATCACAACGGGCAATCTGTTTCTCGATCAGCTGCCTCGGAATGTTATTGAAGCCGTTATGCTATCGTTGAAGTCCGTATCGCTCAAACGCGGTGAGACTATCTTCGAGCCCAACAAGCCTTTTGAAAAGTTATATTTCCGACCGGTAGTATTGTCTCGGTCGTCCTAGAGATGCTCGACGACGAAACCGCCGAAGTGGGCCTTGTCGGCCGCGTGGGAATGACTGGGTTGTCGATCGCTTTAGGGCAATCCGCTGCGCAGCAACCGGCAATCATACAAGTACCCGGCGAGGCACAATGTTTGGCGGTAACCGACCTCCGAAATGCCCTCGAATCGCAGCCGGAGCTGACGGCTGCCGCGCTTCGGTACGCGCAGGCGACCATAAACACAAGCACCTGTTTGTCGGCCTGTAACGAATTGGACGCAACCAATGAGCGTTGCGCCCGCTGGCTCCTCATGGCGTACGACCGAGTGAACGATGATGTGATACTCCCGACGCAAGAATTTCTGAGTCAAATGTTCGGCGTGCAAAGGACGGGCGTGAACGTTGCGGCAGCGCACTGCGAGAGGTCGGCTTCATTTCCTAGCCTCGCGGTCACATCACCGTTGGTCAGCGTTGCGGCCTGGAATCGGCCGCGCGCGAGTGCTACGACAACATCACCAAGCATAGCGAAGCGTGATGGAGTATTCCAGAAAGAAGACAAGCTGGCACTCCGCACATCGCACTGAACGCCGCTTCCAGACAGGCACACGCCAAGGTCCAGTAGATGCCTTACAGCCACGCGGCGCATCGCAGTCACGAGAACGCGCCAGCGAACGGCGCAGCATCAGCCGTGTGAAAGCAGATCTGCGAACTATCTAGAGATGCAGCGAAGTTTAACGGAGCTTCGTTTAGTCACACAATGCAGAGGGCAACGCAATGGAAGCGCGTCAAACGTCGCCGCGTGTTTCTAACGTTAAGGAGCAGTGATGAATAGCTTACGACAAACCTCCCTCGCAGTGTTCGCCTTTGCCGGTGCTTTAGCAGGCTGCGCCGGGAGCAGCCACAGCGATTTGAACCCGTCTGCTGCAGGACCAGCAAATCGGTCGACGACGCAAGCGCTGAGCCAACCGGATCTCGGCGGCCGCTGTTCAGACGACAACGGCGTACGCGTTAAACCGTGTAATGTCCAGCTGACGCTCTCGAATCCAACGCAGACGGTGACCGCAAAAGGCGGCATGAACGGCAGCTTTACCGTGCGCGATATGAAATGCACGAGAAATGGTGTGGCTGAAATTGCAGGCTCCGGTGATACCTACCAGGTCACGGCCGGTACGACTTCGGGCACGTGCTTTGCCATCTTCGTCGACCGCAAAGGTAACGGTAACCGCGTCGGAAAGGCACGCTTGACGATCTCTAACAAACTATAGAATGGAGCGTTGGCGGCTCGCGCCGGGATCGGGCCGCCATTACGCGCCGATAATAGATCGCATACGGGTTAAACTCGAGCGTATTCGAGTTTTCACGGTACCGAGCGGGATGTTCCAACGTGCGGCTATATTCGCGTGCGAGCGCCTGTGGATAAATGACTCGCGGAGTAAAGTTCGATTTTCTTTAGGGAGGCCGTCTAGCGCATGCCATACGATCGCGCCTTCAATGTTGCGTAGAGCTACTTGCTCGGCACTTTCCGCGACGCGCCCATCGAGGCCGCTCCGGTGTTGTCGATGCGATGCCCTACGGCGAACTGCGTCGATTGCCGCATTTTTCGTGGCCACGACGATCCACTTTTTGCCGCATGCGGCATCGTGCATGGACGTTCGCAAAGCCCACGCCTTGCAAAATACCGTTTGCACCACATCCTGAGCTTCGTGAAGGTCGTTGGTAATATCTAGGGCCGTTACGTACGACAGTGCATAATGACAAAGATAAAATCGATTGAAATCGAAATCGTCCATCAACAACGGCCTCCAACCGTTTTCTGTTCTTCCGTCGCGTCCGTGTGACTAAACGCGATGATATGATGGAGGTCGATTTAGTGTGCGAGAAGAGGTTGAAGCAGTAACATCGCGTCGAAAGCGATGCATAGACTGCCGGCTACACAAGCTCCTACGAACAATGGCCGCATCAACGCAATGTTTCGATCTCGATGTACGCGGCGGTACTCTAGCAACATCGGAACGACGACCGCTGGTAGAATGAGAGCGAGGCCGATCTGTGACCAGATCAAAAGGTCCGTCGCATGCACGCCGCCGACCATAAGGCCGGCGGCCGGCACGATTGTAGCGAATCGCCGGACAAGCGGAGGTACTCGCCATGGCGCTAGCGCCCGAAACACATAATTTCCCGCGACGGTGGCAGTAGCGGAAGCAGCTATACCGCTAGCTATCAGTCCTCCGCCAAAAATTAGTGCGATCGAACCACCTTGAGCTAGCTGCAGCCCGTGAAATGCGGCTTCAATGGAGCCGTTGTGACCCATTAGCGAGCCACCGACTACAAGGATGGCGCCGTTCACAAACGTGGCAAGACCGAGAGCGATCCATGTTTCCTTCGAGAAGATGGCGGTTTGGCGGACTCGCTGGGCTTGTTCGGTCGCCGCATTCTTTAGCACCAGAGACGAGTGCAAGAATAGATTGTGCGGCATTACTGTGGCTCCGATGATTCCAACAATCAAAGGTATGGCACCCAGCTTCGAAATTGTCGGCATAAGACCGCCGACTATTGTGGGCAGAGCCGGACGCAAGATAACGAGCTGATATGCGAAAAGCAGGGCGATAAAGCCCAACACTAGGGCCATTGCCGCTTCCAGCTGCCGGCTTTCACGGCGCCCGAACATCAACAAGCCGAAGACCGCCAACACACCGGCGGCAACGCTAGCCTTCATACTCCAGTGCAATAGCAGTTGCAGACCGAGGACGACTCCGCCAAACTCGGCGAGATCCGTTGCGACGGCTGCGCCCTGAAACACACACCAAAAGGACGTCGCAAGTTTGGGCCATCGTTGAGCCATCGCGGTCGCTAGGTCGACGCCGGTGAGCGTCGCAAGCCGTACAACCGAGATTTGCAAGGCCGTCGCCATGAGGTTCGCCAGAAGGACGACCCATAGGAGAGTAAAACCGAAGGAGCCCGCGGCAATATCGGTCGCCCAGTTGCCGGGGTCGATGTAGCCAATGCTAATGGCGAATGCAGGTCCGACTATGCCGAGCCACGGCAAGCTCGGCAGCGAAGCGTCACGCCGGCCTGGCCGGCGCGGCAGGGCACGAAAGCGCCCGGCCGTTAGCTCAAAGCCGCAAACCGTCACGAGCGCTCACTCGCGCCGGATCGCTGATTATTGAATGTTGCCATTAATTCCATTTGGAAAAAACGGTTTAGCGATGGCGATTACTTCGCTGAATGTCCGAATCTGCGACAGACCGTCCTGATTGACATCGAAGTATAGGTGCCCTGACGGTGGCGGCAGTTTGTCTTTCTTGTCGAGGCGCCCCGGCGGATTGGTGGAGACATGCATCTGCGCAATCATGGTCCGGATGCTGCCCGTGTGCTGCGCCTCCGTTGCTAGGATACGCGCGGCCGCCCCTAGGATTTCCTTCGAACTTATCAGCGGCGCCGCTCCGCCGTATGCGCTGACGCCTGTATCTTCGAACGCGCGGGCTAAAACGAGAAATTGCATCGAATTCGCAAACCCGATTCCGAGCGCATCGAGATTTATGGCGGGCTTGGCGATCGCCTTATTGCCGAGAACGCTACGCAAGAATTCTACGTGTGTAAGTTCGTCGTTGGCAATCTGATCTGAGACGCCGGCTTCAGTCTTATCGCTAATGTCGACTTTCTTGCCGCCCGTAGTTGGCCCGCGATTGCCCACGCCATTTACTTTGACACCCATTTGCTCGATAGTTTTTCCGTGGACCGCTACGTTGTAGAATTCGGCCTCAAGGTATTCTAAATTAAGAGCAAAGTTGACGATATCGATGTCGCTATATTTACCATCCGGGCCGATGCCCAGACTGTCGCTTCCCGCACCGCCGCCGGCACCGAGTACGGCCGGCGTGATATTACTGCTACAAGCGGCTCCGAGTAGCGCACTTGTCACAACTAAACCCGACAGCATCGACGTGCGCGAAATACGTCTAGCGGCGAGCTTAAAAGGATCGTACGGATGTGCGTTCTCAGCGGTATCGGGACCGCTGGTGTTGCGATCGACCGCGTCTGATTCCGATGGCAGTTTCACAAACAATTCCTCCGCGATGCGCATGTGGCGTCATCAGCTTGGTGCGTTGATTCATATCGGACGCACGTCAGACCCATTTGGATTGTCTGTTGAAGAAGATTTTGCCAAAAAGTTCATCGAGCGCGGGACGCGCTGAAAGTTAACTGCTGCGCGCGTAAGCGAGGATCAGCAGAGGGGACAGCCGATCGCTCCTACGCCGGCACCGCTGGCAAGTGAAGTAAGTTGAACGCTTTGGCCGTTCCCTTGAAACGCAGATATGCGATCATCTACTCCGTAAGTGAAAAGGATTCGGTCGAGATGCGCCTCTGCAAAACGACCGTAACTAAACGTCTACCCCCGCAAACAAGAACTATACGCGTACAGAGACTAGCCGCCAGATCGAAGCTTTCGATCACGAATAATCGATCGAGCTCCAGCAAACTAAGCATTCTGGCAATACTCGGCGCGACATTTTGTAATCCGAGCTTGGTGTCAGCGATTTGTTCTCGCCAGGCGCGAAGCTGCGCAATCAGTACACCAAGACACGAGCAATCGATAAACTCGCTCGCCATAAGATCGAGTACGACGTCGCTCTGCGGCTCAGTTTGCCTAAGTTCCGCTCGTATGTCGTACTTGCGAGCGATATCGTAATCGCCACCTTTGAGTAGTAGGGGCTGGAGTCATGTCGTGTCGGTGACCCCCGGGGACGAGTAAACATTCATATCGTAGTGTACGTACGACTGGTGTTCTGCATAGAACCGAACACAAGCAAGGGAGGTTTCCAAGAGCAAACAAGAGCTCTCGCTCGCTACCGCACGCATATTCGCGAGTTCGAAGTCCATGCTGTCTGGGTATACGGTCAGGACGAGCGGGTCGGCCGAGTCGCTCGCAGGCCGGAGGTTTTTGACGCAACCTCCGGCTGACCAAACGTCAAATCGCCTTATACCACATTTCGGACATAGCCCTAGGCGTTGGTGGACGGGTGGAAGCCTCTCCAAACGCGAAAACCTTTACTACTCGACGCATCCCCCACAAAGAGCGCGGTCGCAATCTCAACATAGAGTTGCTGTCGGCCTTACCGAACATCCAGTTTCGGCCGACTTTCTATGGAGCCGGCAAGAACGGAGTCGGCTATGTCTTCCGTACCAAAGAAAACCACGACGGGCAACCTGTTCCTCGATCATCTTCCGTCGCACGTCTTGGACGCGATTCGGCCATCTTTGACGAATGTATCGCTCAAGCGTGGTGAGATTGTCTTCGAGTCCGACAGAGCCTTCGAAAAAGTTTTGTTCCCGATCGGCAGTATCGTGTCGATCGTGCTAGAGATGCTCGATGGTGCAACAGCGGAAGTGGGCCTCGTCGGACGCGAGGGAATGACGGACTTGTCTATCGTTTTGGGTCAGTCGGCGGCACAGCAACGGGCAATCGTACAAGTTCCCGACTCGGCGCAGTGTTTGCCGGTGTCCGCTCTTGGCAATCTGCTCGAAAAGGAGCCTGCGCTGAAGGCTTCGATGCTCAGATATGCGCAAGCGACCATAAACACGGGCACCTATTTGGCAGCTTGCAACAGCTTACACCCGACAAGTGAGCGTGGCGCGTTGGCTCCTCATGGCGCACGATCGTGTTAAAGGCGACGTAATACTCCTAACGCAGGAATTCCTGAGCCAGGTGCTGGGCGTTCAAAGGACAGGTGTAAATGTGGCCGCTGACGCGCTGCAAGAGGCTGGATTCATCTCTTACGCGCGCGGTCACAATACAATCTGAAATCGCGGCGGGCTTGAATCGGCCGCTTGCGAGTGCTACGACAGGATCGACGAAGCATATCAGACTGTCATGGGATTTTCCACGAAGAAGACAAGCTGGCACTCGGCATGTCACACTCACAAAGTCAGTGCAGACGGGGCAGCGCTTAACTCACAGTAAAGAGCGTCGCCGTGCGAGATTCATGGAACGGCGTAGTAACCTAGCTGTTAGTTACACGCTTCTTTTTACACAATACCAGACAAAAAGTCCGCCCTTTCTTGGCGCGTCCCTGAAAGACGAGAGCGCCCATCCGAACGACCAGCTACAAGTCCTCGAAGCGTATCCTAACTCGATCCGTAGCCGACGCTCTAAGCGCAGCGCCGAACATTCGCATCTCGTCGACGACACCCGCTATCTCGAAAAAACGCGAAATGCGTCCATACGGTGCGAACACATATATCGTGCGTCGGAAAGTGGTTCACATTGGCGTGCGTACCAAACGTACCGTACGAATCGGTTCCCGCCGGACCGGAGTTGAATGGCCGACACGTCGTAAAAAAAAACGAAGGTTTCTAGGCGAAATCCTGACCGCACGGTTGGTAGCAGGGGGAGCCGCCAACCCTCCGGGACCGTGCCACACCAGTGGAATACCGCGAAATTCCGCGGCGCATACGTCGAGCGCGCGATGGGCCACGGACGTGAAGGTGAGGCCGCCTCCGCTACCCACTTCGAGCGCACGAGCCCCGCGAGGCCGCCCATCATCGAATGTTATGCTGATACCCCGATCTGCTCGGGACGACCGATGCGCGCGTTCAGCTCGTTCTTTGCATACCGGCGGCCGAACATTCGCGGCAACGCCTAGATCTTTCCAATCCCCGAGCGGAGCAACTTCATTCTTGACTCGCTTCCCAGATTCGGCCGAACTGGCGCACGTTTGACTCGATAACTTCGTCCAGGTCGGCCTTCCAAATAGAGTCCGGTAGAGATTCGCTCGAAAAGATCTCGAGCACGTACGGTCGACCGTAGCCCGCCGCGCGGACCGCCTTCACGATCGCCACATTATCGATCGTGCCGTGACCCAGGCTGATGCGGTCCGCGCCGGAGCGCGGACGCCGCCAGTCGCTGATCTGCACGAGAAACGTTCGGTCCGCTGCGGCAGAAATGACGTCGTACAGGTTGGGAGTTTGAAAAACGTTCCAGGTGTCGACGCACAGCCCAAGGGCTGGATGGTCGATCGCGCGCACGAGCTCGAGCGCGCTATCCAAGCCCCACAGCGCGGTGTCCGAATTGAACAGTACCGGATTAAGAGGTTCGTATGCCAAGCGCATGCGCCGTTCGGCAGCGAAGTCGGCTAACTCCGCGAAGGCGTGCAGCGCGCGTTGGTACACGGCCTCAGTATTGCCTCCGGGCGCCGCCCCGGTGATGACGACGAACGGGGTTTGCTCGGGCACATGCTCGGCGATTCGGTCGATCGCGGTTTTCATGTGAACGACCCGATCGTCCGGATTCGTCGGCGTGGGTGCCAGACTATCGGGGAACAGTGAGTGCACGGTCGATTGCACGGAGCTCACATCGAGCCCCACTTGGTGGATGCGCTCGAGTTGCGGAGCGTAGTCTTCGCGATCGAGCTTGAATTCACATATCTCTATGGCAGCGACCCCGTGAGCGCGGTAGCGTTCGATGTCGCGTTCGAACGACCAGGGCCACGTCGTGAACTCGCTCACGCCAAAGCAGCCGACGGACTCCCCCATGCCTTATACCTCTTGTCGTAGCTCGAGAACGCAGAAACCTTTGGCATCAAGTTGGATCGCAATGCCGCGCTTGAGATCTTCGGCTTTCTTACTTGCGGCGTCCAACCACTCGCCGCGAAGACTATTGTAAGCGCGCACGGCGTAGCGCCCGGCAAGGCTTGTCGTTAATCGCAACGAGGTCGTCGTCGTGCGGTCCATGGTATTTCCAACCAAGATGACCATGTGATTGCGCTTACGCAGCGCGATCGCCGTCGCGGCGTCTCCACTCACATGTACGTCCGCGCTAATATCGCTATCGTAAGCTTGGTACATCATCGATTGATCGAACCGGAAGTTCGCATACATTTTGATGTCGGGAGCGCGGACGACAAACCACGTTAGACGCTTGCCGCTCAGCGGCAAGTCGCGTACGCCCATCCATTTCCAGCCGGCTGCCAATTTAGGGTTTACGCTTGGCGACCCACCGGAAAGATTCAGACCACCGGCCCCTTCGATCGCCGCCCACAAATAGCGTGGCGGAAACCACGGCGACAGCATCATTCCTTGATTAGCCAGCGTCTCGCCGTGCAGCCATTCAGAAAATTGCCCGGGCACGGTGTTATTGTGCAGCGGGTCCTTCGAATAATGCTGGAAGCTACTTCGTAAAGCGAAAGCCATGAAATCGGCATTGAAACGCGCCGCAGCAAAGGCATACCAAAACGTAACACCTACCCAAATGCCGCCCAGCAGGCCGTAGCCGTGCGTTGGCCCGTAGTTGATATCGTTACGCGGAATCGTATGGATGCCGGCGTCGCTCCAGAACTCGGGTCCGCTGAGCTTACTGACGACGCGCGCGGCCGTTTCGTCGTCGGCCACCCCGAACATGACCGGGAAGACCAAGTCGGAAGTAACGTCGGTGCGAGCTTTGCCGTTCAGATCGATATTGAGATAATACAAGCCTGTCTCTGAATCGAGCAAATGCTCGTTGATGGCCTTGCGCAACGTGTCGCCGTGTTCCATGAACTCTGCGGCTTCCTTATGCTTGTCCAGCACTCTCGCCATGTGCCCGACCGTTTTGAGCGCGGCATAGCATTCCGAGTTCACTTCGGTCGTCGCCCCCGACAGCCGATAGTTTTTGATGACGTTGCGCCATCCGACGATGCCCCAATCAGACGTTCCAGTTGCCGTGCACCAGACCAGACCCTGCTCGTTGCGCTGCGACAGAATGTAGCGAGCGGCCTTGAGCGCCTTGGGGTAGACTGACTTCAAAAAGCTCACGTCGCCAGTCGTATTGTAGTGGTGCCACAACGCTAAAATGAGCAGCGGGGTATTGTCGTTGATATTGAGACCGTAGTCTGCCGATTTTCCGTTCCGAATATCATAGTACTCGATGACCATGCCGTTCTTGTTCAGGTGATTCGCATACCACAACAGCGATTCGCGGGCGAAACGCGGCGTGATGTAATCGGCCCCGAATGCAAACCAGGCCGTATCGCGGCCGACGCTATTATTGGAGCGAGTCGGATCGTTCACGAAGCTCCAGCCCGTCTTGGCCAGCACTTCGGTACGGAGCATATTGGCTTTCGCCCATAAGACGCCGCGATTTACGTCGGGGTCCGGCGTCAGGACCACGGCTAGGCCGAGAATTTCGTCGTAGTGTTGGCGAGTCCGCGCGAGAGCTGCTGTAGGGCTCGGACACGACCGGTACGTTCGTTGCGCAGTCGCTCGGCCCGACGTGGAAAACGATAGCAACAATGTAAGCTCGCCGTATTCGCCAGGCTCGAGCGAGTGACTGAAGTGCAGAATTCCGATTGGGTCGCCCGGGCCTTTCTCGGTTTTATCGGGAAGCTCGCCGGGAAAATTCGAGGCGCTCGACTTGCCCATATCGTGGGTTGTCTCGTAGGATGTCGGCTCGACGGAGCAACCGAACATTCGCACGAGATTCGGGTCTGACTTGTTCCAGGCCACGATCGCCCGGTGCTTTGGGCTATACGTCGTCAAGACGTCGTGGTTGGTGTTTCCGCGCAATTGAGCGGACGCATAACTGCCAATCTGCAACTCTTCGGCCGTGTCGTTCGTCAGTTTCAATCGATAGTAAGCGGCCGGCGGATCGACGGTGTTTCCATCGGGTTTGCCGTTCAGAACGAAGACGTCTTCTTCGACCGTGATACCGTTTGAAAGCGTAAATATATGTTGCTGATGGTCGGGATGAATGACGAATTTTCCGTCCAAAGCCGTAAGCTGGATTCCGGTTTGTTCGTCCCAGTGGTGCAACACTACGGTCCCGATAACACTTAAACCGGCATCGATCGAATACAACTTCTCAATCGCACCGGTAGGCTTAATGATGACGACGGCTTTCGGAGCGCCCAGGGTGCTGCCCGCCGCCATTTGGCTGTCGGCGATTTCATAGGTCGACATCCGTTCGCCGGATCCGGCTATTCGGGCGATCACAGACTACCGGATTGTTTTGTCATACCGCCGTCGATAACGTACGATGCGCCCGTAACGTAGCCGCCCTCGTCGCTAGCAAGATAGACACATAGACCTGCGATTTCTTCAGGCTTGGCCATCCGGCGCAAGGGAATTTCCGCCAGTAGCCGATCGTATGCTTTACGGTTGCCCTTGAGTTTAGCGTCCATCGGGGTGTCCACCGCACCCGGACACACGTCGTTGACGGTTATACCATAAGCCGCGAGTTCGACCGCGATGGTGCGCATGAGCATTTTGACGCCACCCTTAGAAGCGCAGTAGGGTGCGTTTGTCGGCATCGCCAGCTCTTCGTGCACCGAAGAGATGTTGATAATTCGCCCGCCGCGCTTTTGCTTAACCATCTGTTTTGCCGCGGCTTGCGAACCGATCCAAGCTCCGGTTAGATTGATCGCGATGATCTTAGACCACTCATCGAGCGGCGTTTCCAAGAATGGCGCCTTGTGTTCGATCCCCGCATTGTTGACGAGAATGTCTACGCCGCGAAAATGTTGCACCGCCGCCTCGATGAGCTCGGCCACCTCGTCGGCTTTACTGATATCTGCCGCGACCGCATACGCCTTGCCGCCGAAGTTCTCGATCTCGTCGACGAGTGACGTAGCCGGCTTTTCATCGCCAAAATAGTCGATGACGATCTTGCCGCCTTCGCGCGCCATCCGCAATGCGATCGCTCTCCCGATTCCGCTGTCGCCTCCGGTGACGATCGCCACCTTATCCACCAAGCGCATGGCTCTCCTCAAAAGACGTTGCGTCTTCTTCAATCAGCGGGAGGCGGTTTACGCCACGCGGGAAGGCCATCTGCAAGGACCAATCCATCGCGACTCGTGCTTTGCGACTCCAACCCGGCAGGCGGCCCAAATAGTACGAACGCCAGAGCAGCCACGCCGGAAGCCCCGCAAGCAGTTTCCCGCCGGGCAATTCGGCCAACGCTTGGCGATCGCCGAGGCACGCCATTTGTCCGAGCTCTTGGTACCTGAAGTTTCGAGTCGTTTTCCCCCGCAGCGCGGCGAGCACGTTTCGTGCTACCAACGGGCCCTCGCGGGTCGCGTTTTGCGCCAACGGTGCGTACGTACCACCGCGGCGGCGCGGAACGGCGGCGCAATCGCCGAGCGCCCAAATATCCTGCGCGCCAGGCACCGAAAAGTCGCCGTTCACTGTAACCGCTCCGTGTTCGTTGGTTTCGATGCCGAGCGTTTTCACGAACGGTGCAGGCTCGACACCAGCCGACCACACGATCGTGCGGCTCTCGAAGCGTCTGCCGTCCTTCAGCTCCAAACCGTGGCCGTCCGCCGCGGCAACGTCGTCGCCCAAATTGATGCGTACGCCTCGTCGCGACAACGAGCGCGCTGCGTTCTTGCCAAACTTCTCCGGCAGATGTTGCAACAATCCGCGGCCGCTCTCGACTAACACCACCTCGACACGACCCCGGTCGATTTCCGGAAAGTACCGTAACACCGACCGCAAGAATCCTTGCAGTTCGCCGGCGGCTTCAACGCCGGTAAATCCTCCGCCCACGATGACGAATCGCAGCAAGCGGTCGCGCTCGACCAAATCGTGCGTTCTCGCGGCCACCTCTAGCGCTCCTAGAACACGGTTACGCACGTGGACGGCGTCGGCGATCGTCTTAAACGCCAGCGCGAATTTCTCAACACCCGGCACGCCCATCGTCGAACTGCTCGAACCGACCGCGAGTACGAGTTGGTCGTACGCAACCGTCTTGCAATCGTGCGTCAAGGGGTGGCGTACGGAAACGGTGCGAGCTTCTCGATCGGCTCGGATCGCCTCGCCCAGTTCGAATTGCGATGCGCGCAGTAGCGCTCGCAAGGGCTGAGTAACGTCGCGTACATCGAGCGAACCGCTCGCAACCTCGGGCAGCATGGGCGTGAACAGCATGTAATTTTGGCGGTTGATCACCGTCAATCGTACATCGCGCGGACTGGAACGACGTTCGAATTCTCGAGCGGCGGCGACCGCGGCGAAGCCGCCGCCCACGATTACGATGCGATGCATGGCATTACGTCAAACCGCATATCGCTCGGCGTCCGAACGCTTGAGCTCCAAGCCGATCCCGGGCCGGCTAAGATCCGGGTGAAGGCTGCCGTCGACCGGTTCGGCCGGTCCGTCGAACAGCATTCGCTCGATCCGTACGTGGTCAAAAAAGTACTCCATATGGCGTAGCTGCTTGCAAGCCGCCGCAGCGTGCAGTTGAACGTATGGAGCGCAGTGCGTCGACAGGGGCTGCATCATCGTTTGGCAGAGACCGTCCACGGCTAAAAGCCCGCTGAAGCCGGCGCAGCGCGTCGCATCCGCTTGCAGTACGTCAACCGTCGCGGCTCGCAACATGCGCTCGAAGTGATAGAGCCCGTACCCATACTCACCGTCGGCGACATCCATGCCTGCGGGCACACCTCTCCGAACGATGCTTAGCCCATCGAAATTTTGATGGTACACGGGCTCTTCGTACCACGTGACACGAGCCTGCGAAAATTGCTCCGCTTGGCGTAGCGCCTGTTGAATCGAGTAGGCTCCATTTGCATCCACGAACAGCTCCGCCTCGTCGCCAATCGCGCGGCGCGCCGCCGAAACGCGCCGAACATCAGCGTGCGGATCGCGCCCAACCTTCATCTTCACGCGCGGAATGCCCGCGCTGACCCATTCGCCCAACTGCTCGCATAGACGCTCAAGCGTATATGAGGTAAAGCCTCCGCTCCCATACACCGGCACGGCTTCGCGTGCAGATCCAAGCATCACGCACACGGGCAAGTCCAACGCCTTCCCTTTGAAATCCCAGAGTGCGATGTCGAGTGCCGAGATAGCCATCGACGCGATACCATCGCGCCCGAGGTTGCGGATCGAGTGGAACATATCGTTCCAGCGCGACCCAGTCTCCATGGCGTTTTTTCCAACGAGCACGCCGGCTAAGAGCGAGTGAACGAGCTTCGCGGTCGACACGTCCGCATAGGTATAACCGATACCGGTGACGTTGCCGGAATGAACCTGCACGTACACCAACGTGGTCGCATCCCATTCCAGCGTTCCGTCGGATTCGTGGCCGTCGGTCGGCACCGTGTAGGCCCGTACGTCAACCGCTTCTATAGGGTACTCGCAACGTCGAGCCAAGGCGATGGTCATTCGTTTTCTAGCTCTCGCTCCGGTTCGGAAGCACGGTCGCAAGCACGGTGCTGATGGTATCGCGGACCACGCCGTCCCGATCCGGATCGCCTTGCACCATTGCCGAAAACAGATTGTGCGCCTGTTCGAGGGTGATGTGCGGCGGCAGCTGCGAAATGTCTCGGTCGACGACCGCATCGAAGATTACCGGCCGATCGGCGGCTAAGGCACGATTCCAAGCCGGCCCGACTTCCTCGGGCTTCTCAACTCGAATGCCACAGAGTCCGAGCGACTCGGCGTAGTGCGCGTAGTTGAAGTGCGGAAGATTTTGAGAAGCTTCGTACTTCGGGTTACCAGACTCGACGCGCATCTCCCAGGTCACCTGGTTGAGATCCGAGTTGTTGAGCACCAGGAAAATGAGCCTCGGATCGCCCCACTCCTTCCAATATTTCTTGACGGTCAGCATCGACGCATTGCCGTTCATCTGCATTGCTCCGTCTCCGGTCATCGCCACGGCAATTCGATCGGGAAATGCGAATTTCGCCGCGATCGCGTACGGAACCGCACCGCCCATTGTTGCCAATCCTCCCGACAACGATGCTTTCATACCGCGACGAATGTGAATGTTGCGTGCGAACCAATTGGTGGACGTGCCGGCATCGCTGCTTAAAATCGCGTTATGCGGAAGACGGTCGTTCAGTTCCCAAAACACCAACTGCGGATTGAGCGCTTTGCCCTCAACGCGCGACCGCCTGCGTTCGTCGCGTTCCCAGTTCCGTCTGCCATGGGCGATCTTTTCACGCCATTCCGTTTCAGGATTCTGGTGCAGCAGCGGCAACAACTGGGACAACGTCCGAGCGCTGTCCCCGATGAGATTGACTTCGGTCGGGAACCGTAGCCCGATGTTCCGCGCGTCGATATCGATCTGCACCCCTCGCGCCTGGCCGGGTTTGGGAAGAAATTCTGAATAGGGGTAGCACGTGCCAACCATCAGTAGGGTGTCGCATTCGTTCATCATCTCGTAGCTGGGGTGCGTTCCGAGCAAACCCAACGTCCCGGTCACGTAGTGCAGATCGTCCGGCAACGCGGCCTTGCCCAGTAGCGCTTTCGCGACCCCGGCACCCAAGCGGTCGGCAACGGCCATCACCTCTTCGGCAGCGTTTATCGCGCCCGCACCGATCAGCATCGCGACTTTCGTGCCGGCATTTAGAATATCGGCAGCGCGTTCGAGATCTGCCTTTTGCGGTACGACGATCGGAGCCGAATATCCAACTCCGCTCGGGACCATATTGTGCTTGTGCGGCTGAACCGAAACCGCGTCTTCTTCTTGGATATCCTTAGGAACGATCACGCACGTAACCGTTCGATACGCTGCCGCGGTGCGCACCGCCCGATCGATGATGTGGCCCATGGCGGCCGGGCTCGAAACCGTATACGTATAGGCGCTGACATCTTGCATCAGCACTTGCAGATCGACCTCTTGCTGATACGAGCCGCCGAGTGCGCTAACGGCAGCCTGTCCGACGATTGCGACGACCGGCATGTGATCCATTTTGGCATCGTATAAACCGTTGAGCAAATGAATGGCGCCCGGCCCCGACGTCGCCAAGCAGATGCCCGTTTCGCCGGTAAATTTTGCGTGCGCGCACGCCATGAAAGCAGCTTCTTCTTCGTGCCGCACTTGGACGAATCGGAGTTTGTCCCCGATCCGATCGAACGCACCCATAATCCCGTTGATGCCGTCTCCCGGATAACCGAAAATTCGATAGAAACCCCAGTCGACCAATCGTTGCAATAAAAAATCGGCAGTTGTTGCCATACAATTACACCTAAACCTTATATGTTTATGTTCCCAAACTCACTGGCCTCAAAACTTGCAGCCAACCGGCCGATTCGCCGCGTTCCGGCAGATTTTAAATCGTCGCCGTCTTACGCCTTACTACGATCCGCCGCTAGCGGAAACTACACGCGGGGCATTCCATGCCCCCAGGTATCGGGCGGCGAGAGATCGCGATGGAAAACCGGCGCTTCCATGTTGCGCACATCGCTTGCGAAAATATCGTTACCTTCGCGAATAATGTAATCAGCGATGCGCGCCGACAGGGCCATGATCGTCAAACCGGGATTGGCCGAGCCTTGGGTCGGCATGATGCTGCCGTCGCAAACGAAGAGGTTCGCAACGTCGTGCGTTCGACCGAATCGATCGACCACCGACGTCGCTGGATCGGAACCCATTCGTGCCGCACCGACGAGGTGCGCGTAGCGCGTCTCCTGTACCACTTCTTGGGCTCCGGCCGCCCACATGACTTCCTCGGTTTTCTTCTTGCCGAATGCGACGAGCTTCTTGTCGTTATCGTGTAAGTTGAACGTGACTTTCGCGACGGGCAGGCTGTGGCGATCCCGTTCATCGGCCAGTTGCACGCGGTTGTCGGCGTGCGGAAGAATCTCGCCGAGCAGTCCGAATGCGGCCCAATGGTTGTAGTCCATCATGACGCGGCGCAATCCCCACCCCCAAGCGCCTTTGGCGACCGCCATCTGTTTAGCGAAGGCAATCGGCAGCGGCCCGACGGTCTGGATCGCGAAACCGCGCGCGAAATCGCGCTGCGGATCGGTTTCGTAGAATTCCTCGGTCAGCGCGTTCGCCGGCGGAGCCTTATACATGCGAACCGGCTGCTCGAAACGCCCCATGACCACGTTCCCCGCTTGCGCCATCAAGTAGCGACCTACCGTGCCGCTCGAATTTGCAAGGCCGGCTTCGAATCCGGTACACGCCGAGTTGAGCAGGAGCCGTGGTGTTTCGATCGAGTAACCTGCAACGACGACGGCTTTGGCTTTCTGAAACCGTTCGCGCCCTTCCGCATCGATATACGTCACGCCGATCGCACGCCGGTTGCGACCGATATCGATGCGTGCGACCATACAGTTCGGACGAAGTTCGGCTCCGTTAGCGAGCGCGTCCGGGACGTGCGTGATCAGCGTGCTCGCTTTAGCTCCGACTTTACAACCTTGTATACAAAAGCCGCGGTAGATGCAATGCGGCCGATCGCCGCGCGATCCCTCGAGAATCGCGACCGGACCGCCGGCGGAGACGCCGATGCCCAACTGCGTGCACCCACGAATGAGCGCGTCGCCCACGCCTCCCATCGGATGTGGACCATAGGCATATCCGTGAGGATCGCCCCAGGGATAGTACGCCGGCCCCGATACCGGAAGTTCCAGCTCCATCAACTCGTAATACGGCTTGATGTCCGCATACGAGATCGGCCAATCGACGCCGACTCCATCGAGGGAGTACGTGTGGAAATCGGAGGGATGAAGTCGGGGCGTGAACGAGGCCCAGTGCACGGTTCCGCCTCCGATGCCTTGTCCGCAGTTGTTCGCGCCTAGCGCAAGCGGATTCTCGCCGCCGGTTACGCGCTTTTCAGTCCAGTAGAGTTTGTGTGAGCCCTTCTCGTCACTGACCCAGTCGCGTTCCGTGTCCCAAAACGGTCCCGCGTCGAAGCCGATTACGCGAAACCCAGCACGCGCCAAGCGCTGCAATAAGACACCGCCTCCCGCGCCGACACCCACGATGACGTAGTCGACTTCCTCGCCTTGCGCGAAGCGTCGCATTGGCGTGTGGATTTTCTGAAGCGCTCCGAGCCGGTGCGACGCGTCGTCGGACGATCGGAATTTTCCAAGTAACGGTGCCTTCAATGGGTGCCACCTTGCCCAGGCGAATCGGCGTGTTCCCACGTACCGGCGACCGGCTCGTACTCTCCCGAAATCGACGAAGCGGGAGAACGCCATGCGTAGCGCTCTTCCGCCGTTTCCCAGGGTTCGGGCTCGCCACGTTCCAAGCGTATATACGCGCGCGGATAGGCGGGTCCGCCGAAACCGATCTCGTCCCACGCCCACGGATGCGCGTAGTACGCCTCCGCGCAGTCTTGCACGAGCAGCATCCAGAAGCGGTGAACCGGCATCCGATTCCAAATCTCGTGCGCCCCGGAGGGTTTGCCCTGATGCAGCGAGCGGAGTATCGCTTCTTGCTCGACCGTACCGATTTCCACGAACCCGCGTTCGTGCAGCGCGTGCGAAATCTGCTCGATGGCCTCCAACCCAAGGGTGTAAGCTTCGCGGTCGGGCGGCATTTGTTCGAAACGATAGCCGTCGTGCGAATCCTCGTAGAGGCGTCGATCGATCTGCGGAACGATCGCTATCCGATGCGCCTGATCGCGATCGTCCTGCGGGAGAATACAATTGCAAATGGCTTCGAGCAGCTTCGCCTGTCGCGCGTCGAAGAATCGGATATCCGGGACGTTTTCGACGCGATCGAGCACGACCTCACGCGTCGTGGCATCCCAAAACTTTTGCTGCGAGAGGGTTTGGAATTTCGGATAGTATCCGGGTTGCGGTAAGGGTCCGATCGGCGCTCCGCTGTCCGGATCAGTAGGACGGCGATCCGCTTCGCTAGAGGTTTTCTTCAACGTCTTTTTCCTCGGCGCAGTAAGCTGGCCAGAATACCGAGTGCGCCGCTGGCCGCGAACAGCATCGGAGCGAATATTGGCGGACCATAGATAATGTTATAGAGAAGGTTCTTCGATCCGCCGGCGCGCCGCAGCGTTCCGCGCACGTGAAAAAAGCAACCGATGCCGCCATCTATCACGGCGAGCGCTGAAACGGCGGGCAATGCGGTCTGGGCGACCCGCACGCTACGTAGCGCAGCAATGCCGGTCGCTACGACGATCGGCGTCAGGATCACGGGCGTCCATTGCACGGGGTACCGAAAATTGTTCCTGTAGTGCGAGTACCAAGCCTCGAAGCCACTTAGAGACGTTGCAGCAATCGTCGCGACGATCATACACCGTTGAAATCGGCCTTCGCGAAGATCTTGCTCCCACGAAATTGGCTCGTGTTCTACCGCGAATCGTTTTGCCCAATGCGTCGAAGATGCAGGCCGGGGCAAACTTCGGCCATTACCATCGTCGCGGCGCAAAAAAGCGGCCACGAGCCCGAGGTATGCGCTCACACCAAATAACAGTGGAGCGAACACCGGCGGCCCCATCACTATATTAACGATTGGCAATCGCCACCCACCAGGTTTTCGGGCGATGCCGCGAACGTGAAAATAAAATCCGACTGCACAGTCCGCGAGGGTTACAGCCGATACGAAGGGTAAGAGTGTGCGAGACGCGCGCCGGTTGTAGAAGCTTATCGTCCCCGCCGCAAACAGCGCCGTGCTCAAGACCACAGGCGTATACATAATCCGGCGGCTGTAACTGCCCTTGTAATGTTCGTATCCGACTTCGAGCCCACTCAATGCACTCGAAAGGCCGGCCGCCAGCGCCAGCCAACGTCCAAACCGGCCCTCACGAACATCGAGGTCGACGTCTTCAGCGTCTCGCTCAAGACGTTCGAATGGATTTAGAGGAGCACTGGGCTTGGTCGACTCTTCACGCGGTTCATGCCGGACCAAGTCGATCACCTACCGATTCTCATTTTGAAGGAATAGCGCATGTATTCCCCGCTTCGCGGGCGAGAAAACATACATTCGAGTGTTCGTCGCGACGTCTAGCGGGAATCAATGAGCATGAGCGGGTCTCGCATGTTGCTACGCACCGATCGGTATACCGAGGGAGTCGTCGTGGCTCCTGACGGAACGGTGTATTTTTCGATGACGGCTCTCGGCACGGTCTCGCGCTTCGAGCCAGGTGCACGGGCCGCGGACGTTTGGGCGCACGTACCCGACGCGAACGGTCATAAAATAGAAACCGACGGATCGCACATCGTTATGTCGAGCACGGGCGCGATTCTGCGGCTCGACGCGAGCGGATGCACCACGAGTGTTGTCGCATCGCGTGTGGATGGCAGATGGCTGACGTATCCGAACGATGTCGCCCTCGACTTCCACCGCGGCGGATTCTACGTTACGGACTCCGGCTATAAGTCAACACCGAAAACGATGCCGGACGATCCACAGGGTCGCCTTTATCGCGTCGACCGCGGCGGAAGCATTCGGCTGGTTGCCAAGGACATCGCCTATTCCAATGGAGTCGCACTTTCGCCCGACGGCAGCCGGCTGTACGTCGGAGAAAGCACCGCTCGGCGCTTGTGGTGGTATTCGGTGCGTGTAGACGGCTCCCTCGGCGAGCGTTCGTTGCTTGCTGATGTTCCCGCCGGAGAGACCGGCGCAGGAGTTCCTGACGGCATTTCCGTCGACTCGGACGGATTATTGTACGTCGCGAATCACGGAGCCGGCGAAGTGCTCGTCTACGGCGCGAACGGCGATCTTTTGCAGCGACTGTCGGCCGGAAATACAGCGACTAGCAATGTAGCTTTTTCTCCCGATGGCAGGACGCTGTACGTTTCGGGCGGCATTGAGGATGAAACGGGTGAAGGCGCGATCTTCGCGATCTCGCTCTGATTGGCTACCCGAGTGGCGCGAATCATGGAGAGATCCAAAAAAATAATGAATCGTTGACCTTTGTTGCAGAGCCGGCTCCGTTCTGAGAAATCATGCTGCACGATTTTAGTAGCCTGGATGTCCTCATGAGTGAAGAAATTGCTTGAGCGTTTGACCTTCATAGGGAATGGTGCCGGTCCTGTTCTACGCGGGCCAGTACATAATCGCATCGAACAATAATTTAGCGCGATTCAAAACGGAGCGCTATCGTTCTACTTGACTAGAAAACCTCGGTAGATAAATGAGAACGTGTCAATCATCTCCGCAGCTGCATAGCGCCACGTATTCTCGGAAGGGACTGGCAGAGTTTCGTACCTACAAAGCTCGCATGTAGAGGCTGGCCACCTGACAGAGGTGAGGCGCACATTTTACGTGCGATCAAGATGCAGGGCATCCAGCTTGATGACAGTTCGCCAATAACTCATCCATTGACCACAGTGCCACGCGTATGGCAGCATCACGCCCGTAATCGGCAGGATGGCGCAAGGCTTCCGCTGCGAATGTTCCACCGAGATAGAGCAGTCCGTAACTGATGGAACGAGAAGCAGTGCTCGGTCGACGTCCGCGCGAGTGAACGCCGTGCCGAGACGAATGTTACGAAAGCAGGCCGCAATTGATTGGAGTGAGCCGCACGCGGCCGGTAATACGGCAATGACAGGCCCCATGAGCGCAGACCCTACGCGGCTATGAGAGCGGAGTCGCCTGATCTATGTTCCGATTCAGGCCGAGTAAACCACCTTAAACCGTCCTCTTGAGATTGAGGCCTTGGCAAGCGGCATCGCTTGGTCTATGTTGGATGCAGTCGACTAAGACCCTAACACCGTCCTGTTGATGCATTGACGGCCTTTGGCCAACGACGCAGGTCTTGCGCGCACGCGCGCGCGTAGTTGTCCGCTTTCACGCGTCCCAAAGATAGAGGCCTTCGTGCGACCGTTTTGCGTTTCAATTAACCCGTTGGTAACCTCCATTAGGTCGAGCGGTAGTCGCCGAAGTATTCTGAGCGACGCGCTCGATCGTCATCAAATGTGCAACCTAATGACCGGTGGAGATCAGCCCGTCATTACGCCTAAAGCATGCGCTGCTGTTCGATTCGCAGCAAATATGGCGAACACACAACTATAAATAGCGCGTTCGTTGCGCGTATTTCTTCAATGAACGGCTATGGCTCAACGGATTAATTTGCAACGCGTCCCGCACGAACGGTTGCGCTCTTCATGCGGCTCAGATGCCGTTGCGGGGCGGAATCGATTCAGTTCGACCGGTGCAATGCTATTTTGCGATCTCGAGTCGTCGGCGCAGTGCCAACGTGTCCGATAAAAAAGGTTATCCGCTATTCGTAACCCCACTTCAGGACTCCCAACCATGTCGAACCGCCGCCGCAGCTGATTTGGATCGGACGGCGACGTGCGGGCGTCTTCCGCCATCAGGGCTTTTGCCATTCCCTGTCCTCGCGCTAATAATACGATGTTTGCGGTAGAAGCTCTAGCACGCGGGGGGGAAGCGAAAAGCCGAGGCTCTGCCCGTTCAAATACGCTGTGTCGAGCCAGCCGCATGCTTCTCTGCGCGTGGCGTCCTCAATCCCACGCGCCGTGCCGTGGATCGGCACAAGCACGGCAATAGTACTAGACGGTGCCGCCCCGATTCGGAAGCCGCCTCCCAGGCCGCTTTTACGACGGACGACTCCGGATGCTCGATGGCACGACAGCGTGCCGGCGATCGGAGCCTTTCCGACCGTTGGCTGAGGTGCTCCGCTTGAGTAAGCTCGTGAGACGGCGGCTAGGTGCGTAGGAATGTGGAGTCTCAACCATGCACTGGGCGCCGATGAGGTGACCAGAACTAATAGTTTTCGACGATTGCGTTCGAGCTTTCGGATTCTTCTGACCTTCACGCCGAGTTAACGCCAACCTTAATAGCTTTCCCGCAAACTCTGATGCCGACGACCACATGCAACGCTTCGCATCACAACGGCGGCTCTCGAAATTACTCTTGGCGGCTGCTCCGGAGCGTCGAAAACTGGAACCACACCGCCGACGTCGAGCGCTGTTCACCAATCGACTACCGATGCTCGCTCGAAGCCGATCGTTGCTCCGACCTACCTGTATTTCGAATACGCAGGTCAGAATCAGTACTTCGAAGTGTATGGGCGGAAAGAATCGAATAAGGGCCACTGGAAGCGAAAGACGGATTACCGAGATCTCGTTCGCATAACGTTCGCTGCCTTCAACCCACAAGGTTCATACTACTCGGCGAAAGGGCTTCGTCCTGGGGCAGCGTGCACATACACGGTAACGATCCGCACGGCAAGCAAGGCACGCTCCAAATGTACGTGTCGAGCGATTAAGAAATAACCATCATGTTGCCATTGCCCCGTTAGCGCCGAATACGGCGCTTAAGTGTTTACTCGAGACGGATCAAATCGCCGAGATCGGCCGATAGATAACTGCCGCACCTAAGCCGTGTGCTGTCAGTGCAGCGATGCGAGGAACTAACTGATTGAGGTCGCGAATCCGGACGGCGTGCGATTTTGGCGTGTAACGGCATAAGTATGCACCATTGATGCGGCAGTCGGATTATGGCGCGATTCAATCTCCAGCGTTTTCGGGCGCGAGCTGCGCATAGTTAAGAATCGAAACGAACAGGACGCCGCCGATTGCGTTGCCGATAAAGACCGGTAGCAAGAACGCTCCGAAATAGGCCGCCCAGGAGATTGTTCCGATCGCGACGCCGTACAGCGTCTCGACCGACCCGGCAACGACGTGGCTGAATCCGCCGAGTCCCACCAAATAGGTAATGATTAGTATCACCCATAGCCGCTGCGCGTCGGCACCTGGTAATAGCCACACCATCATCGCGATCAGCCAGCCGGCGAATATGCCGCGCACGACCGTCGTCCAAAATGCGGAACCGGCCGCTTCGTGCGCGAGCGAGGCAAACGCCGAGCGCGTGGCCGGATCGAACGCATCAATGTGCGCCAGCGCGAAGGCAAATATGCCCGCACCAACGAGATTTGCCGCCAGCACGATTGCCCAGAGTCGCGCAACTTTCAGCGCGACACTGTTTTTCCGGGGATCGTCCAGCAGCGGCAAGATGACCGTAACCGTATTCTCGGTGAAGAGTTGTTGTCGCCCGAGCACGACGATGATGAAGCCGACGCAATAGCCGAACGTTTCGATAAGCATATGCCAACGAACATCGGGGAGCGCGGCTCGCAGCAAACCCATGCTCACAAGCGAAAACCCCATTGATAAGCCGGCTGACAAGCCGGAAAAGGCCAATGACCAAGGCGCCCGTTCTAACTCGCTTTTGCCTTCGCGGCGCACCGATTCGAACACAACCGCGGCGCGCAAGCCGGTCCGTTCGCGAACTTGGCGCTCTTCGGTCTGCGTGAGCGAAACTGTCTCGCCCGCTTTCTCGCTGGGTTGATGGGCTCGCGCCTGCTCACTCATATGTCGGGTATACCCGACCAGAGGCTGTAAGCACCTCGCGACTAATAAGGTGAGGCGCGAGCGTCGCGAATGTGTTTCTTTGCCCGGCGAACTAAACGCATCTGATAATGGAAAGGGACGGCATTATCCGCGATTGCTCAGATCCTTGGTCTCGAGATATTGCAGCCCCTGATCGGCCACTGGCTCCAGAATTCGCCTAGAATGCGCGCGATCTTTAAACCACTAGTGACGACCAATATTCGTGCAGCCGATTTACGCGGGCCAATTGACCTGCGCGTAGCATCGGGCTATGCGGCGCTGTCACCGGCGCATGAGAAGGCGACGAGCGGAGCGAGGCATTTCATTGCCTTAGAAGAGAGTCCCGAGACTTGGTGAACAATCGATAAGGTCGCTAAAAGCCCGTCGGGGTGGGTAGCCGCAGCGAGTTTTTTGCGAAGGATGACGATATACGGCGTTGCCGGTGTAGCGGCGGCGGTGTTGCGATGTCGGGTTTGACGCCGACGCAATCCGAGTTCGTACGCGTGGTTGGGTTGACCGCGCGTCCGCTCGGGATGAAGGTTTCGAAGTGATCGGAGAGATGTGCCGTCGCCCGGATTCGCGCCGCTGCCAGTGATCTTGCCGACCAGCCCCGCGCGTTTCTGCGTCTTCATCCCGTACGGGAAGTCTTCGCCTCCGGAAACGTAGACGCACGCGTCCCCGTATCGGGGCGGTTACGCAGACTCGCGGATTAAGCCGCTTGCATTAGATGCCGAAGCTTCTTAAGGCTGGACCGAATTCGCGACTTGACAGTTCCGAGGGGCAACTTGCTCCGATTCGCAATTGCCGAGTGAGAGAGACGCTCAAAAAACGACTCCTGGAGTAACTTGCGGTCCGTAACGCACAGGCTTTCTAGAGCCGCGGCGATCCAGAGCGACTCCATATCAAGCAGTGCCTCATCTTCAGCACTAGCGGCGTGACATGCGCCTTCATCATCCTTGTGCGAGTAAGTGATCTCACCCCGTGAACGTGTTCGAACTATGTCGAGAGCAGCATTTCTGACAACCGCTGCTAACCAGATATCGACACGACCTCGAATGGTCCGCCGCGACGCCCATAGGCGGCAAAAAGCGACCTGGACTATGTCTTGGGCGTCTGGTACATCTTGGGTTATTTGCAGCGCGATCGAATACGCCACGTGATACTTCCGCAAGAACAACGAGTCGAATTGAGCAGTATCAATAAAGCGACTGCAAGAGTCGCCATTCTGTTCCATAAAGGCCCCTCCGTTGCCGCTTGCCGGTAAGTCTACCCTACAAACGCATCATTAAACGTACCGGTAACTCGGAGGTGGAACGCTGAAGCGCACGTTACTCACATCGTGAAAAATCTGTGCGGAAAAAACAACTTGGCGCTTACGGCTAAGAATCGCTGAAGAAATCTGGAGATTGTAGTCGAGGCCTCGACGCGCCCATTCTTCTTAGTCTCACGTCGTCGGGTCCGCGCCCCACGGTCGCTGAGGCGGTATGCGACTCGACTGTAAAGCGGGCGCTAACAGCAGTCCCTAAGCGCGATTTCGGACAGAAACACATCTCTTGAGGGCCTAAAATATGGTGGCGGGACACACTGCCCTCAGCGCAGTTGCTTGGGATCTGGTTCGGTAGCGCCCCATGCTGAAATGGGGATGGGATCGTGCTCGGTAAACGTAGTCCGCTTGGCATGCTGCAGGGTGCGCGACTCTACCAATCAGGTGGTCGATCGATCGTCGGGCCCACTTGCTCCAGGGAGGCAATTACACAATAGGTCGCGCAGATCAACAGAAACTCGAACCAGATCGGATTGAACCGCACAGCGACGTTGTTCTGGACCTTGCCGCACCGAGAGTCTCGAAAGGGTAAATAGGTTACGGTCAACCACAATGAGCGTTCCGGAGCCTTTTAGTCGAGGAGCTATGGTTGCACCCAATTGGCATTTTCAAACGGCAGAGGCAGCAGAGGCTCTCTCCGAGCGCCATAATTTTCGTTGTGTTCTTACGCGCTTCATGTACTTCCGACTCCGATTATGAGAGTTCAGTGATCGTGTTCTTGGAATTGGTCGCTAATGTTATTCGTCATGCTGCGGGGTCCAGTCCAAATTCGCGTGGCGTCCGATGGACGAGGCGGCATGACGCTGGAAGTGGTTGATGCCGGCGACCTCTTTGTGGCGATCCATCATGCCGCCGAACACCAGCGAAAATGGGCGTGGCTTATATATCGTCTCGCAGCTTTGCGCCTATATCGATGTGACGCGATTCGAGAAAGGAAACGTGGTAAGAGCGCGACTGCCCGTCGTCGTGTCTTCGTAGGTCTTATAGGCTTCTGGCAAGTCGTCCAGTTCATGGACAGCATGCCCCGCCGCAAGGTCGCACCAGAAGCCTCCCGGTAGGGATTTGATTCGAGATGCAGGCGCTCTCAAGGCGTCTTAACGCATACGCGCATGCGGAGCTATGCGAAGTCACTTGGTCGTTGGCTTGTCTTTTTTGCCTTCGGCCAATGCGTCTTCTAGAGCTGCTTGCAGCGTCTCGTAGATTGGCCAAATCTCGTCGAATGTCAAGATCTTGAACAAATGGCGCACGTGGATTGAAGTCAGCACCAACCGGACGGGGCGGAAGCCGCTCTCTTCCCGTCGCTTTCTCATCGCCACCAACCTTGATAGGCAGGTGGAGTCGATATAGTTCACGGCTGATACGTCCAGGATAACGTTAGAGTGGGTGTATGTATCTTCGAGTTCTAGCCCCAGCTCGTCGCGTGAGCTTATGTCATATTCGGCCCGTTTCAAGCTGACGACAAAGGGCGTTGAGTGCTCCACTTTTGCCTCCCAGATTCCGTTAGCCGGTCAAACCCTCTAGTGGCGACTTGGATTCTCCGACGCGGGACCCTTTAACGATAATGGTAAGCGCCGATGTTTACGTGTATTCTAGCAGCGCACTCGGCGCGGAGATTCGGGTGCTGGCGATGGCTCGGTGTGGGCAATCGGGCTCCGTGTGCGCAACCGCGGACGTGCGCCACGAAAAATGTCTGAGCTAAACGTTGGTTTTCGATTAAGTCACCCCTTCTCAAATTGTGCCGTGAACTGGGCGTTTTGATCCGCTGTAGGCTGACTCGCCTCGTGCACCTCATCGTCGCGCATCCCTCGCAAGAGACGAGACAAACGAAGCACCGAAAAGCCAAGGCGGCAACACGTTTCCGTACTCGATGACAATAATTGGAATCGAACTCACATTCGATTCCTCTTGGCATAGCGGCGCATCGTCACCTGAGACTGTTGCGATCGTCTCGGCCTCGACTTTGCGTCTCGGGCAGCGCGCCCGCTTTTCAACCAGCCCGCCCTATGACGCGGTAGACCAGCATTGCCAAGAGGTCACTTTTTCGAGAGTTCACAGACGTCAAAAACGCTCAAGCTACAAAATAAGCTACATCGCTATCGTCGCCGTCATCGGCGAGCAAGAAAGAACCCGCACAAACATCAACGTTCATGCGGGTTTCCGATTGGTGGAGATGAGGAGACTCGAACTCCTGACCCCTTACATGCGAAGCAAGTGCTCTACCAGCTGAGCTACATCCCCACGGGTCGGCGTCGGAGGATTATACGCTTTCGGGTGGGCACCTTTCAACCGAAATGCGCAGACTTGCTCTCATCCTCGCCGCGTTCGTCGCGGCCGCACCGCTCGTTGCGGGCGCCGGCACAGCTCATTCGTCGCACTCGGCGCAGTCGGAAGTTGCCGCTGCCAACCGCTGCAATGGCCGCATGATCGACGATTATCAGATCCAGATTCAAGGCTTCGAGCGCCATCCGCCGGGCAACGACAATGCGATCTGGCAGCAGCTAAGCGAGCTCGGCGACACGCTCAGTGCGCTTGGAGAAGAGCACAACGTGCTCGACCACGTCTGCGCGAACGACACCGACAAGGCGCCGCTTTTCGCGCAGATCAACGCCGCGACGGCCACCGGGCTCGTGCTGCGGGCGAACCTGACGAACAAGCTGTACGCGCCGTGCCCCCCGGCCGCCACGGCAGTGGCGCAGGCCCAGCTCGCCCAAGCCTGGCTCGCGATCGCCGCCACGATCAACGATCAGAACGGCACCATCCCGGTGATCATTGCGCCCGTCATCCCGAAGATTCAAGCGCGGGCCGCCGCCTTCAATATGGCGTTGCCCACCTACACCGAAACGTCGGCATACTGGCGCGACCAGTTCGCCAACGCGGTAACGCCGGCGATGCAATCGTGCGCCGGCAAGCTGCCGACGCCGCCGCCGACGCCATCGCCCGAACCGATCGATACGCCGAACCCCTAGCCAGGGATTTGCGAACGATTCCGAAATAACCGGCGGGTGCGAACCCGAGCCGAATATTCCACCCGTCCGCGCGAGCTGATCGCTAACGTGCTCCATCGCCAACGGCGTTTCCTGACCGCCGGCGACATCCAGCACGAGTTGGACGGCGTCGATGCCAAGGTCGCGCTCTCAACGATCTATCGCACCCTCGAATACCTCAAATCGCGGGGCGACATCGCGACCCGCATCGACGACGCGGGCGAAGCGGCATACATTTACTGCGAGCCCGACCACCATCACCATCACGCGATTTGTCGAACGTGCGGACGCGTGGAAGACGTCGATTGCACCGCCATGGAGCAGTTCGCGCACTCCGTGCTCGCGTCGAGCGGTTTTGCACTCGACGGACACGACATGGAGTTCACCGGAACGTGTGCGACATGTCGCTAGCGCGTTTCGCAGTTGCTGGGCTGACGCTCGCGTTGTGCGCCACCGGCTGCGCGTCGAACGCATCGTCGGATAAATCCGTCGACGGCAAGATCGACGTCGTCACGACCATCTCCACGCTTAACTCGTTCGTGCAAGGTGTCGGCGGCGACAAAGTGCGCGTCACCAGCATCGTGCCGGTCGGCGCGTCGCCCGAGACCTACGAGCCGACGCCGCAAGACGTCGCGACGATCGCGAAGGCCAAAGTGCTGGTCGAGAACGGCGCGGGTTTAGAAAGCTGGCTCGATCGATTGCTGCGCAACGCCGCGTCGCCGAAGCTGCAGACCGTGATCGCGAGTGAGGGGCTGCCGATCACCAACGATAACCCGCATCTTTGGATGGATCCGCAGTACGCCAAACATTACGTGCTGCAGATTCGCGATGGTTTGATCGCCGTCGACCCGGCCGATGCCAACGCGTTTCGCATCAACGCCATGCACTACAATGACGCACTCGACGCGCTGACCGCGCACATCCGCGCGCAGATCGCGACCATTCCGCCGTCGCAGCGCTACATGATCGTTTTCCACAACGCGTGGCAGTACTACAACGATCGCTTCGGAATCACGACGCTCGGCTTCGTCGAACGCAATCCCGGCCAGGAGCCGAATCCGCAGCAGGTCGCGCAACTCGTCGATCTCGCCAAGCAGCACAACGTGCGCGGCGTCTTCAGCGAACCGGAATACAGTCCGAAAATTCTGTACTCGATCGCGCAAGGGTCGAACATCAAAGTCGTCGAGAACCTGTACGACGATTCGATCGGCACGAGCCCGCAGGTGAGCAACTATCTGTCGATGCTGGTATACGACACCAACATCATCGTGAACGCGCTGAAGTGAAGTCGGCGCACACCTGCGAGCCGGGCGAAGCCGTCTCGGCGCGCGATTTAGTCGTTCGCTACGACGATTTTGTCGCGTTGATGGGCGCAACGTTCACAGTGCATTTCGGCGAAGCGCTCGGCATCGTTGGACCCAACGGTTCCGGTAAATCGACGTTGCTCAAAACGCTGGCCGGTCTGCTGCAGCCGTCGTCGGGCGAACTGTGCGTACTCAGCGGCCCTCCGCGTGCGCTGCCGCGCGGTACGATCGCGTACGTGCCGCAAGTTGAAGCCGTCGATTGGTCGTTTCCAGCTACCGTGTGGGATGTGGTGGCAATGGGCCGCTTCGCGCACTTGCGCTTCTGGCAATCGTTTTCTGCACACGACCGCGAGGTCGTCGAGCACGCGCTCGAAGCCGTGAAGATGTCGCACCTCGCGGAGCGTTCGATCGCCAATCTCTCAGGCGGCCAGCAGCAACGCGTGTTCGTCGCGCGAGCGATCGCCCAAGAGCCGCGTCTGCTATTGCTAGACGAACCCACCACCGGCGTTGACGCCGCGACGGAAGAAGCGTTGCGAACGCTGGTGCGCGAGCTGGTCGACCGAGGCATGCCGGTCGTTATGACGACCCACGATCTCGATCGCGTCGACGATTGGTTCGATCGTTTGCTGGTGCTCGACCGCAAGGTGTTGGCGATCGGAACGCCGGCAGAAGTCGTCGCGTCGGGCGCGTATTCGGGCATTCGCGAGCACGCCCACACGCACGGCCACATGCGACACGATCACGAGCCGCACGAAGCGCACTCCACGCATCCGGAGATCCGCAGCTGAACTGCGAAGCTCGGAGCTACTGTGGCGGGAAGAAGGCCGGGTATGGTCCGAGCGGGACGATCTGCACTTCGAGCATTTCGCGCTGCGCCAGAGGCAACGATCCGACGGCTTGGCGTGCGGTGGTTTCGTCGAGCGCTTCGATCAGCATCACGGCGCCGGCCGCGTCTTTGCGCGTCCAGATCGCACGCACGACGCCGTCGCGGTACAGCACGCGCACTCGCTCGCGCTCGGCTTCGATGTGTTCGGCAAACTCCGCGTCGCTGAATTTCTCGGTGAGGCGGCGTGAGATCGAAATGAACTGCATGCCCTCGTTTTAGACATCGAAAGCGAGCAGAACCTGGAGCGCCTAGGAATTTGCGAGCCATTCCGAAATAGCACCGTCATGCCCGGAGTTCGTAGGTGAGTTTCTCGGCGCTGGTCGAGCCGTTTCAATACGCGTTCATGCAGCGTGCCTTCGTTGCCGCACTGGCTGTCGGGCTGCTGTGCTCGACGATGGGCACGTACGTGGTGCTGCGCAAGCTGTCGTTCATCGGCGACGGCATCGCGCACGCCTCGTTCGCCGGGATCGTGATCGCGTATTTGCGCGGCTTAAATTTCTACATCGGCGCGGCGGTGGTCGCGGTCATCACTGCAGTCGGCATCGGCTTCGTCGCGCGTCGCGGAAAGATTTCTCTCGACACAACCATCGGCGTGCTGTTTACCGGCATGTTCGCGCTCGGCGTATTTTTGATGAGCCAGCAGCGCAACTACGCCGTGGATTTGCAGAGTTTTTTGTTCGGCGATATCTTGGCGGTCGGGCCGCAAGATTTGTGGCTGATTGTGGCGCTGAGCGTAATCGTCGCGATTTCCGTGGTAATGATGTTCCGCGGGCTGCTCTACACCACGTTCGATCCGGTCGTCGCGCAGGCCAGCGGTATCGCCGCGCCGCGCTACGAGTACGCGTTGCTGGTGTTGCTCGCGCTCACGATCGTCGTGGCGTTGCAGGCGGTTGGAATCGTTCTTGTCGCAGCGCTGCTTGTGACGCCGGCAGCGGCAGCGTATCAGTTGACGTCGCGCTTTTCTCCGATGATGGCGCTGGCGGCTGTGTTCGGCGCGATCAGCACCGTCGGCGGCCTGTACCTCTCATACTACGTACGTGCCTCGAGCGGCGCAACGATCGTGCTCTTCGCAACCGTGCTGTTCTTCGTCGCAATCGGCATCAAAAACGCGCGGCGCGTACTTGGCTCACGGGTTACTGCCTAGCCCGTAGGGCACACAACCGTCCATCCAGAAGCTAGCGAGCGCCAGTATTCTTATGGAGGCAGCTCTCGTGAAGCGTTTTGGTTCGCTGTTCTTGGCCGTCGCAGTTCTTCTAGCGACGTCTGCAACCGCCGCGCGGGCCGAAGACCAAAAAATCGATCCGCAAGCGCAGCAACTGTTGGAAAAGCATCATGCGTACGTCGGATGGCAGTTCGGCGACGGAACGTTCCGGACGATGCGTATCGCGAGCACGGTAACCGACAAAAAGGGGGACAAGCTCGAAGACGTTGCGTTCAGTTCGGCGGGCTTAGCATTTCACGAAACCGACACGATGCTTAAACAGAGCAATGTCGCGCTCCATAGCGGTTTCACGGGCTCCGTTTTCTGGCAGTGCTTCGAAAACGGCTTTACGATGCCGATCTACGGCGAAGCCGCAAAGATGATGGCCTCATATTCAATGCTGATGCAAGAAGGCACGAGCGGCCTCCCGGGCTCGTTTCAAGGCAATAAGAACGTCGACGGCAAGAGCTATCCGGTCGTGCGCGTCACGATGGTTTTCGGCGATCCGATCGACCTCTATATCGACCCAACAACGGGGGCGTACGTCAAGGCAGTCATCGACCCGGATGGCGCCTACGAGACCGCGTATCACATCGTTTCGTACGGCGACGTCGTTTCGGGAAAGAAGATGGTCGCATCCTACCGCGTAGACGACAGCGACGAGCTGAACACCAACGTAAAATTTGAGCCCAATGCCGATGTTACTGCCGAAGAGCTGCACCCGCCGAAGGCTACGGCGTCTTGGACGTTCTCGTCCGACCAGCCTGTGCCGATCACATTGACGCACGACCGCGTCTTGGTCGACGCAACGGTCAACGGTGTGAAAGGTACGTTCATTTTGGACACTGGAGCCGACTCGATCTACCTTAACGACAATTTCGCCGACAAGGCGAAGGTCGAAGTGCTGAAGGGCACGGCGGACGTCGCATCCGTCTATGGAATGACGAAGGACCGCCTTCGCAAAGCGAGCACAATCAATTTTGGAAACGCGACGCTACAGAACGTGTTCGTCTATTCGGAAAACTTTGAATCCGGCGATTCTTCAGGATTAGATGCGAAGGGCTATGCTGGTCTCATTGGGACCGATTTCTTCGCGGGCGCGATCGTAAAACTGAACGTGTACGATTCGACGATGTCGATCCTCGACCCAAGCACGGATTTATCGGGCATGAAAGGCCTGCCTATTTTCGTCGACCTGTCGGATGGAAAGCTCACCGTGCCGATGACGCTGGATACATCTATGAAGGTGAACGCCATACTCGATACCGGCAATCCGAGTGATATTCTGTTTAGCGATCAGCTCGTGAGTAAGCGCTCGTTCAACCCGACGATGCTCACCTTGGGTCCGATTCAATATATGGTTGGAAGTTGGGAGCCTTGCTGCGTCGGCGGAAACTACGCCTTGCTGGGTTTTGATTTCCTCAAACACTTCGATTACGTGTTCGATTATCCGCATGGACGCATGTTTCTAACCCCCAACAAGAACTAGCGGGGGCCGGCGAAGTGCGCTTGCGGGCGGTACGGCAGCCTGTGCAATTCGGACTAGACTAAGTCCACTCGTTCATGCTTTGGCAATGTGAAAAGCCGGCGCATCTTGCGATCCCGCGTCGCCGTCGCACATGTGAGCACGGTTTACTCCCGAGCGTTCGCCTTTTGAGACGACCCGAGGACAGTCCGCCTCGGAAGTTATACACAATTTTGAGCAAGATCGCTCAAAACTGTGCGGAAACTGCATTACCGAAACGTGAACGACTGAACTAGACTTAGTTCAATTCTGATAGAGGGCGCGAAAGCCACGTCCGACTCGCGAGAAGGTCAAGCGGCGGTCGAGCGTAGCACGCCCGCTCCGCCGCTCGTCGAGGGGCCCTACAAAATGCTAACGCGGTTCGGGCTCAATCCGTTCGCCTTGCCATTTCTGGATAGCCTCAGACGCAATCTCCCTGTACGATGGGTGCGGCGCACAACACGAGGTGAACTTTCTTCATGGATAACCGGGGCGTAGCCGGCTGGGCGCGTTCGCTTGACCTGCTTCGCGATCTCGATTCCGACTGGACCGAGGCGTATTCCAATTTAACCGTCAATCCATGGCTGAGCGGCACGCTGCAGGCTAAAGAATATCAGCTGATCGCCGTCGGGCTGAGCGCCGCGATCACCCACCTGGACGGCTCTGCATTGCGCCGTCACATTTGGTCGGCGCTCCGCGCCGGCGCCACGCAGGCGGAGATTCTCGAAGTGCTTAAGATGGCGGCAATCGTGGCATTGCATTCGATGACTTTAGGCGCACCGATCCTCATCGAAGAGGCGACGGCCGCCGGCAAAACGCTCGGAAGCACGGAAGAGTTTGCAACGCCGGCCTGCGACAAAGTGAAGGCAAACGGAAACTGGAATACTGCGTGGGACTCGATCTTCGACCTCGATCCGAGTTGGACCGACGCGTTAGTTTCGGCCGGTGCGGGGTTCTGCACGGGTGGAATTCTTACTCCGAAATTCGTCGAACTCATCAGCATTGCGTTCGATGCGTCGATCTCGCACATGTATGCGCCCGGCGTGCGGCGGCACATGAAAGCCGCGCTCGCTCTCGGCGCGACGCCCGAAGAAATCATTACCGTGCTCAAGTTGTGTGTTTCGCAAGGTGCGGACGCGCTGTATCTCGGCGTGCCTATCCTGGCAGAGGAAGCCGCGACGTTCGCAGGCGGCCTCGCTAGTTGAAAGATTCCGTCCGCGAGGAGCTCGATCAATCGACGAAACTGGCGTTCGATCGGACGCAGCTTGCCGCAGATCGAACGATTTTGGCGTGGGTGCGAACTGCAACGTCGCTCATTACCTTCGGTTTCGCGATCTACAGTTTTTTTGGAATCCCCACTGGGGCCGGGCACGCCCACGTGTCATACCTCGGCCCGCGCATTTTCGCTCTAGCGCTCATCGCGATCGGCTTGTTGTCGTTGATGTTCGCGGCCATCCAACGGCAACACGAGATCAAATTGACGAAATTGCTATATCCCGATGTTAAGAGCGTGTCGATGGCCTCAGTGGTCGGCTTCCTAGTGGCGGCGCTCGGCGTTCTCGCATTAGTGATCGTGCTTTTGCGCGTCTGACCTTTCGAAGGGAAGTTCGCCTGGTGCGGGGCACACGGGCTTAAGGAGGATTGTTGATGGAATCGAAGGCCGTTACAGAAGACGGAGCATTGACGTACGCCGACGGCAACCCGCAAGATCGCGTACAGTTTTTCGATGCGAAGCTGATCTTGAAGCCGGAGTTTTTCTACAGCGTTCGCGGCTTCAAATCGTTTAGCGATCTCGTCGCGGAGGCGAGTACGAAAGTCAAGGGCGTTTCGTATGAAGCGTTCGATTTGACGAAGGCCCGTCCGAAAATCCGTGAAGTGATGTTCGTCGACACCGCCGACTTCCGGCTCTACAACAACTCATTCATACTCCGGCGTAGAACCGCATATCAGGACGGCTTTCCGATCGAAGATCCGGAAATCGTGTTCAAGTACCGCAGCTCCGACATGAACGCTGCGGCAGCGGTCGACGTGCGTCCGAATATCGCGGGCCCGTATCGAGTGAAGTTTAAGTCCGAAGCGCTTCCGCTCAAAGACCAGATCGGCGGCTATCGGCTGCTCTACGCGCACAACTGTATCTTCCCGTTAAGCTCCGTTCGTGCCGGCGACCGCACGAATTTGAAAACGATCGCACGCGGTCTGCCCGCGCTGGCAGGTCTCATCGGCGAGATGGAAGGCAACGTCGAGCTCGTCAATTCCACGCTCGTGGAAGAAGTGCTATTGGATCTGGGCATGTTGAACTTCGGCAAGGGAATTGTATCGAAGGCCAACATCTCGTTGTGGCGTTCGCTCGGCGATCATAGTGTGATGTGCGGTGAATTCGCGTATCAGACGAAGTTCGACCGGCGTGAAGACGTCCACGAGATCGCCAAGCAGCGCGTTGAAGAGTTCTTCATTAAATTGCAGCTGATCGCGGCCGGGTGGCTGTTTCTTGGCACCACGAAGACCGGCCTCGTGTACCGGCTCAAGGGCAACGCCCCGCAAGGCCACGAGTGAGCGTCGCACAGACGAGCGCGGCGACGACGCCGGCGACGTCGCCGGCGACGTCTCGGCCCAAAGCCTCGGTGTGGGAGATCTTCATCACGTTTCTCGTGATAGGCGCGACGAGTTTCGGCGGCGGTGTCGTCGCGTATCTGCGCGATGCGCTCGTCAAAAGAAAGAAGTGGTTCGACGACATCGAGTTCCTCGAAATGACGTCGATCAGCAACACGTTGCCAGGCCTCAATGCAACCAACATGGCGATTATTGCCGGCGATCGGCTGGCCGGCCTCGCCGGCGCGACCGTGGCGTTGCTGGGCATGTGTTTGCCGGCGTTTTTCTTTATGACGGCCGCCGGAATGGTGTACGCCGAGGCGCACGCGCGGCCGCTGGCGTCGGCCGCCTTACGCGGCGTCGCTGCCGCTGCGGTCGGACTGATCGGGGCCACGTGGTTCAAGATCGGCAAAAAGTCGTTGACGGGTTTTTACGACGCATTTCTCGTGATGGCAGCGATCTTAGGCGTGAACTACTTCCACTGGGGCGTGCCGATTACGTTGCTGGCCGTTGGCGGACTTGCGATCTTCATCCATCGGCCTCCCAAGGCGGCCGTAAAACCTGAGACTCCGGAACAAGAGGAAGAAGAATGGATCAGCTCCCTGCATTAGCTCGGGTTTTCGCCTATCTGTCGCTGTTGACGATCGGCGGCGGCATGGCGGCGTTCCCGGAGATGAAAGTGCTGATCGTCGGCACGCATCACTGGTTGACGGCCGAACAGCTCACGCACGTGTACAGCACCGGTCAGATGTCGCCCGGCCCCAACATGATGATGGTGGCTGAAGTCGGGCAGATGGTGAGCGGTCCGCTTGGTGCGCTAATCTGCGCCGTTGCGTTCTTCGTGCCGACGGGTATTCTAACGTTTGGTGTAAGCCGTTTATGGAACAAGCTTGCGAACTGGCCGTGGCGCAACTCTATTCAAAAAGGGCTCGGGCCGGTGGCGATCGGTTTGGCAGTCGGGGGTTTGATCACGTTCGGCAAAACCGCAATCACTGGGTGGCTGACGCTGGTTTTAGGGATCCTGACCTTCGCGTTAGTCATGCGCACAAAATTCAATCCGGTGTACTTTATTCTCGGCGGAGCCGTGGTCGGGTACGTCGCGCTTCGGTAGCTACTTCGCTTCCTGCAGCAATTGCTGAATGTCGATGCCGCGCTTCACCGGCCAGAGCAAACTCCACGAAACGCGTAGGGTCGTTTGCGGAGAGCCGGCCGCGCGTACGACGTTCGTGTAGTACAAGAGGCCGACCGACATCAGCTGATCGTTGTACTTAAACGTCCTTGCGATTCCGCCCCCGACAGGCACGGTCCATTTCGTGCCCGGCAAGGTCGAGTTAACGGCCATGATCGGTGCCGTCGATAACGCCCAACCATCCTTGAGGTTGTAGTTGACGAACGGTTGAACGAGACTCGAGGTCACGTTCGCACGATTCGGTAGGCCCGCAAACGACCACAGTTGCGTGCCCAGGGCGCCGATAACCCATTTACCCGGCATGATCAAGACGACGGCATCCGGTCCCGCCGACCATTTTCCCGAGCCGAGTGTGTTTGGCGACGCGGTGGGAATTTGAAAGATCGGTCCGACACCCCAGATGATTTGACCCGGCTTGGTTTTTGGTGCGAAGAAGAACTGTTGCTGCACGTCGCTTAGCCCGATCGTCGATGGACACCCGAGAAGCGGGGTCGCGCAAACCGCCGGTGGCGCGGCCGACGGTTGATTGACGATCGGAATAATGGTGCGTGAAATGAGATTCCAGCTGGTGCTCAACATGATTGGGAAAACCGGCTGGATGTTGAGGTTGTATTGCAACCGCGTGTACGGCCCGACGCCGTAATTAAAGTTATTTTGAAACGGAACGACCGTGATGTTGCCGACTGGATTTTGCGACGTCTTGATGATCGCTAACTGCAGCGCCTTTTGCTGCTCGGGAGTTAGCGAATTGAGATCAATGCTCGCAGGCGACGCGCTCGGTGCCGGCGATGCCGGCGGCGCGGCCTGAGGCGTCTGAGCGAGTGCCGGGGGCGACGTACACGCCCAAGCTAGCGCGATTGCCGTCATGCCATAGGCGCGGCGACGCAAGAGTGTTGTATTTCCGAACATTACTCGCTGAATGTAAAGCCGCAGCTACGCCGGCGTCAATCCGGATACGGCAAACGGCGACCGCGGGCAGTCCATTCATAATAGAACAGACATCGTCGCAGGAGAAGTTATACTAGCTAGGGTAGGCCGCCGCTAGAGTGCCCGAGCTGTTTGTAGCTTGAAAACCATCGAAAAAACGCGCTTCATCGACCAATCGAGGATGGTTTCAACCGTTCCCTCGTCGATTACTTGGGAGCAACTACAGCCAGGTAAGCTTGACGTCGCGTTTCGGGTGTTTCAGGTCGGGCCACTCACGATCTCTACGCGCGATATTAATCTGGCCTTCCACGGGTACGCGCAGGTCGCGCCCCACCGGTCTGGGGTGATGGCCGTCGAATCGAAAACCGACGCGCGCTGGCGCGGATCGCTTTTTGATGCGGCTACGCTGGCGCTTGGGAATGAAGTCGATATCCGTACGACCGGCGCCATCACGTTGTTCGGTATCGCGGTCGACCAACCCGAGTTGCATCTAACGTGTCCCCGCTCGTTGGACGCGAGCAATTTGATCGAAAAACTCGCGCACGCCAAGGTGACGAACACCCCCGTTGCGGCGGCAGCCTTTCGCGCCGCGATCAAATTCGTATCCGCGCATCAAGGTGGCCCGCCGCCTGCGGCGACCGGAATGCTCGTGCCGATGCTCGCGACGTTGCTTGACGAGATCGACCAACATGCCGTCGACCGATCGCATTGCTTGAATCGACGCTACGCCGCCGTTCGCACCTGCGAACGATATATGCGCGAACACATCGACGAAACCGTGACGCTCTTGGATCTTAGTCTCGCCTGCGGAATGCGGTCGCGTTCGCTCATCAATGCGTTCGAAGCGATCATGGGATACAGTCCGATGGATTACTTAAAGCGGCTGCGTCTTAGTGCGGTTCGGAGCGCCTTGCTACGAGCGGACGCGCGAGCGACGCGGGTCATCGACCTCGCGATGGACTGGGGATTCAGCCACATGGGTCATTTCGCGCACGACTACCGCATCATGTTCGGCGAGGCACCCTCACAAACGCTTCTTGGTGACGACGGGTAGCTACTGGGCGGCGAGCGTGAACGGTGCCGTGTAGAGTCCGTAGTGCGCTCCGCGGAACTCGATCCACATTTTGTACGTGCCGGCGGGTAGCGCGGGAAGGTCGACCGACATCTCGGGTCCGGCGACGGCCATCGCCATACCGCTGGCCTGTTTGACCTCGGCGTGCACGTGCACGTACTGCAGGGTCGATGTGTTGATTAATACGATGTGCGCAGGGGCGCCGAGATAGAGTCCGAGGTTGCTCGCGGGGTTTCCGTTTTCGTCGATGGTTAGGTGCAGCGTGTGCTCGGCACCGGCGGCAAACGTGACCTTCGAAATCGCGACCGTATACGGCGCAACGCTGAGGGTCAAGGCCGACGGTGCGAAGTTCGGATGCATGACGCCCATCGTCGGAGCTGCGCTCGAACCAACGTTGAAACGGAAGACTTGCCGGTCGAGACCTTTGGGTTGCGTGTCGGCGTAGACGTAGTAGCGATGGCCGGGCTCGGTTTTTATCGTTTCGAGAAACGCGCCGGTGCTGGTGTTGAAAGACGGATGCAGATGGTCGAACGTCGCGAAGTCGTCGCGCACCACGACCATGTGAATCGTGCGTTGCATTTCGACGTCGTACTCCATCAGCGCGGCCGTCGAGCCGGTCGCATATTGCTTGATGTTCACGTGCGTTTCACCACCAATTACCTTCGTGGTCATTTTGGAAGCGATCTGCGCGGTGCCACCGAGCAGCGCGAACGTTCCGTTTTGCGGAGCGGCGGCCGCCGATGCGGCGGCGGGTAGCGTCAGCGCGAGGGCCAACGTCCAGCCGAGCCATCCGCTCATCCGGCGGTGCGAAGGACTTTCCACGTTTCGTCTCCTGTCGATTGTAAGTAACCCGCGGTCGTCAATGCATCGAGCACTTCGTGCAACGCGGCGCGTTCGTTTTTGTTCGGCATGCCCGCCCAGCGCATCGCGAGCTCGTTCAACTCCACGTCGCCGGACCCGTTCAAGGCGTCCCGCACGAAGGTTGGCGAGAGCTTCACGCGTTCCATGCGCCGGGCGACTGGCTCCAGCGCGGCTTCGAATGGATCGGTCTGCGCTTTCGGCGTTTCGGCGGCCACCGGCGGGGCGACGGCAGCAGGTTCTGGTTGGGGGGCGGGTGCCGGTCGCGCCGGCGTTGCAGCGTCGTCGCTCGGCGTGGCCGGCATCTTGGAAAGTACCCCGTCGATCGACGCGGCGAGCAATTCGAGGGCGATGACTCCCAACGTCTGTAAGGGTACCGCGTTGACCACCGGACTGCGCCGACGGATGCCACGGAGAATCGCTCTCGCGACGCGCTGTGGCGAAACGGCCGGTACGTTGGACGAAACCTTCGAGCCCATCGCGATATGAAACTCGGTGTCGACTAAACCGGGGTCGACGTAGGTGACTGCGACGCCGAAGCCACGCAGTTCCCGCCTGAGTTGAATCGCTGCGGCACGCGCGGCGGCTTTCGCCGAAGCATATGCTCCGTACGACGGTAACGGCACGCGTGCCAACCCAGAGCCGAGGAACAGCAACTGTCCGCGGTTCCGCTCGAGCTGCGGGAAGGCAGCGCGCGCCAGACGCAGAGGACCAGCGACGTGCAGCTGCCACTGATAATCGGTGGCGGCCTCGCTTTGCTCGAGCAGCGGCCCGAACGCGCCCGCACCCGCATTGTTGACGACGACGTCGATGCGCCCGAATGCCTGCATCGCCGTATCGACGATCTTGCGCGCCGTTTCCGGAGATGTGACGTCGGCGGCGACCGTCGTGCAAGATCCGCCGGCACGCACGATCGCATCGCGCAGTTCGGCCAAGCGTTCGGCGCGTCGTGCGATGGCGACAATCGCAAAGCCGTTGTCTGCAGCTAAGAGCGCGAGTGCGCGCCCGATACCGGAACTTGCGCCGGTGACGATGAGAACCCGCGATTGCGTGGGCGTTCGGTTATTCATGCGTGTCGCAATACTCGCGATACAGGTCGAACATGCCTTTCGGCAACGATGCGTAGTACTCGGCTTCGGCGGCGATCGGCGCTTCGGCCGGCTTTACTTCGCGTTGTTGCGCGGCGAAGGCTTGCAATGCGTGAGCGACCGGCTTGAGCGATCCGTCCGAGCGGACGATGCCGAAATGCAACTCGTGCGGTGCCTGATCGAACGGGGGCAGCGTCGCGAGTTTCGGATCGTAGTCGGCCCAACACCACCAAAAACCGCCGATGGCTCCGCGCGCGTGCAGACGGTCGAGCACGTCGGTGGCGTAGGACGCCATCTCCTCTTCGGTCAGGCATGCAAAGCCGGCAGCATTGGCAGGCAGTTCTTTTTTCTGCCCATATCCGGGTTCTCCGGGTAGCGGCACCCGATCGTAGGGCGATACCGTATTTGCCGGACACGTTGGATCGCCGAACTCGCTGAACAGCAATGGTTTTCCGGTAAACGAACCTTGCAAAGCGCCCAGAAATGGCACGACGTTGCGATCCAGCCGGCCGCGTGAAAACGAACTGTACACGGAATAGCCGTGCATCGTCGCGATTTCCCATGGAAGTGAGATGCTCGACGGTCGCAGGTGACGGTCGCGTTCTAAATCCTCTCCGTGCATGCCGCCGGTAACCCATCCGCCGCCTGACGCTTCGATCAGCGTTTCCGATAGTTGTTTGCTCCACGCGGCAGCATCTTCGGGCGACGCGGGCTCGCGCAGGTTGCTGAACTCGTTGCCGAGATCCCAACCGTACAGGCCTGGATGGTCTTGCACGCGTTCGCCGACGGCTTTCACGAAGACGAGTTGCGCAGCCAGCAGTTTTGGATCGGCGTAAAAGTCGCCGATTCCATAATACGATTCATTCTCGTTTGAGATCGTGCGGAAGCGCCCGTGCGGCGTGTTGCGATCGAGCGACCACGACGGCAGCCAGTTGACCCCGCTCATGTGCCCGCAAAACAGCGTCGGCATCGCTGTGAGGCCCGCGCTTGCAACCGCGTCCATCACGGCGTCGAAGTTTCTCAGCGCATTGGCATTCATCGAGTTAGGTGAAGGTTGAAACTCATCCCAATCTATGAAGAAGCGCACGACGTCGAGCCCGAGGTCGCGGATGCGCTCCATGTCCTCGCGAATTTCGCCGCGGTCGAACTGCCGCCAGGCGTACATCGCGCTGTGCAACGGCCAGTAGTTGATGCCTAATACGAATTTCGACATGCCGCGAGCGCTATTCGCGTTCGGCGCCCGAGCCTCTGCATGGGCGGCATGGAGGATTCGGCGGCGGGGCGAAGCGCGTCGTAATGGCAGATTCGCGAGGCTCCGTTCGAGTCGGAATTATCATGGGCAGCCGGTCGGATTGGGAAATCATGGAGCCGGCGCGCGCAACCCTCGACGAATTGGGCGTCGGCTGTGAAATGCGCGTGGTGTCGGCGCATCGCATGCCGGATGAAATGTTCGAATACGCGGCCTCGGCCGCCGAGCGCGGGCTGCTGGCGATCATCGCCGGAGCGGGCGGTGCGGCGCATCTGCCCGGCATGACGGCGGCCAAGACGCTGGTCCCGGTCATCGGCGTACCGGTGCAGTCGAAGGCGCTCAACGGGGTCGATTCGTTGTTGTCGATCGCGCAGATGCCGCCCGGCGTTCCGGTGGCGACGATGGCGATCGGCGGAGCAATTAACGCCGCGCTGTTTGCCGCGCGGATCGTGGCGCTCGGCGATCCCGCGGTAGCGGAACAGCTCGCTGCCTACATGGCGCGCATGCACGAAACGGCGAAGTCGTCGACCCCCGAGTGACCGACCCGATACAAACGATCGGCGTGATCGGCGGCGGCCAGCTGGGCCGCATGTTTGCGGTCGACGCCAAGCGCATGGGCTACGACGTACTAACGCTCGACCCGCAAGAGCGTTCGCCCGCCGGACAAGTCGCCGACCAGCAAATCGTCGCGCGTTATGACGATCTCGGCGCGATCGAAGAACTTGGGCGTCGCAGCGATATCGTGACGTACGAATTCGAAAACGTCGCGATTTCGTCGGTCGAGCATCTGGAGAATTCCGGGCACAAAGTTTCGCCCTCGAGTTCGGTGCTGCGCATCACGCAGGACCGTATGCTCGAAAAGCGTTTCGTTCGGTCGTGCGGCATCGGCACGACGGCGTTTGAAAGCGTGGATGCTGCGGCCGATCTGCAGAGCGCGATTGCGACGGTTGGTTTCCCTGCGATTCTAAAGACGGTTCGCGGCGGCTATGACGGTAAGGGCCAGTGGCGCGTCGAGAATTTGACGCAGGCCGAGGCTGCGGTTACCGAAGCGAAAGGTGCGCCGCTGATTTTCGAGCGCGTCGTACCGTTTCGTTGTGAAGTGAGCGTCGTCGCGACGCGCGACGAGCACGACAACGTCGTCGCGTATCCGGTGGGCGAGAACCAACACCGGCACGGAATTCTGTCGATGACGATCGCGCCGGCCCGTATCGGGGCAGCGATCGCGGCGCGCGCGCAAGAAATGGCCGCGACGATCGGCCGTGGATTGAATCTCGTCGGTACGTTCTGCGTGGAGTTCTTCTTAACGGAAGATGGGAAGCTGCTCGTGAACGAGATCGCGCCGCGGCCGCACAACAGCGGCCATTACACCATCGACGTAACGCAGTGTTCCCAATACGAGCAACACGTGCGCGCGATCTGCGATCTGCCGCTGTCGCCGCCAATATTGTTGTCGAATGCGATCATGATGAATATTCTCGGCGACGGCAACGGCGATCGCCTCGGCGGCGTGACCGACTTATTGTCGGACCCAACGATCGTGTTGCACATGTATGGCAAACGCCACGCCGTCGCAGGACGGAAGATGGGTCACTTTACGATGCTGGTCGATGGCCCGCTCGATGATACTGCGATCGGGAAGGCTCGCGCCTCGCACGCGAAACTTCGTTGGACGAATTAAGGGGTTGTTACGCTCGAGCTGGCGGTATTATGCAGGCGATGTTGCGCGGCCGCTGCTTGCACCGCGATACCGAGTAGAACGACGAGGATGACGACGGAAAACGACTTGATCAGAAACGGAAACGTCGTAAAATATCCCATCAATCGATCGTCAGAACTCATTGAATCCTCCTTGGTGCGCTGCTAAGAACGGTTCTCGACCGGAATGACATATCGGGTCGCGGTATGCGTTTCGCTGTACGCGCTAATCTTGTTATCGATCAGGCCGGCGGCGAAACTGGCAGCGCGAACCTGGACGTCTTTTGGATCGGCGCCGCGACCCTTGGGGTGAAATATCCAGAGCATGCCGTTCATTTCGAGATGCTCTGCCGCGCCCGATATGCCGTCGAGGTCTTCGACTCGGTCGACCTTCAGAAAGATGATATCGTACCGGGCACGCAGTCGAGGAGAGGCCGATTTCGCAAGGCGCACGTCGAGCTCTCGAACGAACGCTGCGTCGTGCTTGCCGACGAGCGCGATGCGATGTTCTGCCCGAACACCGAGCTTGTCGAAGAGGGAGCGATGCGAATAGTCACGATCCGGCATCAGGAGAACTTCAGCGATTTCGGCTTTTCCGGAATATCGGTGTACCCTTGCGGACGATCCCACCAATCGTGTTTGCGCGCGGCGAGCGTCCGGTGATCCGGTTCCGGCGGTGCGCCCAGAGCGATCGCCTCGGTGTAGGCGGCGATATATCGGTCGATCATTCGTTCGTTCGAAAACGTCGCTTCGACATGCTGACGACAAGCGCGCCGGCTGAGCTTTGCCAAGCCGGGCGCCTTCGCGACGGCATCCTCAACGTTGTCGCACAAGAAGCCGGTCACGCCGTCGACGACGATTTCGGGAATCGACCCCATGCGCGCGCCGAGAACCGGCGTTCCGCACGCCATCGCTTCAATCAACGTGAGGCCGAACCGCTCGGGTCGCGTCGTCATATGAACTAATGCCAGCGCGTTGGAAAGCAATTCGTCGCGCGCTTCGCGTTCGACCGGGCCGATGAACTGCACCGCGTCGCCATCGATATGCGGCGCGACCTGTTCGTTGAAATAATTCTCGTCTTGCGGTATGCCGGCCATCTTGAGCCGAATGCCCGCGTGCTTGGCAACCTCGATCGCCAGATGTGCGCCTTTTTCGGGATGGAAGCGAGCGAGAAATACAAGATAGTCGCCCGGGGTGTCACGAAAAGTAAACAGGCTCGGGTCGATACCGTTGTACGTCGTCGCGAGATAGTCTAAACCGGGATCGCGATCGGAATCCGAAATCGAGCAGAAGAAGCTGCGCCATGCGGCGTCGTAGTACGCCGCGAGGATTTGCGGAGACGAAAAACCATGAATCGTAGTAATCATGGTCGGCAGTCCCGACGACATTGCGTAGGTCAGCGGCTTCCAATCGAAATTGTTATGGATCAGGTCGAATTCGTGCGCGCGACGGAAGAACTCGCCAATGTGCAACGCGCCGAAGACGTCGCCGGAAAGCGCCGGATCCTGGTTGAGTCCGACCGGGACGATCGACGCGAGCTTGCCTTCGAACGTCGAGTTGCCGGTCGCGAACAGCGTGACGTCGAGTCCACGCCGGCGCATGCCATCGGCAATGTTGAACGCGACTTGCTCCCATGGGCCGTAGCCCGGCGGCGGCGACGGCCACGAGATCGATCCGAGTACCGCGAGTTTAAGGCCTTCGAGGCCGTGCCTTATGCGCGTACGAACTCGCCCGCTTTGACGACGCGCTTTGGATGCTGCAGCGCGCGGACATCCTGTCCGGCGTCGCCGTCGAGCAACAGCATGTCGGCGGGCTCGCCGATCGCTACGATTCCGCGGTGCAAACCGAGTAACTCGGCCGAGACGGCGGTGGCGGCGTGCAATGCTTGCTGCGGCGTCATGCCGAGAAGCGACCACATCAGCTCGACTTCGTACGCGTAGTTCTCGTGCATGTTGTAGGGCGTGCCGGCGTCCGAACCGCCGGCGATGCGCACGCCGTTTTCGTAGGCTTTGCGAATGTTGACGAGCATCGCCTCGTTCACGATGTGGGCCTTATCGACGACGAACTGCGGCTGATGACCCTCTTCCAAGTGTGCCAGGATACAAGTCGGTGCGCTCAGCGTCGGCACGAGATACGTACCCCGTTCCTTGAATAGCGCGATGGCCTCATCGTCGAGCATGTGCCCGTGCTCGATCGAATCCACACCGGCGCGCAAGGCATTCTTGATACCCAGGGTCCCGATCGCGTGCGCAGCAACGCGCATTCCGTGGCGATGCGCCTCATCGACGGCTGACGTGAGCTCGTCGGGTGTAAGCTGCGCATTGCCCGGCACGGCGCCGCGGGTCAACACGCCGCCGGTCGCGATCAGCTTGATGCAATCCGCACCGGCTAACAGCTGCTCGCGCACGGCTTTACGCGCGTCCCACGGAGAATCGACGGCGCGTCCCAGAAACCAGCCGTGTCCGCCGGTCATACACAACACCGCGCCGGCAGCTCGTATGCGCGGGCCGTCGATCGTGCCGGCCGTAGTGCCGTCGCGGATGTCTTGCGCGATCGCGTTCGAGCTGCCGAGATCTCGAATGGTCGTCACGCCGGCTGCCAAACTCTTGCGAGCGTTGGCGACGGCTCGTAGCAGCCGCTGGCCGGGCGTCGATGACGCAATCGCACCCATAACGTCCGCCTCACCCGACATTTCGAGGTGCGCGTGCGCGTTGACCAATCCCGGCGTTACGGAGGCCGCTCGCGCGTCGCACTCACCGCTCGCAACGCGAAGCTCGGCGATTTTGCCATCGGCGACGACGATATCGACGTTGCTCTTCGGGGGCTCTAGTGTTCCGTCGTACAGCAGTCCGGCTCGAACGATCATTTATTCCTCAAATGGGACGGGAAGAACGCGCAATCGCACGTGGTACGTTTGCTCGAGGTCGTATTCGATGTCCGACAACAGTTTCATGACACCGTGCAGCTTCGAAACCGGCACGCTAACGTGATAATCGTAACCGTCGCGCGAGCTTCTCAGCGTCGAGAGGTCGACCAGTGGCGCGAGCTTCGAGAAGAGTACCGCTTCGGCGTCCGACCTCGACTGATGCGCGGCGTCGTTCACTTCAACAGCCTTCGCAGGTCGCGGGCGATATCATCCGCCCACGCGAGGTACTCGTCGGCCTCGGCGCGCGAAAATGGTTCCGCGACGTCGGTAGGGCCATAATCGGCCAATTTCCGCGCCTTTTGCAATGAGTTGGTCCTCTTGGCGGCTTCAGAGGGCGATAGCCGCGCGTCGGTAACGCCGGGCGCATTCCCGGCTTCGATGTTTCCGGAGTTCTGGCCGTCGTACAGCGCCTTTACCAGATCGACCGTTTCGTTGTGGCTAAAATGACCCTCGTAGAACGTTTGACCGGGATGCCGGTTCGCGACGCGCATCTCGAAAAGTTCGCCGGCGAACGCCGCGGTGCAGTAGACGGTGTAATACGCCCGCGCGATCGCCTGCAGATAGCAGCCATTATTTCGCAGCACGCGGATTGCGCTTTGCAGTCTTGCTTCTTGAACGTCAAGCTGATCGCGGGTCACAAAAAGTAGCCGACTCTTCCAAATATATGCATACAGAGCAACTGAGTTGCTCTTGTATCGTAGACGAAGACGAGCAACATCTCAAGTGCCTAGCCTAGATTATCCGGCGCTCGAACGACCGAGATCGAGCGCCGGAGTCTGGCGTTTTACAACGGAAACGGAGGACTGACGGCCACGCCGGTCGGCTTGCCGCCGAGGCTGTATACCTGCTTTGACGTGCCGCCTGCCGGAAAGTCGAAGTGCTCGCCCGATCCCCCACCGGTATTTACCGTGTACACCGAGTTGCCGGATTTCGTGAACGCAAAGGCCGTCGGTTGGATCGTGTACTTGCTGTTGAGCGGCGTTACGGCGAACTTTACGAGCGCATTGGCGAAAGCCGTGTATGTCACGATCGTTTCGGCCGTGGCGTCGATGATCGATAGTCGCTTGTGCGGGCCAAACTGTAGGCTCCCGGGATACTCCATGCCGTAATCCGACTGCAGCTCGTTGTAGTTACTGCCCGAGCATTCGCCTTGAACGATCGACACGACGACTTTCTTTTTGACGAAACCGTCGAAATAGAAGTCGCCGGCGGAATCGAACGCGCCGAAACCGACGCTGGTGTAATCCGGAGTGAGAATGGTCGAGCACGGCGTCGTTTTGCCCTTCGCGTACAGCACGATGCTGCCGGATCCGGCCGGGCATCCTTTCGCCGTGGAGCATTCGTTGGTCACTGCGACCGTGCCATCCGCAGCCACCGCGACTCCGCGCGGAATGTAGCCCTCATCGTCGATGGTTTCGATCGGCGCCCCGTTGTAGGGAGACTCGAAGACCGGTACGCTCTGATCGCCGCTATCGGCGACGTACACTCGATTCTCTGCGTCGACTGCCAAACCGGCCGGCTTATGTAAATAGCTGATAATGCCGACTAAGTCAGGCTTCGTGCGCTCCCAGATTTCGACGTAGTTCTCCTTAGCGTTGGCAAAAAAGACCAACGAGTCGTTCGGGCCGATCGCGGCGCCTTTCGCGTGCTGCGTCGTCGCAGGCTGCACTCCAGCGGCGGCCGGCAAATTCGACGATGGGGAGAGCGAGCCGTTCGAGCAGCCGGCAAGCAAAGCGAGGGCGCCGAGCACGGCAATAGACCGAGTGTTGAACAAAGTGGGATCCTCCAGAGAAAGGGGCGTTCTTAAGCCGTAACGGCTGCGGCGGCCCGTTTGTCGCCGGCTTCGAGTGCTTGGTACGTTCTGCTGGTGAGCGGATGGTCGAGGACGGTCGCGATGTAGCGCGACGCCGCCCGGACCTTATCGATATCGACGCCCGTGTTGACGCCCATCTGATCGAGCATATAGAGCACGTCCTCGGTGCCGATGTTGCCCGTCGCGCCCGGGGCGTAGGGACAGCCACCCAACCCGCCGGCCGACGAGTCGAAGACGTGTGCACCTAAGCGCAACGCCGCATAGATATTCGCCAGCGCCGTTCCGCGCGTGTCGTGAAAATGGAAGCCGATGCGGTCGAGCGGAATCTCGTTCACGAGCAGCGGGACGAGTTGTTCGACTTGCGACGGGACGCCGACACCGATCGTGTCGCCGATCGAAACGCCGTCGCAGCCCATATCCATCAGCTCGACCGCGACGTCGACCACGCTTTGCGGCGTTACTTCGTCGCCGAACGGCGAACCAAAAGCGGTTGAAACGTAACCACGCACCCATACGCCGTCATCTTTTGCCGCGCGTACGACTTGCCGGAACGTCGCCAGCGACTCCTCGACCGTCATGTTGATGTTACGGCGTGTGAATTCGTTCGAGGCAGCGGAAAAAACCGCGATCGCATCGGCTCCGGCTGCTCTCGCATCCGCGTACCCTTTGAGATTCGGCGTCAAAACCGGATAGCGAACGCCGGGCGTTTTCTTAATCCGCCCGAAAACTTCGACCGCATCGCCGAGCTGTGGGATCGCTTTCGGACTGACGAACGAAGTCGCTTCGATCCATTTTAAGCCTGATTCCGACAGCAACTCGATAAAGCGAACCTTGGCATCGGCTAGAATCGTCTGCGACTCGTTTTGCAGACCGTCGCGCGGACCCATTTCGAACAGCGTTACGTTTTTCGGCAGCATGGTTTATCCAATTTCCACCAGCGGCGCTCCGCCGCTGACGATCTCCCCTTCACGTACGAACACATTTTTGACTTCGCCGGCTGCATCGGCCTCGATGCGATGTTCCATTTTCATGGCCTCGAGCACAACCAGGAGCGCGCGCTCTTCGACCGTCTCACCTTGGGAAACGGCGATTTTGACGATCTTGCCCGGCATCGGGCTGGAAACTCGTCCGGGGGCCGACGCGCCGGCCGCGGCCGCCGCGCCGCTGAGCGATGGCGGATCGGCGAAGGCGAGGCTGTAGGTCTGGCCGCCGGTCTGGACCACGAAATCATCGTCGTCGTCAAACGATGCGGTGCCTTCGATTTCGGGCGCCTCGCCGAGTTGGGCCACGAGCGACGTGCCGCGCGTCGAAACGTGGAGTTTGCCGGTGAGCGATCCGCTTAAGCGCCAAACGTTTTCATCGGCCGTTACGTCGGCCAAAATATCGAACGACGCGCCGTCGTCCGACATCAAATGGATCGGCATCCCGACGCCGGCGATGCGCCACGGCGCCAGGCCGTCGAGCAATAGCGCCGCGCAGCACAGTAGCGCCGCATCCGGCGGGGTTTGCGGTTTGGTGAAGATCGATTCGTCCAACCGTTCGGCTAAGAACCCGGTCGTGGTTGCGCCATCGCGAAACGCCTGGTCGCGCACGATCCACGATAACAGCGGAATATTCGTACGTACGCCGTCGACCACGAAATCGTCGAGCGCGGCATCCATGCGCGCGACCGCAGCCGCACGATCGCTGCCGTACACGATCAACTTCGCGAGCATCGGATCGTAATACACGCTCACATCGCTACCGGCCGCGACGCCCGAATCTAGACGAATGCCCGGACCTTCCGGCGGAATCCAATGCTCGATGGTCCCCGTCGACGGCAGCATGTGGTTGGCCGGATCTTCGGCATAAATGCGCGTTTCGATCGACCAGCCGCGCGGCCGCGCGTCGTCTTGCGAAATGGTCAAACGTTCGCCCGATGCGATGCGCAATTGCCAATGCACCAAATCGACGCCGTACACGAGCTCGGTCACCGGATGCTCGACTTGCAACCGCGTATTCATCTCTAAAAAATAATAGTTGCCGGACGAATCGAGCATGAACTCGCAGGTTCCGGCGTTGACGTAGCCGACCGATCGCGCGGCCGCAACAGCGCTGGCGCCCATTGTCGCACGTAATTCGGGCGAGAGCGCGACCGACGGCGCTTCCTCGACGATTTTCTGATGGCGGCGCTGAATCGAACATTCGCGCTCGCCTAAGTGAATCGTCGTGCCGTGCGCGTCGGCCAGCACTTGAAACTCGATGTGCCGCGGATCGATCAGATATTTCTCCAGCAATACGGCGTGGTCGCCAAACGCCGATTGCGCTTCGCGCTGCGCGGCCGCTAACGCATCGTCGAAGTCTGCCAGGTTCTGGACGACGCGCATGCCGCGCCCGCCACCGCCGGCGCTGGCCTTGATCAACACCGGAAATCCCATTTGGCCGGCTTGCGCGCGCAACATTTCCAACGACTGATCGTCGCCGTCGTAACCGGGAACCGTCGGCACGCCGGATTCGCGCACCCGTCGCTTGGCTTCGATCTTGCTGCCCATGGCGGCCATCGCTTCGGGGCTCGGCCCGACGAACGTCATCCCCGCTGCCGCGACTGCGCGTGCAAAGGCCGCGCGTTCCGAGAGAAATCCGTAGCCCGGATGCACCGCGTCGGCGCGCATCGCGACGCCCGCGGCGACGACGGCTTCGATATCGAGATACGACTCCGTGGCCGGAGCCGGGCCGACACAGCGCGCGTCGTCCATGAACTCCAAGTGGTACGCCTCGGCGTCGGCTTCGGAATAGATGCCGAGCGGGACGATTCCCATCTCGCGTGCACCGCGCGCGATACGGACCGCGATTTCACCGCGATTGGCGATCAATAAACGCTGAATCACTTGTGGAAACCGGCTTTGCGGCGCTCGAGAAATGCGCGCAGCCCTTCTTGGCCCTCGGGACTGATGCGTTGATTGGCGATCGCCTGGCTCGTGATTTCACGCGATTCTTCGTAAGTGGCGTCGAGCACGTTGCGTACGAGTCGTTTTGCGGCGCGCACCGCATACGGGCCGGCGCTCAGGATCTCTTTCAGCGTCAACTCGACCCGTGCGTCGAGTTCGTCGATCGAAACCACGTCGTGCGCGAGGCCGATTTGCACCGCGCGTTTCGCGTCGAAACGCTCGCCGGTGAGAAACAGCGCGCGCGCGTTCGACGGCCCGATCTTGGCGATGACGAACGGCGAAATCACTGCAGGAATGATGCCTAGTTTCACTTCGGTAAAACCGAAGAGCGCGTCGTCGGCGGCCAGGACGATATCGCACACCGAGGCAAGGCCCGAACCGCCCCCCAACGCGGCCCCGTGCACCCGCGCGATCACCGGCCTCGGGCAGTTGTCGATGGTGCGGAACATATCGCTCATGCGTTGCGCGTCGATCGCGTTCTGTTCGAAACTGAGGTCCAGCGATTCGCGCATCCAGCCGACGTCGGCGCCGCCGCAGAAGGCCTTGCCCTCGCCGGACAGGACGACCGCCCGAACGTCGTCAGCCCCAGAGAGGCGGGTGAACGTTTCGGCGAGTTCGCCGATCATTTTGGCGTTGAATGCGTTGCGGACGTCGGGGCGCGCGAGCGCGACCCTGGCGATTCCGTCGTCGAAGCTGACGTTAAGGGTCGAAGCGGCCATGCCGGGGGTCGATTCTCCAGTCATCCGAAGGCGCCTTGGACGCGTTATACTGCTGGAATGGGTGCGCGAGCGATGCGATTGATCTACCGCTATGCTTGGCTGACCCGAGCCAGCCACTGGCTCTGGGCGCTTGCGTTTGCCGTGCTCGTCTCGAGCGGTCTGCAGATTTTCAACGCCTCTCCGAACCTGGACGCTTCCGATAAAAGCAATGCGGCGCGGCGCGTCTTGGCGATCGGTGCGCCGTCGGACGGCGTCGGCACGACGACGATTTTCGGACATACGTTTTTTACCACCGGATGGCTGGGCTGGACCGACGACGGCCAAGGATCGCAGGGCTTACACGCCTTTCCGGCCTGGATCACGATCCCGGGCAACCAAGATCTCGCCGGGGGGCGCCGCTGGCATTTCTTTTTCGCGTGGATCGGCGGACTGAGTTGGCTGGTCTGGCTGATTTCCGCATGGAGGAAGGGCAGTCTGCGAGATCTCGTCTTGCGCCCATCGGATATTCCGAAGCTGTGGCCGATGCAGGCGTATTATTTTCACCTGCGGCGCGAGCCTCCGCCGCACGGCGTGTACAATCCGCTGCAAAAGTTTTCGTACACGGCGATCTTGTTCGCGATCGCGCCGTTCGTCGTGCTGACCGGGCTAGCGTTGTCGCCGGGCATAGACGCGATCGCTAATCCATTGACGTGGCTGTTAGGCGGACGGCAGTTCGCGCGGCTGTGGCACTTCGTGGGCATGGGATTGTTGCTGGCGTTTTTCGCGGTGCACGTGTTTCAGGTAGCGACGCAAGGCGTCGTCAATCAGATGCGTGCGATGATCACCGGCTGGTACAAGTTGGATGAGCGAGAGGTGACCGGCCCGTGAAGCGTCGCTTGTTTTTGGCATCATCGATCTCGGCGGCGCTGGCCGGCTGCGGTCCGATCGCCAACACCGTCGCCAACAATCCGGCGTGGCAGAAAGTACTCGAATCGGTCGAGCCGCTCGATCATGCGTTGATCGGCACGCGCGGTTTGGCGCGTGAGTACGCCGATTCGGCGGTCGATCGCAACTTTCGCGTCAACGGCTTTGCGACGCCGGACGATTCGCACTACGTGCGATTGGCCGCGCACGGCTTCGTCGATTACAAGCTGGTCGTCGATGGCGCGGTCGATCGGCCGCGCACGTTTGCCTATTCGCAGTTGCTGCGCATGCCGCGCCAGACACAAACGACGAGACACGATTGCGTTGAGGGATGGAGTGCGATCGGCAAATGGAGCGGCGTACGCCTAGCCGATATTCTCGACGCCGCCGGCGTGCGTCGCGACGCGCGCTATGCTATTTTTCACTGTTTAGATAACGACGGCAGCGGCACGCTGTATTACGAATCGCTGGATCTGCATCAGGCCTATCATCCGCAGGCGTTGCTGGCTTTGACGCTCAACGACGCGCTACTCGATCCCGCGCATGGGGCGCCGGTGCGGCTGCGCGTTCCCACGCAACTGGGCTACAAGAGCGCGAAATGGGTCGCGCGCATCGAGCTAGCCTCGTCGTTTGCGAGCGTCGGCGGCGGACGCGGCGGTTATTGGGAAGACCAGGGCTACGAGTGGTACGCGGGCATCTAACGCCCTAGGGCGCGCGGTGCGGCCGATGGCGCATCCGCTCGGGTCGTTCGACGGTTATCGCCAGCGGAGGACGCAGTTCTTGAGCAATCGACAAGTTTTACAACCGCACCCCGGTCATCCGATTACGGTCGAGCCCGCGAAGGGCCGCGTGGTCGTGACCGTTGCCGGTAAGAAGGTCGCCGACTCGCGCAATGCGTTGGCGCTGCGCGAGGCCCAATATCCGGTCGCGCATTACATTCCGCTCGCCGACGTCGACCACAGCCTGATCGCGAAGACCGAGCACACGACGTGGTGCCCGTACAAAGGTGAAGCGTCCTATCATTCGATTTCGCACGGTGGTGCACGGAGCGAAAACGCGATCTGGACCTACGAGGCTCCGCACGATGCGGTGGCCGCGATCAAAGGTCACGTCGCGTTTTATCCGGATCGCGTCGACTCGATCGAAGTTTCGGATGATTGATCCGTTGGAAGAAGCGATACTGATCGAGACGACCGAAGGCGGCTTATTCCAGTCGCGGGTCACGACTGAGGACACGACGTTCATCATCGACGAGCCGGTTGAAATGGGCGGACTGGCTTCCGGTCCGAATCCCTATGACTTGCTCGCCGCCGCACTCGGCGGCTGTACCGCCATGACGATGAAACTGTACGCGAAGCGCAAACAGTGGCCGCTCGAGCACGTCAAGGTGCGCGTGTTGCACGAGCGTGACGGTCTGAACGGCCGCGACAAGTTTACGCGACAGATCGAATTGACCGGCCAACTCGACGACGAACAAAAAGAGCGGCTGCTGGCGGTCTCGCTCAAGTGTCCGGTACACAAGACGATTTCGAGCGGCGCCGACATCGAGACGCTGATCGTCCCGGCTTCGTCGGACCGGGAGGTCGAGTCCCATTGCGCGCACGCGATCGACTGCATGGAAGCCGCGACGGCGACACCCTGACGCCAACGCCCGAACGCCCTTAACGAGGAAGCTCCTCGTTCGCTCGCGTAGCTGCCGCCATGCGCCGATTGTTGACGACTGCCGCCCTTTTTGCATTGGCGGCTTCGCTGTGTCTGCCCGTGACGGCCGAAGAGCCGCCGCACCCGACGTTCTCACCGCTCGCACCCGGTTCGGTGGTGCAGAGCCAAGTCGTGTACCTCGCCGGTCAGGCGATGCACAGCCAGTGGCGCGGTGTGATCAGCAAACGCGCCGTCGGTAAGAGCTCCGGCACGACGTTTTATCAGTGGTATCTTTCGATTTACCAGATTGACGACACGACGTATCGTTTACGGTATCAGTCGCCACGTGACGGTGGGCCGCTCTCGAAGGTCGAGAAAGCCTCCGTTGGCGATATGTGGTACCCGTTGCAGTCGGCGGAGATCGTCGACAGTGCGATGCTGATGCAGCCCGCGGTGGAGCAGTTGATCGTTTCTTCGCACGAAACCGGCGCGGACTGCGGATCGGCCACCGTCACGGTGCTTCGCACGAATTCGGCCGGCAAGGTCGTTCCGGCGGTGACGATTCAGAACAACTGCGATTTGAAGGTGCGTGTATCGCGAGGGACCGGCGGCGTGTCCGACGCGTTGATTCTTAACGGGCCGTACTACAACTCGACCGCGCCGAATTGCTGCCCGACGAAGGCGAAGGCTGTCGCGACGCTGCGTTATCGCAACGGTACGTGGATCGAGCAGCCGAAATACTTCACCCTGTACCCGAACGCGTTTCCACATTAATCTCGGCATACGTGAGTTCGACGAAGCCTTCGTCTCGTACGACGATCTAACGCGGCTTCTCAACGACGCCTATCGGCCGTTAGCCGAAATGGGCCTCAACTACGTGGCCGCCACACAGGATGCGTCGGTGACGCGCGCGCGCGTCGCGGCGGCATCTGCCTGCTGGATCGCGTATCGAGCGCACGATCTCGTCGGCACGGTCTGTTACTACGCCGGAGGTCATGGCGCGGATGGACCGGCCCGGTATACGAATGCCGACGTCGCCCACTTCGGCCAGTTTGCGGTGATCCCGCGCCTTCAAGGTACGGGCGTGGGTTCTGCTCTACTCGACGTCGTGGAGCGGAAAGCGCTGGCCGATCGTAAGTCGGAAATTGCGTGCGATACCGCCGAGCTGGCCACCGAACTGATCGGCTTCTATCAGAAGCGCGGGTTTCGAATCGTGGAGCGCCATCGCTGGCCGCACGCGCGCTATGTGAGCGTCGTTTTAAGCAAGAGCCTCCATGATTCGACCCAAGGCTCGAAGTAGCTCGCCGTCAGTGTGTTTGACCACTGTAGCGAAATTGAACTAAGTCTAGTTCACTGGTTCACAATTCGCTAACACCGTTTTCGATCGATTTTGATGCGATCCACCGATCGACTGTGGATAGACGGGACAACTGGCGAACATTTTCTCATGTAAGAGCCCGAACGTAGTCCGAAGCCGTACGGAAGGTTAGAATTCCGTCCGATTTGCGTGTTGCCGAAATGTGAACGAGTGGACTTAGTCTAGTCCGAATTCCGTACGGTGCAAATTTATGCTATCGCCTCCGTCAATCGACCAATACGAGCCGCAACCATGTGACGAGCCGGAATAACCAACGCTCTCCGCGCGGATGCCTACATCCGGAATATGCCGAATTGCGTCCGCGGCTGCGGCGCATGCGCCGCGGCATCTAAACCAATCGCCAGAACGCGCCGTGTATCCAAAGGATCGATGATCCCGTCGTCCCACATGCGGGCCGTCGAATAATACGGCGAGCCTTCGCGTTCGTATTTCTCTAAGATCGGCGCTTCGAACGCCGCCTTCTCTTCAGCAGTCATGCCGCCGCGAACGGTCGACAAAACGCTCGCAGCTTGCGGCCCACCCATCACGCTGATGCGCGCGTTGGGCCACATCCAGAGCTGGCGCGGCGAGTAGGCGCGTCCGCACATGCCGTAGTTGCCGGCTCCGAAACTGCCGCCGATCACGACCGTAAACTTCGGCACCTCAGCACACGCGACGGCCATCACCAATTTCGCGCCGTCTTTGGCGATGCCGCGATTCTCGTACTCGCGTCCGACCATGAACCCGGTAATATTCTGCAAGAACAACAGCGGTGTGCCGCGCTGCGCGCACAACTCGATAAAATGCGCCCCCTTGAGAGCACTCTCGCTAAACAAAATGCCGTTATTGGCCAAAATCCCAACCGGATGTCCGTCGATCCGCGCGAACCCACACACAAGCGTCGTGCCGTACCGCGCCTTGAACTCGTGAAACTCCGATGCGTCGACCAGCCGCGCGATAATTTCGTGTACGTCGTAACCGACTCGACTATCCGAAGGGATAACGCCATACAACTCGCGCGGATCGAATGCCGGATCCACCGGCTCGACGCGATCCCATTGCTGCGGGAGCTCCAGATGCAGATTGCGCACGATCTCACGCACCATCGCCAGCGCTTGATTGTCGTCGTTGGCGAAATGGTCGGCCACACCGGAAACGCGGGTGTGCACGTCGGCACCGCCCAAATCTTCGGCCGAAACTTCCTCACCCGTGGCAGCCTTCACCAACGGCGGACCGCCTAAGAAGATCGTTCCGTTACCCTTCACGATCACGGTTTCGTCGCTCATCGCGGGAACGTACGCACCGCCGGCCGTGCACGAACCCATCACGGCAGCGATCTGCGCGATACGTTTGCTTGACATGCGCGCTTGATTGTAAAAGATGCGGCCGAAATGTTCGCGATCCGGAAATACGTCGGATTGCAACGGCAAGAACGCTCCGCCCGAATCGACCAAATAAATGCACGGCAAGTGATTCTGCTCGGCGACTTCTTGCGCGCGCAAATGCTTCTTGACCGTCATCGGGTAGTACGTACCGCCCTTAACGGTGGCGTCGTTCGCGACGATGACGCAATGCACGCCTTCAACGATACCGATGCCGGTGATGATGCCGGCCGACGGAGAGTCGTCGGAATACATGCCGCCGGCGGCCAGCGCCGAAAATTCCAAAAACTCGGAGCCGGGGTCGACCAGCCGGTCGATCCGTTCGCGAGCCGGCAGCTTGCCGCGCGATCGATGCTTGGCGACCGACTCCTCACCGCCGCCGGCGCGCACCGCGGCCAGCCGCGCGCGCAGCTCGGTTACCGAAGCGCTCATGCGCTCGAAATTGCGATCGAACGATTCGTCGCGCGCGAGACGCGATTCCAAGACGGCCATCGGCCAGGCCGTTCGGCGCTTGGCCGCCTCGTTCCGGCGCTGCCATACGACCCCGGCGAGCTTCGTGAAGCGCCGGTTAGATGTCGCTGCCACACCGGCTCCAACCTGAAGCCGAGTGCTATACTGCACCCAATGGCAATCGCGCAAACGACCGCCGATTTTGGCGGCATGAATCGTCCGCAAGGGCGTTTGGACGCGACCACCGCTCTGCTGCCGTTCGAAGGGCCGCTGACGGAGCGTTCGGCCGCACATTTACTGCGGCGCGCCGCCTTTGGCGGAACGCCCGAAGAAGTCGCCCGCTATGCAGCGATGAGCCCGGCCGCGGCCGTCGATTCGCTCGTTCGCTATCCGCAGTTGCGTGTCGACCCGCCGAGCGATCTCTACAGTCCGACTTCCCAGCTAGAACAATACGGACCGGGCGGCTTGCGTTCGCTCGGCATCATGCAGCGCAAGGACCTCAACAAAGACATCCGGCGCCAAGAGCACGGATCGACGCTGTCGATGCAGGTCTGGTGGCTCAACCGCATGCTCGCATCGCCGGCGCCGCTGCAAGAGAAGATGACCCTGTACTATCACGGTCACTTCACCTCGACCGTCATTCGCAAGGGCATTTCGCCCGCGATGATGTTCGATCAGCAGCAACTGTTTCGGCAATATGCGCTCGGCAATCTTCGCGATCTCACCAAGGCCGTGGCCAAAGATCCGGCGATGCTCAGATATCTCGACAACGCTCGCAACTCGGTTTCGGAAAATAACGAAAACTTCGCGCGCGAGTTGATGGAACTGTTCACGCTTGGGGTCGACCACTATACAGAAGAGGACGTGCGCAACTCGGCGCGCGCTTGGACCGGCTGGAAGGTCAATAAAATTACCGAACAAGCGTCCTTCGATCCGGCCGCACATGACAACGGTTCCAAAACGTTCCTCGGGCAGACCGGCAACTTCGACGGCGACGACATCGTCAACATCATTTTCTCGCAGCAGCAGTGCGCGCGATTCTTCGCGACTAGCCTGCTCAATAATTTCGTCTACAACGACCCCGAGCCGGAGCTGGTCGACAGTCTCGCGGCCGTCATTCGCAAGAACGACTATAATCTCGAGCCGGTCATGGCGACGTTGCTGCGTAGCCGCGTGTTCTTCTCGCCGCGCGCCTATCGCGCATTGGTGAAGAGCCCGGTCGAGTTCGTGGTCGGCGCCTATCGGACACTCGGCATCGACAAGCTCGACGGTACCGTACTGCCGATTCTTCGCGAAACCGGACAGATGCTGTTCTATCCGCCCAACGTCGCCGGTTGGCCGGGCGGTGCGAACTGGATCACGAGTGCCACGATGATCGCGCGTCAAAACTTCCTCAAACGCATCGCCAACTCGCAGACCCTCGAACAATCGACGTGGCTGAAATCGATTCCGATGCACCCCACGACGGTGGCGCAAACCCTCTCTTCGGGAATCTTGCAAGGCGACGTCGCGCCCGCCTCGATGCATCAAATCGATTCGTATCTCGCCGGTGCGGGATCGGCGGCGCTGGCGGCGCTGACGATCGAAAACTACGACGAACGCGTGAGCGGCGCGACCTTTTTAGCTATGGCAACGCCCGCCTACCAACTCAACTGACTGCAGGCCAAAATGAAACGTCTTAATTTTCTAGCGGGAACGCTTTCCGGACTCAGCGTGGTCGCAAGCGGCGATCATTTCTTCGCCAAGGCGCTCGCGCAATCGCCGCTGCCCGGTTTACCCGGCGGCGACAATCGTACGCTAGTGCTGGTGAATCTCATCGGCGGTAACGACGGTCTGAACTGCGTCGTACCGCACGGAAATTCCCAATACTATCGCGTGCGTCCGTCGCTGGCGATCGCATCGAGCGATGTGTTGCACATCAACTCGCAGGTCGGCTTCAATCCGAGGATGCGTTCGCTGAAGGGCTTATACGATAAGGGAATGGTCGCGGTGGTTCAGGGCGTCGGTTATCCGGACCCGAATCATTCGCACTTCCGTTCGAGCGAAATCTGGCAGACCGCTGCTCCCGAAACGTACATGCACACCGGATGGCTCGGGCGGTATCTCGACTCGGCCGGCTTACCCGATAAAAATTTGTTCAAGGGCGTCGCGATCTCGCAAGTGCTGCCGGAAGCGCTGGTATCGGAGCGCATAGACGTTCCGACGATCGCCAACCTCAATCACTACGGTTTGGTGTCCGATCAGGATCCCTATTCGCGCAATGCGTTTGCGCAGGATGCGCACGATCGCAGCCTACTCTTTCAATCGCCGTATCTCGGCCAGGTGATGCAGATCGAAGATCACGCGCAACGCGGTTCCGAAGAGTTGCCGCACCTGATCGGCGGCTACCGCACGCAGGCATCCTACCCGTCGTCGACGATTGGAAAGAGTCTCGCGCTGGCGGCACAGATCATCGGCAGCAACATCGGTACCCGAGTGCTCTACGTCTCGCACGGTTCGTTCGATACGCACGTGAACCAAGTCCAGACACAGAACAATCTGCTCGGCCAGCTGTCCGACGCGCTGTCGGCCTTCTACACCGACCTCGCAGCGCACGGGAACGACAAGCGCGTGCTCACCATGACGTTCTCAGAGTTCGGACGGCGCATTGAAGAGAACGGCGCGCGCGGTACCGATCACGGCGAAGCTTCACCGCTCTTCATGGTTGGCGGCGGAGTCAAGGGCGGAGTATACGGCTCCGATCCGGATCTCAACAACACCAACATGGGCAATGTCAAGTTCAGCACGGATTTCCGTAGCGTGTATGCAACGGTACTCGAGCGTTGGCTCGGACGCCCGTCGGCCCCCGTCCTGGGCGGTCAGTTCTCGAAGCTTCCGATCTTAGCCTAAAGTCGCTTCGGCGGCATCGTAGGTTCTCGGTTGCATGTCGTGCAAAACACGGCGGCATGCAACCGATGGAACGCATCGCCGGCCGTTCCTCCATTCTCTTTCTCGGCAGCGGTGGTGCGCGCTTCGTCGTTGCACGGCAACTGCGTTCGTCGGCCGGAATGTGGATACGGTTTGGCGACACGCAAATCCACGTCGATCCCGGTCCAGGCGCCTTAGTACGGGCGCTCTCGCACGTTCCACCGTGCAATCCGCGCGAACTCGAAGCGATCGTTCTTTCGCACAAACATCTCGACCACTCCGGCGATGTCAACGCGCTGATCGAAGCCATGACGTCGGGCGGTTTTCGCCGTCGCGGACAAATTCTGGCGCCGGCCGATGCCTTCGAACACGGCGCCGTCGTGCTTGCGTACTCGCAACGGTATGCCGGAACGGTCGTGCGCCTCGAACCATCTTCCGGGCCATACGCGATTGGTGATGTCGAACTGCGTACGTCGATGCCGCATCTGCACGCGGTGCAGACGTACGGCATGCATTTCACGTACGGCGGCTTGCGCGTCGCGTACCTACCGTGCGGCCGCTTCTTCACCGGCCTCGCCGAAGACTACGCACAGCACAAACCCGACGTGCTGGTCATTAACGTTCTTCGCTACCGCGATGACGCCAAGGTCGACCATCTCACGTTCGATGGTGCGCGATCGATTGTCGAAGCCGTTCGTCCAAGGGTCGCGATCATGCAGCATTTCGGAACGAAGATGCTCGAAGCGCAGCCGCGTCATTTGGCCCAAGAGTTGGAAGACGAACTGGGGCTGCGCGTGATCGCCGCCCACGACGGCTTGACTGTCGATCTCGACACCGAGGTTGCCGCGGTTGGCGTTTGAGATTACCCGGCCAGCCGATACATCGGTCGCGCAGTTTTTCCAGTGCAGCGAACGCGAGAATCTCAAGACGTTCTACGGCTTCTCGGTCATTTGGCACGAGCAGTCGCACGATTTCGCCGCGATCGACGCGGGCGAGACCGTCGGCGCCCTGACGATCCGGATCGCCGCCTCATTGGCGCACATCGAGCGTCTGTTCGTGCAAACGGCGAATCGGCGCGTAGGCATCGGTCGCGGATTATTGGCCAACGCCGAGGACATCGCGAACTACTACAACTGCCACAAGATGACGGTGCTCGTTCCGTCCGGCAGCGCAGCCCAGCGATTTTTCGAAGCCTGCGGATATCACCAGGAAGCGCTGCTGCCGCAGCATACGTTCAAGATCGATATGTCCGTACTCCGTAAATTTTTATTGTAAGGGAACCATGATCCACCGATCCGTCGTGGCTACCATTGCGCTCGCTCTGGCGGGTTGTTCGTCGGCCGCATTGCCAAATTCGACCGCGTCAAGCGCCGGAGCGGTGCGTTCGCTGGCCCGCGCGGCTCGCACGTTCGCGCCTAGTAGGGCCGCAGTAATCCCGGCTGACAAAGCGCCCTGGAAGGGCGCGTCGTGTACGTTTCGCCGACCTCCACCGGATATACGTACGTGTATCCGGGCGCACCGCACGCGCCCAGGAAAACGCTGTATTCGTTCGATCTCTATCCCGGTGTCGAAAACTCGATTCAGATCGACACAAAGCAGAACGTCTACTTCGCCGATTCGTACTCGACGTGGGTATACGAATACGCTCCCGGTACGAATACGCCGGTCAAGAGTTTCCCGACCACACAATCACCGTACGATATTGCTCTACGCGGCAATACGCTGTACGTCTTTGAGGGTCAGTTGAGCGGCGGGATCGCGGACATTGCGATCTACGAGAACGGAAGTACGAAGCCGACGCGGACGCTAGCGGACGGGAACGTTCAGTATCCGTCCGGCCTAGCAGTCGACCAGGTCGGCAACGTGTTCGTCGGTTACGAAGGGCCGAGTTTTACGTCGGGCATCGGTGAGTTCGTGCGTGGCAAAGGCTCGATGAAAGTTTTGAACTCGAACGTGCTGCCGCTCGCACTCGCGATTGACGGTGCGGGGAATCTATTGGCTGACGTGGTGTCCGCAGGCTCGAACTCGAGCATCCAAACCTATCCGCCGGGGAAAACGAGCCCGAGCAAATCGATCGATAATCTGCCCTGGCTCTATCAGTTCTCGCTGACGGCCGACGGCAAGCATTTCTATGCGGGCGACTCTGGATACAACGCGACATCGTATCAATACTACACGTATCCGGGCGGCAAGCTGGTGTACACGTATGCAGTGCCGGGCGCATTTGCAGGCGTGGCCGGCATCGCTGCTGCGCCGTCGCTAGTCGTTGGAAAGTGGTAACGAGCGCGCGTCCTGGGCAACCGCCCGACGTTGCAGGAACGGCGAGCTCGAGGGGCACGAGTTCGGGTAGTTAGCCGATCCTGTGGAACCGCGGCGGCTGATGACTGTCGCGCTGGTGCGGGCGCGCGTCGCCCTGTGAATTCTGGGGCGGTGCCGCGCCTTTGCGTCCACCCTGCTGCTGTTGATAGGTAGGCGCCGGCGGTTGTGCGTTGCGCGGCTGGGAAGAGCGCGGCTGCGGCTGCGGTTGTTGATAGCGAGCCGGCGGCGGCTGTTGCGGGTAGCGCTGCTGCACTTGTTGCGGGTAGCGCTGCGGATACTGCGGCGTCGCGTAGCGCGGAGCCGGCTGAGCGTACCGCGGCGCGACGTTCGCCGGAGCGAACGCACGAGCCGGTGCATAGGCGCGGGCCGAAGCCTGTTGCACCGGTCGCGGCAATCCCGGGAGCGTCTGAGTACTGCGCAGTTCGGCTTGTACGCGCGGGTGGTTGCGCGCCGATCCGTTGTAGAGGTATACCGAGCCGTTCTTGCTGTCGGCGGTAACGACAGGACCGCCGCCGCGCACGGTGGCTTGCGTCATGTTCGTGCCGTTATGCACTTGCGTGCCGTCGTGAAAGCTCGACACGATGTGTCCCGAACCGCTGTGTGCGCCGATTTGCGCGCTTCCGCGAACGCCCAGCGCCACGTTGCCGTGCACCGATTCGAACCGTGCTAAGCCCGCCTGAAACGATCCGTTGTCGTATACGATCGAGCCGTATTGGCTGCTGGCCTCGATCTGATGCGACGTGCAGCCGCGAAACAGCATGTTGCCGGTGGCCGTACGCACGCGCAAACGATCGAAGGTCGAGTTGTTAGCGCGTACCTGGCCGTCGACCGCTTCGGCGTAGCCGCTGCCGTGCACGTGATTCATCGTGATGCCGCCGTTATCGACGTGTGCGATGAACGCGCCGTTGTAGTTGCGGAGATTGTACTGTCCGGTTCCCACGTGCGCCGTCACCAATGCGGTGCCGCGGGGCACCATGATGGTTGTGTTACCGTGCCCTTGCGCGACGACGGCGTCGTGCGTCGAACCTTGCAGTTGCGGCATCACGAACGACTCTTCGGGAAGCGTCACGTTGCCGTGTGATGTCGAGACGTTCTGCGACCAGGCGGTGTACTGATGCGACAAATTCGGATCGACCGCCGATGCGGGCACGTGTCGCACGTTCACCGTTCCTTGGGTCTGCACGCTCACGTCGGGCCGGTCCCAGGTTTGCACGTTCAACGTGCCGCTGTCGAGTTGGACGTTCAGAACCGGATTGGGTCCCACCGAGACGGACTGGTCGGCCAATGCAGCCGCCGCGGGCACGGCGGCCCAGCAGAGAACTGCGAACGCGAACATCTGGCCCCAGCGCGCGGGGCGGCGGTTGGACACGTCTCTATTGTATCTGCCTGCGGTCGCGTCCATCATGAAGGGCCGGTGAACGGTATGGCCAGCATGGGCAAGCGCACCCGAAAAAGGGCGCCGCCGCGCTCGGAACGGCCGACCGTCACCTCTCCATCGTGCACTCGGGCGATCGAACGAACGATGGCGAGCCCCAGGCCGGTGCCCGGTACGGCGCGCGAGCGGGCCTTATCGGCGCGGTAGAAGCGGTCGAAAACCAGGGGCAGCTCCTCTTCGGGCACGCCCGGGCCACTGTCGGCAACCTCGACGAAGGCGTTCGGACCCTCGCTGCTCACGTGGACGTCCACCCCGCCTTGCTCGGTGAACTTGAGGGCGTTGTCGACGAGGTTCGAGACGAGCTGGCGTAACAAGCCGGGATCCCCCAGCACGGTCGGCGTTCCGTCGTAACGGAAATCGAGGGCGAGGTGCTTTTCCTCGGCTCGGGGCTGCGCGTGCTTGGTCACCTCGCTGGCGACCTGCGCCAACGACACCGGCTCCTTGGGAACGTCGTCGCCGCGGTCGGCCTTGGCCAGCGTCAGCATGCCGTTCACCATGTCGGCCAGCGTGGCACTTTCGCTCGCGATCGTCTCGAGGCTGTCGCGCAACACTTCGGGATTGCGGTCACCCCAGCGCAGCAGCATCTGAGCGTTCGAATTGATCGACGTCAGTGGCGTCTTGAGTTCGTGCGATGCATCCGAGATGAACTGGCGCTCGCGGGCGAACGCTTCGGATAGGCGCTGCAGTAAATCGTCGAAGCTCGTCGCCAAGCGACCGATCTCGTCGCGGCGCTGCGTCCAGCGAAGACGTCGCGTTAGCCGGTCGAAACCGATCTGCCGCATTGCGTCCGACAGCTCGTTCAGCGGCGTCGTAATCTGCGCGGCCAAACCGATCGAAAACAGCACGACCGCCAGCGCGGCGCATACCAGGACCAACGCGATGGCGTCGCGCGCCCGAGCGAACGTTTGATTCAGCGCATCGAGCGGTTCGGCGACGTGCACGATTGCCGAACTATCGCCCTCGCGTAAATACCGGTCCTCGACGAGAAACGGACGCCCATCGACGGTGACGTTGCGATAGTCGGTTTGACGTTTGGCGGAGAGCGACGCATTGGGCGGAATGCTGGCATCGCCGAGATTCGCCGTTTTCGCGAGCGGATAGCCGGCCGCGGAGTCGACTTGCACGAAGCTGCTGGGCGAGCTCCAGTTAGCTAGATTGCTACTGGTAAAGAGAAATTGCAGGCTGGCCGGCGAGCTGCCCTGCACCGAAAACGGATTCGACTGCGCGGCCGATTGCACGATCGCGCGCATCGTGGCCGATACATTGGCCATCGACTGATCGTAGAGAATGCCTTGAAAGCGCCACGCGATGATGCCGCTGGTGGCCGCCAGCACGACGATCAACAGGGCCGCATACGACAACGCGATGCGCCATTTTAGTGACACGAACGGACCTTGGAATCAGTCCTTGATCGTGTAACCGACGCCGCGTACGGTCGTGATCAGTTTGTCGTCGAACCCATCGTCGATCTTGCCGCGCAGATACCGCACGTACACGTCGATCAAGTTTGAGTCGCCGAGAAAGTCGCTGCCCCACACTCCGTTGAACAGTTCGTCGCGCGTGTGTACTTTGTTGCGATGCAGCAGCAAGTACTCGAGCAGCGCGTACTCTTTGGCGGTCAGAGCGATCGGCTGGTCGCCGCGATGCACTTCGTGGCGATCGCGATCCATCACCACGTCGCGATACTCGATCACGTTCGATTGCGGCGAACGCTCGCGCAGCCGCGCGCGAACGCGTGCTAACAATTCGGGCGTCGAGAACGGTTTGGTGACGTAGTCGTCGGCGCCGACGTCCAGGCCGGCGATCCGGTCGGGAACGCGGTCTTTGGCCGTGAGCATGATGATCGGGACTTTGCTCTTGGCGCGAATGCGGCGGCACACTTCCATGCCGTCCATGCGCGGAATCATCAAATCGAGGATAACGAGGTCGGGCTCTTTGAGGGCCTTTTCTAGACCGCTGAGCCCGTCGCGAGCGACATCCACGTCGTACCGCTCGTGCTCGAGCTCGAGCTGCAGCACGCGGCTGATGGCCGCGTCGTCCTCGATGACGAGAATCTTATATGGCTGACGGTCCGCGGGTTTCTCCATGCACCACGTTTATCGACCGCGTCCGGCCTCGAACCTCTGCCGTAACATGACGGCAGATTGTGATGAGGTGAAAAGTGACAGCCACAGCGCGGTCGCCGTGCCGGCGCCCAGCCAACCCAGGACCATTACATTCGAGAGACCGGTCGCTATCGTATGGGCGATCGCGGACAGCGTGTTCACGAAAAGGGCGCCGCCACCCAAGGCGACGAGGATGACCAGCCACACGGTTACGGCCGAAACGGCACCAATGGCGATCACTTCCCACAGCGAGAACGGCGGGGCCGGGCGGTAGGCGGTGGCAGTCAGTATCGATCCGCGGAGCTCGCCGGGCGGCTCCTCCAGCGGTAATGCGAAGAGGGCTCGGTCGAGCGCATCGTCGCTGTCGTACATCATGATTCCGTTACCTCCGTGTTCCCAAGAAGCCTGCGTAGCTGCTCCTTCGCCCTGAATAAGTGTGTCTTTACCGTACCCATCGGCAGCCCCAATACCTCGGCGATCTCGTCGTACTGGCGTCCTTGTAAATGATACAACGTAATCACCGTCCTGTATTTCTCGGGTAGCTGGTCGATTGCGGTTCGCAGCCGGCGTGCTTGGTCGAGATCGATTGCCTGTTGTTCCGGCCCTGGCGTTGCGTCCGCCCGCTCCGGCATTTCCTCGTTACTGAATCGCTTTCGACGGTCCAGGCGGTCGCAGCTCGCATGGTAGACGATGGCAAAGATCCAGGTCGAGAATTTCGCGCCCGGCTTGAACGTCCGCAAGCTGCGAAAGGCCTTGAAAAATGCCTCCTGGGTAGCATCCCGTGCATCTTCAACATTTTGTAAGGTGCGATACGCCAGATGATACACGGCCCGATCGTAGCGCTCCACCAACGTGGCGAACGCTTCGGGGTGTCCGTGGAGGGTCATCGTAACCAATTCCCCGTCGGCCGGTGAGTTCGTCATTCGGCGTTCCGGCGGGGCCTCAGCGAGTACCGGCACGTCTCAAGTACGCGCGTGCGTATCGAGTTGTTTCGCCTCGACGGCATCGCACGAATTCGAAACAAGTGCGCCGCAGGGCCGTAGGTAGGGCAGACACTTTCACGGAGGCATAAACCCAAAATGGCGACTATCCCGAACACACTCCTCTCCGATCCGGCTCGCCCCACAGTGGGCGGAACCGAGCGGAACTCCGCCCAGGCGCTGCGCCCGACCTTCACCGGCTGGGGCCCGCGTATCTAACGATGAACCGCACCCCGATCGTCGCGATGCTGGTTGCAGTCGAAATACTGCTGGTCGGTATCGGAGTGTTTGCGCTTCAAGGCGGGCATGCATTTTCGGCGCAACGCGGCGGCGGTTGGACCGCCGGCCCGATCGCGCCCATCGCCGCCGGCGGCGCCCCACAGATCGAGGTCGACGACTCAGATTCTCGCGTTGACGTAGCGGTATCGAACGACGGCCTGGTGCACGTCGCGGACCGTTCGCACGCCGATCTCATGTGGGGCGGCCACATACAACCGCTGCACGTGAGCCGAACCGCCGGCGGCGTTTCGATCTCGCGAGCGCACTCCGATTCGTTCGGCGCACACATTCAGATTGGTTTTTCGGATCAACGTATCGAAGTCGACGTTCCGCCCGGCGCACATCTCAAGATCGTACGCTGCTCGGGCGCAACGCTGACCGGCGTTCGCGGCGGTGCCGAAGTGCATTCGCAAGACGGACGCATCACGCTGACCGACGTTCAGGGCGACGCACTGACGGCGCAATCGGATGACGGAAGCATCCATCTCGACGGCGTGACGGCGGCTTCGCTGGACGCACACTCGAGCGACGGACGCATCGTCGCTAAAGGTTTGACACTCACGGGCTCGGCGCCGCACGCGTCGCTGCAAACGGACGACGGTTCGATCGACGCCGGCGGTTCGTTCCCCGCAAATGGTTCATACGACGTCTCGACGAGAGACGGCTCGATTCGGCTCGCGCTCCGGCGCGACGCCGACCTCACGGTCGACGCATCAACTAGCGACGGACGCATCTCCGTAGACGGAAAGAATACCGCCCACGGCGATGGCGACGGCGCACATCACACGGTCCGCCTCGGGAACGGCTCGGGAAATCTCCGGGCATCGAGCGACGACGGATCGATTAACATTCTTACAAACGGAGCGGTCTAAGATCATGGATGGCACAGTCGTACCTGTTTTCGTGATTCTCATCGTTGTCGGCGCGCCGATTGCCGCGTGGGTTGTCACCCGCGTCCTCGCGCACCAAGAACGAATGGAAATGCTCAAGCGCGGCTTCGTTCCGCCGCCCGATCCGCACGCAATGCGGCACGCGGCGAAGTGGGGCATGAAATCCGGCTGGGTGCCGGGACCTGGGCCGGGGCCCGGGCCGGGCGCTTCGGTTCCGCCTCCGGGATGGAGCCCCGCCGCCTACGATCCGTCGTTCCAAGCGCAAGCCCATCTGCGCAAAGGCGTTCAGGTCGCCTTCATCGGCTTGGCGCTGCTGATCGGCCTCTCGTTCATCGGGCACCACGCGTTCGGACCGTGGCTGCTCGGCGGACTCATCCCGCTGTTCGTCGGCATCGCCCAGATCATCACTGCGATCATGGGGGGAGCCCAGTTCGGACAGTTGCCCGGTGTAGGCTGCTCGCCGTCCGAATCGCAGTACAGCGCCGGGGCGCCGCAGGCGCCGACGGCGCCGACCGGCCCGCCTCCGCCGCCCTCTTCGTACGGCGGCTGGCGTCCGACCGGCATGACCGAGATCGAGCCGCCGGCTTCGCCGCCCGACCGTCGCTAGAAGCGATCGATCCAAACAAAAAATGCCGCCGGATTTCCGGCGGCATTTTCGTTAGTGGTGGTGGTTATGAAAAAGTGAAGAGGACGTTACTTGCAGGATACCAGAGCCATCGCCCAGCCTGCGGAGGTACGCGTTCGGACGAGATATCCGTCGGCGGTTCGGTCGTACACTTGATAACCAGCGCGGAGCGCATCCGCTAACGATTTGAAAACGAGTAGACCAGCCATCTGCGGAGCCCTCCTTTCGAGTTCTTACTGCTCTATACCGTATAACGCACGAAGCTGCAAGACGGTTAGGGCAAATTCGCGGATTTTTTTTAGAATTAGGAGAAATATGAGGGAAATGCAGCCGGCGCTCGATCACAACGCTCGCGTACACGTCACATCCGTCATCGATCGGCGCGTCGTTGCGCCCGGCGTGATTTCTCTAGGATTTCGCGCGCCCGAACTCGCACGCGCGGCGCGCGGCGGGCACTATGTGATGGCGGTTCCTCCAACCGGCGAAGCGGCCGCCGTCGCGCTCGGAATCTACGAAGCAGACGACAATCGTATCAGCTTGTTGTTTTTCTTGACGGGCAAGCGAACGCGTGAGTTGGGCGCGTTGCGTCCGGGCGACGAGCTATCGATGTTCGGCCCGCTGGGTAACGGCTTCGATCTCACCAAGCCTCCGAAGCGCGCCACGATCGTTGCGGGAGGCGTCGGCATCGCATCGGTATTACTGGCTGCCGAGGAGTTGTTGCGCGCCGGTTCGCGTGTGGAACTGCTGTATGGCGCCCGGTCGTCCGCCTACTTGGTCGACGCCAAGCGGTTCGCGCGGCTCGGCTGCGACGTTGCCGTATCGACCGACGACGGCAGCGCCGGGCATCATGGTTTTGTCACCCAGCTGCTCGAGCAGCGCAAGCCTCCCGAATTGTTGCTGGCCTGCGGTCCATCTCCGATGTTGCGCGCCGTTGCCGCGTCGGCGGCTCGCATGGGCGTGCGAGCGCAACTTTCACTCGAGGAAACCTTTGCGTGCGGCGTCGGCGGCTGCTGGGGTTGCGTGGTGCCGCTCTCGGCAGAGAGCGCGCAAGCGCCGAGTTTCCCGCCAGGCGATCGCGGCGGCAGCGACGTCGTGTACGCACGAATCTGTAAGGAGGGTCCGGTCTTTTGGAGCGACGAGCTGCGGTGGTAGCATGACGGCGATCGCAATGCCCGATCTGTCGGTGCGCCTGGGCAAACTCGAATTGCCGTATCCGACGCTGATGGGCAGCGGCTGCTACGGTTCGGGCGACGAGTTCGCCTCGTTCGCCGATTTACGCAAGATCGGCGCGGTGGTGCTCAAGAGCGTCACGCGCGAGCCGCGGCTCGGCAATCCGACGCCGCGCCTGGTGCACGTTGCCGCCGGAATGCTCAACGCGATCGGATTACAGAATCCGGGCATCGATTGGTATCTCGAACACGACGTGCCGAAGTTTGCCGGACGTCCGTGCGTCCTGATCGGCAGTGTCGCCGGCTTCTCGATCGACGATTACGCCTACGTTTGCGAACGCTTGGCATCGCGCGACGAGATCGCTGCGATCGAAGTGAACATTTCGTGTCCGAACGTGGCCAGCGAAGGCGAGACGTTCGCGTGCGATCCGCGCCTGACGGAAAAAGTCGTGCGCGCCGTGCGTTCGACCACCGATAAAACGCTGATCGTCAAACTGTCGCCCAACGTCACCGACATCGCTGGCATCGCGCGGGCGGCCGAGGCGGCCGGCGCCGATGCGCTGGCGGTCGTCAACACCGTGCGCGGCATGGCGATCGACGTCGAGACATGGCGTCCGCGTCTGGGGAACGTCACGGGCGGCCTGTCGGGCCCGGCGATTCGGCCGATCGCCGTGTTGGCAGTGTACGAAGTCGCGCGCGCGGTGAAGATTCCGATCGTGGGACAGGGTGGAATCGAAACCGTCTCCGATGCGCTGGAGTTTCTCCTGGCGGGTGCGAGCGCAATCGGAATCGGAACCGCGAATTTTACGGACCCGCGCGTACCGGAACGCATCGTAGCCGGGCTATCGGACTACTTACAGCGGCGCGGCTTGTCCACGATTGCCGAGTTGACGGGCAAAGCCAACGTCGGGCGCTTGAGCGCCGCACAAATCGAAGGAGATGCTGGATAGTATGGCACCGCAACTCATCGTCGCGCTCGACGTGCCGGACGCCGCTGCGGCCGAATCCCTGGTCGATCGCCTGTACGACCTCGACCCAATCTTCAAAATCGGACTCGAGGCGCTCTGCTCGTATCCGGAGCGCATCTTTTCATACTGCGAAGCGCGCGACGTGCGGATCTTCGTCGATGCAAAACTGCACGATATTCCGCGCACCGTCGCTGCCGCGATACGCGGCCTCGTACGGACAAACGTCAAGATCATCAACGTGCACGCGCTCGGTGGCAACGAGATGATGCAGGCGGCGGTCGAGGCGGCCGGCGAGCGTGCGGCCGAACTCGGTATCGCGGCACCGAAGATCTTCGCCGTCACGATTCTTACCAGCATCGCACCGGAAGATCTCAACGAGCTGGGTCTACAAGGCGGCCCGGGAGAAAATGCGACGCGACTCGCGGCGCTCGCGCGCGATGCGGGTTGTGCCGGCGTCGTGTGCGCCGTGCCGGAAGTACGCGACTTGAAAAACTTCTTCGGAGAAAACTTTCTGACGCTGACGCCCGGCATCCGGCCTCGCGGCAGCGATCACAACGATCAGAAGCGCGTGGTGACGCCGGCCGACGCCGCCGCCGCCGGCGCCGATTACGTCGTTGTCGGACGACCGATCACACAGACCGAAGATCCGCTAGCTGCAGCGCGCGCGATTCTCGACGAATTAGACGGCGTTGCCGTCGTGTGAGCATTTCAGCCGAACTCACGCAGCGGTTGGCCGAACGTGGCGCGTTGCTGCAGGGTCATTTCCGGCTAAGCTCCGGACGTCACAGCGATCGCTACATTTCGAAGTTCAGAATTCTCGAAGATCCTAAGCTCGTCGAACCGCTCGCGGCCGAAATCGCGCGCGCCTTTGCCGATGCGCGTCCAACGGTCGTGGTGAGTGCCGCCGTCGGCGGAATCGTGCTGGGTTACGAAACGGCGCGCAGCCTCGGCGTTAGCGGAATTTTCGTCGAAAAAGAAGATGGGCGCGCCGTGTTGCGTCGAGGCTTTGCGTTGAACGCACGCGATCGCGTGCTAATCGTGGAAGACGTCGTCACCACAGGATTATCGGTGCGCGAGGTGATCGACGTCGTGCGTGCGACCGGCGCGCAGGTGGTCGGCGTCGGTGCGATCGTAGTGCGCGGGACCGCTGAATTCGGCGTTCCGACCGTCGCACTACTGCACATGCCGTTGGAATCGTACGATCCGAGCGAATGTCCGTTGTGCGCCGCGGAGGTTCCGATCGACGATCCCGGCTCGCGCCGGACTTGACCCCGAGCGTCCGAACCGGAAACGCCGCCGACTGGCCGTTCGTCAGCGATCTCGGGCGGCGAACCGCGTCGAGCAGCATCGCTTCGGTGCGACCGGCGCCGGAGCGTTTCGTGGTGAATGCGTTCGACCGGCTGATCGACACGATTCGAGCTCAATCGCACGTGGTGCTGATCGCCGAGGTAGACGGCCGCCCGGCGGGGTTTTTGCTGATGCTCGACGGGCTGCCGGACGACGTGACCGGCTTGCCGCAAGCGTTCGTGGCGTATATGGCGGTCGAACCGCAGTTGCAGCGCTCCGGCATTGGTGCGGCACTGTTGCAAGCGGCCGAGCGTAAAGCAATCGAGCTAGGCCTGCCGTATATAGCCCTCATGGTAACCGAGGAGAACACCGCGGCGCAGGCGCTGTACGGAAGCGGCGGCTACGCCACCGAGCGGCGGCTGTTGAGTAAACGGCTCTGAACCCGCAGCTCTGGCGGCGCATCGCCTGGATCGTCGCCGGTCTGTGCGTTTTGCTGGCAGCCGTTTGGGTGGCCGCACACATTCCGCGTACGATCTCGATCTTCACGATTGCGGCGTTCATCGCGTTCGGTGTCGGTCCGGTCGCACGCCGCCTCGAGAAGCACATGCCCAAACCGTTAGCGATCGCCGCGGTGTTCGCGGTGTTGTTTCTTGCGATCGCCGTCGCGATGTTGTTCGTGGTGCCGCTGACGATCGATCAAGTGCAGCTGCTGGCGACCAACCTTCCTAGTTACGCGACTGCGGCGCAAAGCTTTATCGGCGGCGCGCAGCACTCATTGTCCGAGCACTTCCCGCAGCTGCAGCTTCCCCAAGCCAACCTCAGCGTCTCGTCGTTCACCGGGACCAAGCTGACCGGATTCGTCGCCGCGGCGCTTGCTTCGCTGGGAACCATCGCGATCAACACCGCCGCCGGACTGTTCGTCGCCTTTTCGGCGATCATTCTGTCGTTTTTCTTCCTGCTCAACGACTCGCAGATCGTCGAGTGGTTCGCCGGGATGTTTCCGCCCAACAAGCGCGAGACGGCGCGTAAGCTTTCGGCCGAAGTAACGCAGCTGTTCGGCAACTATATCGCGGGTCAGATCGCGGTGAGCGCGATCACCGGTTTCGTGATCGCGGTAGCGAGCGCGGCGATCGGCTTTAAATTCTCGCTGATTCTGGGCATCATCTCGGCGGTCGCATACGCGATCCCGATCATCGGCATGCTGATCGCGGAAATCGTCGCCGTTCCCATGTGTTTGCCGCAAGGCGTATGGATGGTGCTCTGGGTGCAAGTGATCATGTTCGGAATGGCGCGCATCAGCGATAACGTGCTGGTTCCGAAGATCATGGGCCAATCCGTCGGCGTCTCGCCGATCGGCGCGATGTTCGCAGTGTTCGCCGGGGGCGAGCTGTTCGGGATCCCGGGGTTGATTCTCGGGATCCCGGTCGCTGCGTTAATAAAGATCCTATGGCGCTATTTCATGGCGCCGTGGCTGCACGCGCAGCTGGATCGAAACTAACCTTTCGAACCTCTGAATACGCGCGAGGCATTACCAGGGTACTGGTAGCGCATCACCTTCGTCAGATCGATTCCGCGAATGATGCTGGCTGAGTGGTACGCGAGACCCCATGAATCGATCGACGACATATCCGGGAAGATACACGCTTCCAGAACTTGATCCGTGGATTTGTTGTTGACCCAGCCGCCGCCGGCAGCGTTGATTCCACCGAAGAGGTCGCTTCCGCCAAGCGTACTGCAGTAGCACGACGCGGGATTACCGCTGCACGAGCCTAACGGCGGCGGGAACAGATACGCCAGAGCGGCCAACGTCGGTTTGGTGGTGTACAGGGTCGAGAGCAGGATGTGAATGCGCGATCCACCGCTGGTGGTGGTGTCGGTGTATTGGCAGAACTTTGCCTGTCCCGAAAGCTGCAACTCCGACGACGGATCGTTGGTGCCGTACACCGGAACGCGCGTGTACACCGTACCGCCGGTTTGTTTGCAATAGGCCGCGGCTTTCGATTCGTCGGGCGAGACGGCGTTGGAAACTTGGATGTGCGCGGCCGCTGCGGCGTTCATCTGGGTGGGGGCCGGCTGATGTAAGCCGGATGCAGCGACAGCATTCGATCCGGCGATGCCGGACGATTGTGGGCTGGTATTGTAATTTCCGGCGCAGCCCGTTGCAATAACTGCAACGGCGACAGCGGCCGCAAATGATAACTTCATGCGGGCTCTCCTAGGGGTGCAGGGACTTAGTAAGAGTTAAATACGCCTTTTTAGGGAGAAAACCCGCTCACGACCGCGAGTGGGTCGAGGAATGTGACGTATCCACAGGCTCTTGCGACGCGTAGACGTTGCTCGTTGTACCAAGGCGAGCGGTCTTGCTCCGCCAGCGCAACGAGCGCTACGTTCGCAGCGCGCGCAGCGGCGCAGGGTTGTGATTCCGGCAGATCGAGCGTGCGGGCGTGCGGGGCTAAAACGTCGACGACGCCGATACGGATGCCCCAGCCGCCGGCCGACGAGGGCTGCGTGCGCGCGATCCACGCGAACAATCGCGACGCTTTGCCGTCGACCGCGTAGGTGTCGGTGTAATAATCAACCGGGTGGCGCGCCGCCAACGACGACGCGGCGACGATCGACAATGCGAATGCGACCGTGCACACGGCTACAGTTTTCGTTCGTTGCGAAAGGTACGCGCCGAGCGCGGCTAACGGACCGATGGCAAGCGCGGTGCGCGTCCCGCCGTCGTTCCAGTAAATCGCCGCCGTCGTTGCAACGCCAAAGACGCACGACAGTGCGCTCACGACGAGCGTGCCGATTGAAAAGCGCGCGATCCATGGACCGGCCGCCACGATGCCGGCCGCGATCGCCGGAACGGCGTACCGCAACGAGGTCCCGTTGGCGAGTTCTGGATGGACGTCGACAAACGCTAGCGGCATCACCAAGAAAAAAAGGCCTGCGGCGAGCGCGGAATATCCGATCGCACGACGCGGTTCGCGGTCGAGCAACGGGCCGGCAAACGCGGCCAGCAACGCCAGTGCGAAAAACGGCGAGACGGTGAAACTAACGCGCACGAGTAAGGCGAGCGCGCCGAAGCCATTGGCGAGGATCGTCGAACTCCAGGTGTTGGCGTAGGACGTTTCGGCCGGCGGCACCAGTGCACGATGCCACAGCAGGGCATCGTGCGCGAACCACAGCACCGCTGCGGCGGCGAGCGCGATCCATACGCCGCGAGCGGCTCGCGTCGTTGCAGCCGCGACGACCGCTAAGACCCAGCCGTACGGTTTGATCAACGCGGTGACGACCGCCGTGCGTGCCGCGGCCGCAGGTTCGTAGAGCATCGTCCACAACGACTCGAGAAAAAATGCGCCCAGCCACACGTCGTTCTGGAGCGAACCGGCTTGCTGCGCTACGGGAGCAGCCGTAACCGCCGCCGCGGCGACGATATCGGCTAGCAGCGGCGTCGCACCGCAGCGCTCGCGTAACCATGTGGCTAAGCGCAATCCGAGCAGTGCTAATGCGCCGAAACCGGCCCAACCAACCGCAAACGGACCGCTGACCGCGTAGAGTCCGGCGGCGAACGCTTCGCTGGCCGGCGGATACCACCAGTAGCGCCCGTCGGTGGTCCACATGCTGCCGGCATGCACCCATGCTGCCGCGTTTGGCAAGTGATATGACAGCGTGTCGCCGTCCAGCGGCGGACGCATCAGTTGTGGCCACGCAACGAAGAACACGGCGGCGGCCAGAACGTACGGAATGGGTTCTGCTACGTCGTTCGTGCGAATGCGCGGGCTTCGAACGTAGGCGATCGCGACGACGATCGCGAGCACGATCCAACACGCCGCGGGATACAACAGATGAACGAGCGCGAGCCCGATCGGAATCGCGACGCCGATAACGAGTGCATCGCGCACGCGATCGGCAATCGACGCGCGGCCATCGCGACGGAGCGCGCCGCCGGCATAGCCGATGCCGAGCAGCCAGAGCGCTGCCGCGATCGCGTTCAAGGTACCGCGACCGCGTTCAAATCACATCGATTCGGGAGCGGAGACGCCCAACAAATGTAACGCGGTCGCCAACACCGATTTCGTCGCGACGCATAATGTGAGACGCGCGCGGCGCGTCGTCGCGTCGTCGGTGAGAATCTTGCACTCGGCGTAGAACGCGTGAAAATCCGATGCAACATCGCGAGCGTAGCGCGCTAGTCGGTGGGGTGCGAGATGATCGACGACGCCTTGGACGATCGACGGGAGCTCGACCAAACGCCGAATCAACTGCAATTCGGTCGGCATCGTCAAAACGCTCAAGGTGCCGTCATCGGGCGCGCCTTGCGGGTCGTGTCCGGCGTTGCGTAGCACCGAGGCGATGCGGGCGTGACCGTATTGCACGTAATACACCGGGTTATCGTTGCTATGAGCCACCGCCAGCGAAAGATCGAAGTTGAGCGGCGACTCGGGCGACAGCATGACGAAGAAGAAGCGCGCCGCATCGTTGCCGACTTCGTCGAGCAGCGTTTCGAGCATTTCGATTTGACCGGCGCGCTTGCTCATCTTGACCGGTTGGCCGTCGCGAACGAGCGTGATTTGACCCGAGATCAACACGTCGATGCATCCCGGACGCCCGAGCGCGGTCGCTAGCGCATTAAGGCGTCCGACGTAGCCGTGATGATCCGGCCCGAGAATGTCGATCACGCGATCGGCGCGCCCAAGCTTTTCGTCGTGATACGAAACGTCGAGCGCGTAATAGGTCGGCCGCCCGTCGCTGCGCACGACCACACGATCCTTATCGTCTCCAAAATCGGTCGTGCGCACGAACACCGCACCGTCCGATTCGTAGGTGAGCCCGCGGCCCTGCAAACCGTCGATTCCGCTCTGGATCGTGCCGCGTTCGTGCAGCTCCAACTCGCTCTGCCACAGGTCGTAGCGAACGCCGAAGCGCTCGGCCAGCAATTGCTGCTGCTCGACGATCGTGTCGCGGGCGAAGCGCTGAAAATACGGCAGCCACTCATCGCGTGAGGCGGTGTCCCAGTGCGTGCCTTCGCGTTCGCGCAGCGTTTGCGCGATGTCGATCAGGTACTGGCCCGGGTAGCCCTCTTGGGGAAACGGGAATTTGGGCGTTTCGATTTGACGGTAGCGTGCGTATAACGATTCGCCCAAGAGCTGCATCTGTGCCCCGGCGTCGTTGATAATCCACTCCGTGAACACGTCGTATCCGCAGTAGCGCATGGCGCGCGCCAGGGCGTCGCCGATCGACAGCGAGCGCCCCTGTACCACGACCAACGGGCCGGTGGGATTGGCGCTTCCGAATTCCAGCGAGATGCGCCCACTGCGATCCGTACGTTGCGTGTCGCCGCCATCGCGCGCCAGCCGCGCCAACTCGGCCTGCCAGATCGTCGGCGAGAGCCGTAGATTGATGAACCCGGCGACCGCGGCGACATCGGTGAACGCGCGGGATGCCTCAGTTTCGCGAACCCGCTCCACGAGTGCCAATGCGACGTCTTGCGGCGAGCGGCGAGCGAATTTCGCCAGCGAAAACGCGACGTTGGTCGCAAAGTCGCCAAACGACGCGCGCCGCGGCGATTCAAAACTCACCACGACCGCAGGCGCATCGGGATACAGCGCGGACGCCGCAGCCGATAGCGCTTGTGCGAATCCGTCGAGCGCGTGCGTTCGCGGATCAGTGATGGTAGGGCTCATCGCGCGCGATCTTCGCCGCGCGATACAACTGTTCCAGCACCAGCATGCGCGCCCACTCGTGCAAGAACGTGAGCTGCGAGAGCGACCACGTGAAATCGGCGCGTTCGAGCAACGCCGGAGCCGCGCCGTACGTGCCCGCAATGACGAGCGTCAGGCGTTGCATTCCGTCTCGGGCGACCGCATCCAAGCGCGTCGACAGTTGCGGGCTCGAGAGTTGCATCCCGCCGCGATCGAGCAGCCAGACCGGCTCGCCCGGCCGGACGTGCTTGAGAATTCGTTCGCCTTCGTCGCGCATTGCCGACGCCGGATTGCTGCCGTCGCCGGCACGCACTTCGATTTCTTGGTAGGTGTGGTAGTGCGAGAGGCGCGAGCGCATATCGTCGCAAGCGGCGGCGACGTACGAGCTTCGAATCCGGTCGACGGCGATTAGGCGCACGATCATGGCTTGCGGGCGGTTTTACGTGCATAGACACCGGGGCCTCGCGATTCGACGAATCCGCGCAGTTCGAGCGACGTCAACGCAGCGAGTAGCGCGGGTACACCGAGGCGGACGGCCGCCGCCAGCTCGTCGATGGTGCGCGGCGATTCGCTCAGCGCCGCAGCAATCGCCCGGTCCGCCGGACCGGATGGCGCGAACGCTTCGAGGCTGGGGAGTACCGGCGGGATGCGCAGCACCTCGAGCACGTCGACGGCGCTGCGTGCCAAGATCGATCCATCGCGAATCAGCGCCAGACAACCCGCCACGTGCCGCCGGTCCACGTCGCCTGGGACGGCGAACGTGGGAATGCGTCCGCCCGCCAGCCCGGCGGTGTTGAGCGCGCCGCTCCTGGCCGGCGCCTCGATCACCACGAGCGCGTCGGCCAGCGCCGCCACCAATACGTTTCGCTCCAGAAATCGATACGGCAGCGCCGGCTCATCGGGCTCGAAGGGAGAGATGACGGCGCCGCCACCGGCTACCATGCGTTCGGCCAGGTCGCGGTTGCGAGCCGGAAAGAAGTGGTGGTGGCCGCCGCCGAGGACGCCGACGGTGGGCGCTCCAGCCTCGAGTGCGCCCTCGTGCGCCGCGGCGTCGATGCCGAGCGCCAGCCCCGAGACAACCGTGCAGCCCGCCGCCCCCAGGTCGCGGCCGAACTCACGAGCCAGCCGCTTCCCCAACGGCGTCGCCGCACGCGTCCCTACGACAGCCACGCACGGCCGCCGCAGGCATTCGAGGGTCCCGACGTACCAGCCGCCGCCGACCGATGCGTCGAGACCGCGGTCCTCTCGAACCGCCTCCATGGACTCGCGGGAGTATCGATCCGGCTCGTCCACGCCCGTCTATCCCCCGCCTCGACGCGGCGGCAAGGGTGCCCGGCTATCCAAGCGCGGGGGGAATCGCCTGGGTCCACGGGAATAGGCTGGCCCCAACGGAGGTAGACTAGTGGCAGCAGAGGCGTATTGCGTTAAATGCAAGACGAAGCGAGAGATTAAAGACGCCGTTCAGATTACGATGAAGAACGGACGTCCCGCAACCGAAGGTAAATGTACGGTATGCGGTACCAAGATGTTCAAGATCGGCGCCGCGGCCTAACAACCCGCGTACATAAGCCGCGCGAGGACCGCCAAAGGCGGTCCTTTTTGCGTTCACAACGGATAGTGACGTATACTGTGAGAACCCACTACATATGGGCCTTGGAGTGCACCGCTGACCTGTCCGACATGCCGCAAGAGCGAGACGCGCGTCGTCGATTCACGCGACGACGAAACGGTCGTCCGCCGGCGTCGAGAGTGCCTCGATCCGCGTTGCAAGCACCGTTTTACCACGTACGAACGGATGGAAGCGCCGCGCCTTTTTGTCGTAAAGAAAGACGGGCGTCGCGAGCAGTTCAGCCGCGAAAAACTGCTTGGTGGGCTGCGCAAGGCGTGCGAGAAACGGCCTATTTCTGAAAGCCAGATGGAAGTCGTGGCCGCCGCCTTGGAGCGCGAGTTGTTGGCGCGCGGCGAGAGCGAAGTTTCGTCGTCCTTCGTGGGCGAAAAGTTGATGGAAGCGCTCAAGGCGCTCGACCCGGTCGCGTACATTCGATTCGCCAGCGTCTATCGCTCGTTCCGCGATATCGAGAGCTTTCGCGAAGAACTGGCGGCGCTGCTTGCCAAATGACGCGGGCGCGACGGTGCACGTTGCGCTCAAGCGCCTTCCCGGGCTCGATGGATTACCGCTTCCAGAATACATGAGCGAACACGCCGCCGGCGCCGATTTGCGGGCCGCCGTCGACGAACCAGTCGTTCTCGCGCCCGGAGCGCGCGCGCTGGTGCCGACCGGCATTGCGATCGCGCTTCCGCCCGGATATGAAGCGCAGGTGCGCCCGCGCAGCGGTCTGGCGTTACGCAGCGGCGTGACGTGCCTCAACTCGCCCGGGACGATCGACGCCGATTATCGCGGACAAGTCTGCGTGCTGTTGGCCAATCTCGGAAGCGAGGACGTGACGATCCAGCGCGGCGATCGCATCGCCCAACTCGTCGTCGCGCCCGTTTCGCGTGCAGCGTTCGGCGCGGTCGACGAGTTGCCCGAAAGCGTGCGCGGCGCCGGAGGTTTCGGATCGACGGATCGAGCGTCGTGAAAATTTATATCGTCGGCCGCGGCGCCGTTGGCTCGTATTTCGGCGACGCGTTGGCGCGCGTCGGTCTCGATGTGGAATACGCTCCGCGTTCGATCGACGACGTCGTTCCGGTCGACGCCGACGTGGCGTTGGTAACGACCAAAGCGTACGATACCGACTCGGCCGTCGAGAGCTTGCGAAAAGCGATTCGCGATCCTGCGAAGTGCGTGTTCGTGACCCCGCAAAACGGCGTCGGCAACGAAGAAAAATTAGCGGCGGCGTTCGGCGCCGATAACGTCGTTGCGGCAGCGCTGACGACGCCGGTGGGCCGCGATCGCGACGGGCGCGTGAATACCGCCAACGAGGGCGGCGTCGCACTGGCGCCGGTCGGTTCGAAATCGTATAACTGGCTGATCGCTACGTTTTCTGAAGCCGGTTTGACGGTGAAAGTCGTCGAGGATTGGCGCGCGCTCAAGTGGAGTAAACTGGCGCTCAACGCCGTCGCCAACGCGAGTTGCGCGATCTTGAACGTGCTGCCGAATCGGTTGGTGCATTTTGAGAAGATCTTCACGCTCGAAATTCGCATGATTCGCGAGATTCGCGCCGTGATGCAAGCGATGAAACTGACGCCGGTCGACCTTCCGCGATATCCCGTTCGCGCGTTGTTCGGCGTCGCATCGTTGCCGAGTCCGGTAGCGCGCGGATTGCTGGCGCGCAGCATCGTTTCCGCGCGCGGAACCAAGCCGCCGTCGCTGTTGCTGGATCTGCGTAGCGGGCGGCCGCAAACCGAAGTCGACTTCATCAACGGTGCCGTTTCCGCTGCAGGACACGACCACAACGTGCGCACGCCGGTCAACGCGATCTATTGTCGCGTGCTCGACGATATCGCGCATACGCCGCCGTTATGGGCGAAATACCGCGAGCGACCGGAAACGCTCGAGGCCGAAGTTGTGGCCGAAATGCGTCGCGCCAAGGCGCGCGCCCGCAAGTAGTTTTTCGCTACAACTGCTTGGCGTAAAATATTTCCGGGTCGCCGGCGTCGAGATCGTCGAGACGCCCGACGCGCGCAAAACCGAGACCTTCGAGCACGCTTTGCATCGCGCCATTCGACTCATTGGTCGACGTGTGTAGGCGATGGCCGGTGTTGAGTTGTTCGACGCGCTCGATCAACGCCGACGCGACCCCGTGATGGCGATAGTCCGGCGACACGCCGAGCATCCATAGAAACGGTCGCGCGTAAAATCCGCGGTCCCACACCACGTAACCGGCGACGCCGCCGTCGATATCGGCGACGAGACATTCCTTGGTGCCCAGCGCATGGCGAATGAACGTGCTTGGATGTTCGTAGTGAAGGGCGTGCGGCAGGCTCGCCAGGAGCGGTAACTCTTCCGATTTGGCGGTGCGAAGATGCATGGCGGGCCCTGCGACGTGCTGATTCGGCTTTCCTAGGTAGAAGGAGAGGCCAACCTAAGGACGTAGTTAGGAGCACCTAAATCGGAGGTAACGGTGCGGATCTGGCTACTGGCGCTGGCCTTGGGGGCTGCGTGGTTCGTGAGTAACACTGGGCGGGGGCAGGCGCTCCCGATTTTTGCCCACCGGTACGGCTTTTCGTGCCAGCAATGCCACACCACCATTCCGCAGCTGAATGCGTTCGGTAAGTATTTCCAGAGCCACGGTTTCCGGTTGCCTGGGGGGCGCGGCGTCGTGCCGGTCGCGGTGAAAACCGAGCTGCAATACAACAGCGCCGGAGGTGGAGATAGCGACGACCCGGGCGGCGCCCCACAACCGCTGCCAAAATTCATCGTCAACGAAATCGAAGTGCTGTCGGGCGGTTCTATCGGCAACAACACGTCGTATTGGCTCGAGCAGTATCTGGTCGACGACGGCTTGCCGGGCCAGCCACGCGATATGTGGGTGAACTTCGACCAGTACGACAAGGCGCGCGATCCGATCGGGCCGACGTTTCACGCCAAGATTGGACAGTTCACGCTGCCGTTGCCGGTCGATCCCGAAACGCAACGGCCTACGCTCTCCGGCTATCTGCTCTATAGCCAGACGGTTGCGAGCAATCCGTTCAACTTTTTCGATCCCGATATCGGCGCAGATTTCTCATTCACCGACGATCGTCACGGCTTTGAAGCGCATTTCGATACCCTCGAAGCCTACACGCGCAGCAGCGGCATTCCGATATCGGGCATCGATTTGATGGGCACCGTGTCGCAAAATATCGGCCGCAATTTTACGGCGTACTTGTACCGCTATCAAGGCCAGCAACACCTCGAACCGATCGAAGATAATTTTTACCGGCAAGCGTATGGGCTCGGCTTTCAGGAAGGCAAATTCGGCGCCGTCGGGATCATTCAGAACGGCTACGACACGAGCGCCTACGGTTTCGGTAACGGCGCCCGATCCTCGGGCGGCTTTCTGCAAACGTCGTATGCGTTCAACAGCGCCGTTGCGCTCTATGCGCGGTACGACAGCGTGTACGATCCGTTCAACCTACGCGTTAATCAAGGCACGCTGTCGCTCGTTTTGCGGCCCGCCAGCCACTACCGGTTTACCCTCGAAGGCACCAAGTCGCAAGGCAACTATCAGCTCGGCACCGGGTTGATGTTTGCCTATTAAGAGATCGTCGATATGTTAAAGCGTTGGTTGGGTTGTTCGATCGCACTTGCGATCCTCGCCGGCTGTGGCGGCGGTGGCGGCGCCGGAGGAGGCGTGGTTCCGCAAACCACTTCGACCTCGGCCCCGACATCGTCCGGACCGTTGCCCGAACCTCCGCAAGTGTTTGCCAAACACGGCGTCGCAACGGTATCGCTGACGGCACAAATCGACGCGGCGACCGGCTTTCCGGAGTTCGTTTGGAAAGGCCAAAAAGGCATCATGCCGACGATCCGCGTGAAGCCCGGCGAGACGATCGTGGTCGATGTTGCCAACGAACTGCCGGCGGCCGGCGGCCGCGCCAGCGACATGAATCTGCATTTTCACGGTCTGACGGTATCTCCGAAGGCGCCGGCCGACGACGTGATCACGATGTTGGCAATGCCGGGCGGAACGCTGCATTACGTCGTTCCGGTCCCGAGCAATCAAGAGCCGGGATTGTACTGGTATCATCCGCACGTCTTCCCGCAAACCGACTACCAAGTTGGCCAGGCAGGCATGTCTGGTGCGATCGTGATCGATGGTTTGCAAGATCACTTGCCGGGGTTGGCATCGATGAAAGAGCGGCTGATCATCGTTCGCGACACCGACATCAGCGTCGCCCAGCAGAACCTGCGCGTTCGTCACAACGACGAAGACAGCAACGGCAACCCGTGCGGGCCCGATCCCGGATTGCAACCGTCCCTCAACGGCGCGGTGCGTCCGACGATCGCTATCCAGCCCGGCGAACGTCAATTTTTCCGCGTCATCAACGCGACCGGACATAAGAATCTCAAGCTCGCGGTCGACGGCGGAACGCTCGACGTGGTTGCGGTCGACGGCTACGCGCTCGACGTTAATCCCGGAACTCCGCCGACCGAAACGATGCCGAGTTTGGTCGTTCCGCCGGCTGCGCGCGCCGAGTTCGTCGTTACCGGGTCTGCAAGTGGAACGTCGGAGTTTCGCACGCTATGCTATAACTCGGGTCCAACGGGCGATCCGGATCCGATGAACGTGCTCGCCGATTTGCGATCGAAGGGAGCGGGCCAGTCGGCGCGCTTCGCGCGCTCGACCGGACCGCTTAGCGTCGGCGCGCAACTGCCGCATAACGCGTTCTCCGGGCCGATGCCGGCGTATTCGCAAGAACGAAAAGTCGTGTTGAGTGAAGACAACAACGGCATGTACATCAACGGCAAGCAGTTCAATATGGGCGATGGGCCGATGTTCACCGTGCATACCGGCACGGTCGAGAAGTGGAACGTCGTCAACGTCACCGAGGAAGTGCACGACTTCCACATCCATCAGGTGCATTTCTTGGTGGTGCAGATCAACGGAGCTACCGTACAGCATCCGATTTGGCAAGATAGCGCGGTCGTGCCGCATCGCATTCCCGGCGTCAACGGTTCGTGGAAACCCGGCTATCTCACGATGCTGGTCGATTTTCGCGATCCGATCATCGCCGGTACGTTTATGTTCCATTGCCACATCCTCGATCATGAGGACTCCGGCATGATGGCCAAGATCACTGCGATCTAGGCGAACAACAATCCGTGGCGGCTCCTACGCGGAGCCGTCACGGAACCGCGGCGGCTCCGGATTGGGGCGGGGCCGTCGCGGACCCTTATTATTTACGAGCCCGCCGCACTTTTGGCCCCTTGAGTTCTTCTTAGGATTAGCGCGGGCGCGGCGCGGGCAAAGGAGCGGAATGGCAAGCAAACATCGGTACACGGCCAAAGAGCACCGGCAAGTCGAGCACATCGAAAAGAGCGAGGAAGTTCGCGGGCATTCGGCGACCGAAGCCACAGCAATCGGTTACGCGACCGTCAACAAACGGAATCCCGACGATCACCGTTACACGGCGAAAGAAAAACGCCAAGCCGAGCACATCATCGATTCGGAAGAAAAGGCCGGTAAGTCCGAGACCGAGGCGAAAAGCATCGCCTATGCGACGGTCAACGCCCGCTCGAAATAGCGCTCCGTTTCGGGCGGTCGAAGTACCAGTCTAATACGCGTATCGCGCGTAACGTATTCCAGCGGCTGGCGCGGCCGGTTTCGGGTTCGATCGGAAATCCTAGCCGGTCCGAATGGACGCGATTCATCGGCCAACGGCTATTTTGATGGCGGCGCGCTTGCACGATTTCGATCGCTTCGCTCGCGCGCGCGTCGGGTTTTGCGCCGGCACTTCGAAGGTAATCGAGCCCGCGCAAAATATCGTAATGCCACGTCGTCGGATACGCGAAGCGCGTCCAGCGTTGGTCGATTTCTGCGCCGTCGCTCAGCCGGCGGAACATCCGCCGTTCGAGCAGATATTCTTGGCCTCTCAACCGCGCTGCGGCGACCGTTTCGTCGTGCCCCCAGCGGCGCTCGTATTCGTTCAATCCTTCGAGAACGCGAATCGTCGAGTTGAACGACGAACGCACGCTGGCCGGTGCTTCGCAGTTCCATCCGTCGGCAAGCTGTTCGCTCAACAAGCGCTCGACGATCGCGTCGCAACGCTCGCCGAAGTAGCTGCCGAAAGCCAGGATGGCGCCGTTGATGCACGCTTCGGTTTCGCCCTCGAAGTACGGCCGGCCGTCGAGCGCTTCCCAATGTAAGCTTTGCCGGACACGCGCGATCGCGTTTTGCGCTTGCGGGCTTTTCGGGTCGAGCCCCATTTCACGCAAGAGCGCCAGCGCGTCCATCGAGATCATCCATCCGTCGTCGGGCTCGGCCCAGGCGCCGTTCGGCATTTGCCGGTCGAGCAGCGCTTTGCCCCAGCCTTCGGTGGCGACGCGCGAGCGTTCGGCGGCTACGGCTTGGGCCGCCGCATCGGTTAAGTCGTTCAAGGCGTGCCAGCGAATCGCCGGATCGCCCTCTATCAACCAGCGAAGAATGCTTGCGTCACTCACCGATGACCGCTACCGCCCCGCGCGGCATCGCCCCTGCGCGAGGCCGCGGATGTCGCGGGCGCGAATTGCGAGGTTATGTTCCGTATCGTGCTCTCTCTGATCGTCGGCGTCGGCGTTGCGTACTTCAGCATCACCGCACTGTGCGGTTACGAGTTAGGGCGCCAGATCAATAAAGCAAAAGCCAACCCGCTCGTTGCGATCGGCGCGCAGATGATCGGCCGCAACGACACCGAAGCGTTCGCGATTCACAAGGCCAAGTTTCCGGCTTTCATCACCGAATCGCCGAGCTTTTGGCTGCTGCTCCGCCAATCGGAGTAAGCTAGAGTTTTCTCACTCGCCAAATTTGTTCTGCAGGCCACTTACGCGCCCACTCGAGGGGCACAAAATCCACGTACGTCGTCGCTGCGTTTTCGGGTGGTCGAAGCTCGATCAGGTCCTCGATTTCGAAAGCATTGTTTCGAAACAGCTCGATCCACTCGCCGTAGGGTAACGAGAAATTGACCGTGTCCGCGTCTTCGAAACGTCGTTGCTTGAAGTAGTTTGCGTGCAACCGGTCATCGACACGGTCGTTGGACTCGTTCCAGCAAACATTAAAAATAGGCGTTGAGGCGGAGAATGCCAGCAGCCCGTGTTGACGCAACAGACGACCGGCTTCGGGCACGGTGCGAAGCGGATCGCAGAAAGTCATGGCACCGTGGTCGCAGAAGACGATGTCGAACGATGCATCCGACAACGGAACCGCTTCCGCGCTGGAGTGAACGAGTGGAAAAGCGAGGCCGGCGTCGCGCATGTTCTTGCGAGCGTGGTCGAGCTGCCGCGCTGAAACATCGAGACCGACGGGGCGCGCGCCGAGTTTCGCAAGCGCGATCGACCAACGTGCCGCTCCGCAGCCCAATTCGAGCACATCTTTTCCTTCGACGTTTCCGAGCACGCGGAGTTGCGATTCGGGAATCGACCAACAACCCCAGGCCATCGAATTTTCGGCTAACTGGGTCGAATGCCGTGTCTCATAGTCGTCGCTCTGTTGATCCCAGCGCGCGGCATTCTTTCGTGCGTGCTCCGTCAGCGATTTCATACCCAGGGGTTAACTGATGTTGCCGGATCTCTTTCTTGGTGGCCTCGACGTCGTGTTCGTCAATCTCAATCCGGCGGTGTATTCCGTGGAACGGGGGCATTATTTCGCCCGCAAGAGCAATAAGTTTTGGCCCTGCATCTCCGCGTCGAAGCTGACGCTCGCGATGCGCATGGAGCTCGGCGTAGCTCGACTCGGCCCCGAGCACGACGTCCTCTTGCCGCGGTTCGGCATCGGCTTTACCGATCTGGTCGAACGCCCAACGCCGCGAGCCGGTGACGTGAGCCCGGCCGAATTCGTTGACGGCGCTGCCGCACTCCTCAGGAAGCTCGAACGATTTCAGCCCCGCATCGCATGCTTTCAGGGTATAACGGGCTATCGCTACGTGCACGCATCGTTCGCCGAATTGTCAGATCGACAGCCGTCTCTCGGACTACAGGCTGCGCACGTCGGACGAACGCGACTCTTCCTCGTGCCGAATCCGAGCGGTGCGAACGCTCATTATACGAGGGCGGAACAAACGCAGTGGTACGACCGTGTCAGCGACGCCCTCGCGGCAGAATAAGCGTTAGGGTGGGCTTACGACTTGGCCGTATGGGGCCTTGGGCGCGATCGACGGATCGATCGAGCGTGTCGGGTTTCCGCCCTTGGTATAGCTGAAGTAGTTCTCGCGGTTAGGACAATTCAAATTCCCGGCGACGACGACGTTTTGCTTGTCGCCCACACCGGTGACGAAGGGTTGTATCGCGACCATCCAATTGTGATAGGGATAACACGTGTCGGTAAGGTCGGTCTTGCGGACGATCCGTACTTCTCCGCCCGAAACGGTGATGCGATAGATCATCGTCGTGTAGTTGAACTGGTAGTTTTGATCGGTCGCGGTGAGATATTTTCCGTCCCATCCGACGCTGCCGGGAAATCCGACCGCTAGTCCGTTCAACGGTTTGAATTTCTTCTTGCCGGCAGGCAGTTCCAGAAAACTCGGTACACCCGAATAATCGGTGCCTTGCACGAAGAGATTTCCGGATGGGTCGTAACCGGGCGGAAACGCCCGGTACAGAGCGGGGTCTTCGTAGTTGGCTTGCTTTCCGGTCAATCCGCCGGATGCGATGACGAGACCGCCGCCGCCACTCGCGAAATTAGCGAAGTTTGCGATGGCCATGTCGCCATTTTTCGGGTTGACCGAACATCCCGTGGGAAAACCGAAATTGTCGGTCACCGTCGCGACCGGCGTGGTGCCGCCATGCGCGAATTCGTAGATCCTTCCGGTGTCATTGTCGACGACGTAAATGTTGCCGCCGCTATCGACGCACTGCCCGTACGGAAAAGTCAGACCGGTAATCTGACCGTACAGTTTGCCGGCTTTCGAACGGTAATCGTACACATCGACGGTTCCGGAGGCGCCGTCCGAAACGTACAGCAGCCATTGCTTCTTCGCATCCGGCAGCATCCAGGACGCCCTGCGGTTGAAATGGCGCACCGGCACCAGCCCCAAGCTGTTCGTCCCGGCGATTCGCTGGTCGAGCGCTGACGACGTGGCCGGCGGCGTGCCACCGGAACAGCCGCCGGCGAGAACCGCCGCGGCGAGCAAACCGAGGAAATGTCTTGCGCGGACCCTGTACGACATACGGGTGCTCCCTTCGCGAAAACCTTGCCGGGCGTGCTTTTGCCAAGGTGGTGCGGTTATCTTTCAGCGCGAATGGAACTCAAATGCCCGTTGCGTCTTGCGTCCCGGTCATTCCGAGCGTCGATATCGAGAAGAGTTTGCGCTTGTGGGTAGACGGCCGCTAAACAAAGACCATATGTGGTTTATATTGAACCGGCGAGCGGGACGCCGGACAAGCCGGCAGGTTACGAGGGCATCCGGCTGTATTGGACACCGAACGATCTGCGAGAAACTCGGGAGCGATTGAAAAGCCTAGGCTACACCGTTTCGGAACTCGACGATCGCAGCTACGGACAGACCGAGTTCTTGCTGACCGATGACACGGTTATTCGCACTGTTTCGGCATCCCGTGCGAAGAGAAAACCTAGCTACTCTGGCCCACACACGCGCGAACCGAAAGGAACGACTAGATGAACGGCAACACGGCCGGCAACATTCCCAGCTGCCCAGCTCCCGGCGCAAACGGCACCCATAACTTCCCGGCACTGCCCACGACGCTCAACTCCTACACCACCATCCTCTGCAAAAATTGCGGCGGGACGCTGGGGATTCAAGCCGGACAACCCCCGCAATTCACGCCGTGTACGGGTTCGAGTCACTAAGCTGGAGATGGCGCCCTTGGCGCGCAGTAGCACGACGAAACTACAAGAGACGATGCGACAAGAAGAATCGCACCATTTCGCGGCTTGCGTCGGGTCCGGCCGCGTCGGTATAGGAACCGGCCGGACTTCCCCCCGACCATGCATGGCCGGCGCCGTGAATATCCCACTGCTCGAGTAGGTCGCGCCCGTTCGCATCCGCGTACGTCGTTTTCGTGTAGGCGCGGCTTCCCGGAACGTGTCCGGCCTCGACGCGCTTAGCGTATTCGGGTGAATGGAGAGCCTGCGCAAAGCGGTCGCTATTGACGTTGTTGACGGTCCGGTCGCGATCTCCATGAAACACGATTGTCGGTGTCGGGACACCCTTCGCCGGTTGGGACGGTGACTTGGCGGCGCTCGGGCCACGTTTCATTACCGCAAACGCAGAGTCGACGTCCTTGGCCAAATCGTATGCGATGCCCGAATGCACGCCCACCGCTGCATAGATGTCGGGATACGTCGTTCCAAGTACCGCTGCCGCCGCGGCGCCGGCCGATAACCCGGCGACGTAGACGCGTTGAGAATCGATCGCATAGCCGGACATGACTTGTCGCGTAATGCCGGCGACGATCGACGGCTCACCGAAGTCGCGGGTTTGTTGGGTGCGCAAAAACCAGTTCCAGCATTTCCGCGGATTCGCCGACGCCGGTTGTTCGGGATACGCAACGAGGAAGTTGAATTCTTCCGCGAGTTCGTTCATGCGCGTTCCGGTTGCAAAGTCGCCTGCAGATTGCGTACAACCATGAAGCATGACGATCAGCGGGCGCGGTTGCCCGTCGTAGCGGTTTGGCACGTAGAGTTTGTACGATCGAGCGCCAAAGCTGTTGTTAAAGGTTTTCGTTAGGAATTGACCGCGCGTTACGCCGATCAATGCACCTTGAACGACCGTCGCCTGGGCGGCAACGGGCGCGCCGGCGACGGTCAGTGACGCTTGCAGTAGGGCCGTCGCTTCCGTGAGGTTTCCCGCGCGCGTAAGTTTCGTCGCGGCAACGATGTCGCGATACTGTGGTGTTTTCAAAATATGGCTTTCCGGTTATGAGGAGAGGCGGTCGGACAACGCGGATTTGACGGCCGCGCTGGCTTGCAGTGCACCGAGAACCGACACCGATGCGATTGTGGAGCGTGCGAGCTCGGCGCTAACGTCGTTTGCGATGCGAGCGAGACCGATCACCCGAATGTTTACTTTGTGGCCCGAGCGCTGTAGATCTTCGAGAAACTCCCGGCTGTAGTCGTGCAGTCCCAGGTCGAAGTTCTTCCGCGCTACCGACTTTTCTAACGCTTCGCGGTGTTTATCGAGATGATTGCGAATTGCCGTGCGGATGAAATCGGTGCGATTCGCGTAGAAGCCGTCCGACACAATCAAATCGATCTGCCCAAGGTCGACGTACCCGAGGTTGATCGTGATTTTTTCCGAATCGCCGGCTCTGGCAGGCCTCTTCTCCGCAATAACCATCCACACAGATGGTACACGGATGGCCACATTTAGTCAACCCCGGCGTCGCGAAGCGGCTATTATGAGAAGGCTGCTGTTATGAACGGTAAGCGCTCGTGCCGCTCGGAGGCCTAGCGCGCGCCTCGAGGTTGCAGCGCGTCATGTACCCGTCATCTCGACGATTGTCAATGGCGTCGTAATCCGCTGACACGGCGATTCTTCGAACGCGCCGAACCGGAGCGTTTCGTGCCATCCTCCGAGCGTGCGGATGTCGCTCTGCTGTCGGCTGAGTTTTAGCTCGAACGGGGGCTAGGAGGCGACAAGTTCTTCGAGACGACGGAGGACTTCGGCGAGGGGTTGAGACGCGTCGATCTCCGTCGTTGCGCCGGCTCGCAGTAACGGCTCGACGATCGCGAGATCGTACAAGATACGCGCGCGCTCATCCGCGGTCTTACCATACGGGTTGTTGGTGCGGGTGGCGATTCTCTGGAGTAGGACTTCGGCACGCGCGCTGAGCAGGACGATGTGATCGAATAGCGGGTAAAAGGTTCCTTGATTCGATTTGCAACCGGCTACGAATAAATTGCCGTGCGTGTGCGCAACCAGTAGGTCGTTCATCGCGTCCTCTCGCCAGATCCAGTCGCGCTCGCCGTTCGGCAACGTTATCCAACGACTCCAACGATCGTCGTCGGTATCTACGGCGTCATAACCGCGTTCTGCGAGAGCGTGTAGCGCGCTGGACTTACCAGTGCCCGACATTCCGGTAATGAGGACTTTCGCCATGGATAACGCTTCTAGGCGGCTCGGCGTAGGGCTCTTTCGGTTCTACGTGAAGGGAGTGTGTGATGAATACGACTGGCTTTCTACGATGCGCCGGTGCTGCGATCGCATTGGCGCTCTGTTCGGGCTGCGCGAGCGGACCCGGTGCGGCGCCGTCAAACGCCAACTCTGCTAACAAATACGGCGCGAAAACGTTGATCGTCAATGGTCGCGCCATAACTGCAGAGCGACTCAACCTGGGCGGCTTGCCGCTATACCCGGCGACCGTTTTCGACGCGACTGCGAAGTCGAAATCGAAGTACTTCGACTACATCATCAACCTATATGGCACGTACGCCAGCATCTTCGATTATCCGAAGAGCACCAAACAGATCGGCACGATAACCAATGTCGGTGGCCAGGGTTGCACGAACGTGCTGTATGGCTACGGTAAGAAGAAGTTCTGGATCGTCGCCGGATCCGACCAGATCACGGAGTACGAGGTCCCGCAGAAACCCCTCAGGACCCTGTCCACTCCCGACGGCAGCATGCCGTCCAGCTGCGCGATGGACAGCGACGGCAATCTTGCGGTGGGAGACCTGCATAACGGTGACGTCATAATCTACCCACACGCAAAGGGTTCCGGAAACGCTATCCCCTCGCCGTTGTTCGCAGAATACTTCGACGGTTACGACGATAAGGGAAACCTCTTTTTTGATGGGTTCGATATAAACACGAACGTCCTGTTCGAAGAGCTTCCAAAGGGAAGCAGTACGGTGCGGCCGATCTCGACGAGCAACACCATACGGTTTCCCGGTTCGGTGCAATGGGACGGAAAATACTTGACGGTTTTCGATCAGGGAACGAACGATTTCTATCAGTACAATGTGAAAGGCACCGAGGCCACGCTCAAGCATACGGTAGCACTCTCAGGTTCCAGCGACTGCGCCCAGACCTGGATCGCGACGGGCGTCGTGTATTGCGGCGACGCGGGTAACGACAACGGGGAAGTGTTCAAGTACCCGGCCGGCGGATCGCCGGTGGCGGTTCTTACCGGGAACTTCGACGAACCGCTCGGCACGGTGGCTGTCGAGAAATAATTCTCTACACAAAGAGCACCGGCTTATGCGCGCCGGTGCTCTCGTGACGATCGGAAATCGATCGGCATGCTGCCGATTAGCTACTGCTCGAGTACGTGCAGCGTATCATCCGCGGTGGAGGTGTAGTAGAGCACGGTGTCGCTGTCGCTCGTTCCGTAAGCGGCAAGACCGAAGACGTGCGCGGTCTTACTCGTATCGAGCGTTTTGGTGGCCAATACCTTACCGTTCGGCGTTATTTCCACCAACGTATTTCCGCCCTTCGTATTCGCTAGAATAAGATTGCCGTTCGGCAGCAGGGCAGACGCTACGGGTGCGTTGAGCGGAGAGCCGCTGTAGACCAGCGTCGCGCACGTATCCGTCGGATGCTTGCACGTGAATTTCTTTCCGCCGGGCTGAACCGCGATCTCGTCTTTGTCGAGTAAGTTGCTGGCATTCGAGATGGAAACGAGCGTGTTGTCGGCTCCATCTACCACGTACAACGTGTCGTTGCAAAGGGGTCCGTTTCGCGTCGCATTGTATTGCAGGCCGGACGGCCCTAAGGTTGTCCAACCCGAACCATTTTTGCCAAAACCGGAGACCACTTCGGTCGAGGTGGTCTTTCCGCCACTGACCGAAATGAACGACAACTTAACGAGCGCGCCGGTCTTGGAATCGGACACATAAATATCTTCAGGCGCGTACGGCAAACCGCAGAATGCATCTGCATCGGCAAATGGAGCCTCGAGGTGTGATTTTAAGCTCTTCTCGAGGTTACCGGATTGGTCGAACTGCCCGACCGAACCGCTGGTCATTCCGCTGCCGTACACTTGGTTGGCCTCGGTGATGGCGTCGCCGTCGCATCCGTTGATCTTCGTGTTCTGCGTAAACGTGGCAGGCTTCGCATTCTGATGAGGATCGAGGACCTCGATCGTCGAGCCTTTGCCTGCTGCGCCGGCGGAGTTTTCGAAGTTACAAACGAGCAGCTGCCCCGCCTTTAGGCCGAAGGTCGAGCGAACCCGCACGACCGCGCGCGGGCCTTTGTCGCCGTTCTTAGGATCGACAGTCGAACCGATCACGACGTCCTTCGTAAGTTTCTTCAAGATCGACGTCGTGTCGACGGCTGCGGGCGCCGCTTGAAAGACGGGACTCGTTCCCGTTGCTCCGGTTGGCACCGCGGTATTCCCCCCGCACGCCGAGGTCGCAAAAAGCGTTCCCGCGACTAACACAATCGCGCGACCGTTCAAAGATGGCATCCTAAAATCTCGCTCCCTTGCAGTGATGATAATTTTGGGTTCGAAGCGCCTCGTCCGTCGCCTGCACGAAACGCTTGATTTGACGCCACGACCAAGCGTTTAGCAATGCAGCCGAGTGCAAGGTCGTTGGCGCGTACCCGATAAAGTAGCTCCTTCTACGAGCGGCTTCGACCCGCCCGTTTCTGCTTACAAGGGAGTTACTTGATGAATCCGACCGGGTTAATGAAATTCGCCGGTGCTGTCGTTGCACTTTCGCTAGCTTCGGCGTGCGCCGGTGGCTCGGTGGTCGCGCCGGCGAGCACCACGCCGAACGGCTCGTACATCGGCAAGACGTTGTTCGTGCAGGGGAGACCGGTGACTGCGGCCCGCCTGAATCTGAACCCGATGCCGCATTACACGACGAACGTTCCCGATACAGATGCGAAGAGGTCGAAGGACTTCGAGTACACGATCAGCTTTTACGGCACGTACGCAAGCATCTTTGACTATCCGAAGAGCGTCAACCAAATCGGTACCATTAACAATGTCGGCGGTCAAGGATGCACGAACGTCCTGTACGGCTACGGTAAGAAGACGTTCTGGATCATGGCGGCATATAACCAGATCACGGAGTACTCGGTTCCGAAGAAGCAGATCGCGAACCTCGAAGTCTCGTCCCACACGATGCCATCGAGTTGCGCGCTCAATAAGTCCGGAGATCTCGCGGTCGGCATCTTGGACGGAACGAACTCCGGCGGGGTCTACATTTGGAAGGAAGCGAAAGGCGATCCCACGATCTACACCTCGCCGCTCTCGGAAGAGTATTTCGACGGCTACGACAACAAGGGAAATCTCTTTTTCGACGGCTTTACCAAAGAAGGTTACTTCCAGCTCGAGGAGCTCCCGCAGGGTAGCCAAACCGTCCAAACGATCACGACCAGCAACACGGTGCAGTTTCCGGGTTCCGTGCAGTGGGACGGCAAGTATCTAACGGTGTTCGATCAAATCGCGAACGACATGTACCTATACACGGTCAAAGGCACGCAGGCGACGCTAAAGAAAACCATCGCATTCCAGGGCTCGAGCGACTGTGCGCAGACGTGGATCGCTACGGGCGTTGTGTATTGTGGAGACGCGGGGAACAATAACGGCGAAGTGTTCAAGTATCCAGAGGGAGGTTCGCCGATTGCCGTCTTCGTGGGTGACTTCGTCGAGCCGCTCGGCACGGTTGCAGCAGCAAAATAACTCGATTCCCCCTTCGACGTAGGGATGGCGCAAACAAAGAGCACCGGTGTACGCCGGTGCTCTTTTCTTTGACGTACATTCGCGGCTTACGCCGCGGCTCCGAGCCGCTCGAGGCTTCGATACTGCACGGCTTCGGCGACGTGCTCGGCGGCGATGCCGGCGCTTCCAGTGAGGTCGGCGATCGTTCGCGCGACGCGGGCGATTCGATCCAGAGCACGAGCTGAAAACTGCCGCCGGGCGCTGGCTAACGCCAGCAGACGCATCGCGGGTTCGTCGAGCGAGCAATAGCGACGTGTTGCGTTCGCTGGAATCTCCGCGTTACAAGAAAGTGCCGCGCCGTCGAAGCGGCGCCGCTGCCGCTCGCGCGCCGACAGAACGCGAGCGCGAATCGCGTCGGAATGCTCGCCACCGTCGTAGCGCACCATATCGTCGAACGGCACCCGCGCGATTTCGATTTGAATGTCGATGCGATCGAGGAGTGGGCCGGAAAGCTTTCCGACATACTTGGCGACGGCCGCATCGTCGCAGCGACACTCGGAATTGCGCGCACCGCGATAACCGCACGGACACGGATTCATCGATGCGACCAGTTGAAAGCGCGCCGGGTATGCAAACGTGCCGGCCGCGCGTGCGATCGTTACCACACCTTCCTCGATCGGCTGGCGCATCACCTCGATCGCGCTGCGCGAAAACTCCGGCAGCTCGTCGAGAAACAGCACGCCGTGATGCGCGAGCGATATCTCGCCGGGTTTGGCGAGCGCTCCGCCGCCGACCAACGCCGTTTGCGAAATCGTATGGTGCGGATACCGAAACGGTCGCGAACGAACGATGCCGGTGTCGCGCAGCAGTCCGGCGACGCTGTAGATTTTCGTGACGTCGAGTGCCTGCGCGTTGTTCATCGGCGGTAAGATCGAAGGCAACCGGCGCGCGAGCATCGTTTTGCCGCAGCCGGGCGGCCCGACGAGCAAGACGTTGTGACCCCCGGCAGCCGCGACCTCCAGTGCGCGCTTGGCCGCGAGTTGGCCGCGCACGTCGTAGAAATCGCCTTCGCGCGGCGCCTTCTCGGCCGATTCGTCACCCGGCGGGCGCGTCCGGCGCCACTTCGATCCGTTTCCAGCAATGACCGCGACCGCATCGAGCAATCGTTCCACTGCATAGATGTGTATGCCGTCGACCATCAGCGCTTCGGCGGCATTTGCAGCCGGAACGATGAGCTTGCGAAACCCGGCCGCTCGCGCGCCCAATACCATCGGCAAGATGCCGTTGACGCTTTGCAACGATCCGTCGAGCGCGAGTTCGCCTAGCGCAACGACGGTTCGCAATGCGTTGCGATCGACTTGTTCGTCGATGCCGATCAGCGCGAGCGCGATCGCGAGATCGAAGGCCGGCCCGGCTTTACGTACGTCGGCCGGAGAGAGATTGACGAGCAACCGTCCCGCCGGAAAAGATAGGCCAGAGTTGAAGATCGCCGCTCGCACGCGGTCGCCGGCTTCGCGCAGCGCGCGGTCGGGCAAGCCGATGATCGCGAATGCGGGCGTGCCGGCCGAGCTGTCGGCCTCGACGCGCACGACGTAGCCCTCGATACCGAGCATCGCCGCCGAGAAGGCCAACGAAAGCATTGCATCGTGCTTTCTGCGCGCGCCGGTTCGTTTGACAAGAGCTAGTGTTGCGTTGCGACGGCCTCGTCGAGCCGGTCGTAGCTCATCGACATGCCGTCGGTCATTCCCGACTGAAGTGCGCCGTCGCGATGTTCCTTGGATTCGAACCGAATCGTGATGGAGAACGCGGTGCCGCTGCCATTCTCTACGAACACAGTGGTCACGTGCGCGCTGCCCGGAACGCCGTCCATCCTCTCGATGATGACGATGCGCTCGGGCGCTGCAATCTCTCGAAACTCGCCGCTCACGCCAAACTCTTTGCCGCTTGCATCGTTACGCCAGACATAGCGGTAACGGCCCCCGACGCGCAGATCGATATCGCATTCCGGCATGCCCCAACCGGGCGGCCCCAATAACCACTTCTGAACGTATTGGCATTTGGTGTGGTACGCGAAGACGAGGTCGCGTGGTGCGTCAAAGTTCCGCGTGACGCGAATCTCTAGATCGTTGGGCGTTGTGACGACGACGGAAGAAGGCATGCTCTACTCCTCTTATCGTTTGCGGGCTTGTAACTCGCCGGCGAGCAGCGCGTCCAGCCGTTCATAATTGGCTTCCCACAGTTGTTGCAAATGTTCGATCCAGCTTTCGGCATCTGCGATCGCCCGGGTGTCCACGCTCGCGGGGCGCCGTTGCGCCTCGCGGCTGCGTCGGATTAACCTTGCGCGTTCCAGAATTTTCAGATGTCGCGAAATTGCCGGCTGGCTGATCGTGAACGACTCTTTCAATTCGTTCACGCCCGCCGCCCCGCGAGCGAGACGCTCCAAGATGGTGCGGCGCGTGCTGTCCGAGAGGGCGAAGAAGACGGCATCGAGCCGGTCGGCCGTGGCTTGCATAATGTATTCCTTATATAACCGATACCGTATATAAAGTCAAGAACGTACGTTTCGAGCTACGGCCTGCCGGGCGGAATGAACCACCGGGCGTTGGAATCCGCGCGGGATGCATCTGACGCCGCTCGATTGGACGATCATCATTGTCTCGCTCGGCGTCACGTTTCTGCCGGCCATTCTGCTGGCTCGCCGGGCCGGCCGCAACATCACCGAATTCTTTGCAGCGGGCCGGCAGGCGCCGTGGTGGCTGATCGGCATCTCGCTGGTTGCGACAACATTTTCGACCGACACTCCCAACCTGGTTACCAACTTGGTGCGCGACGGCGGCGTCGCGGAAAATTGGGTGTGGTGGTCGTTCTTGTTGACCGGCCTGGCGACGGTCTTTTTTTACGCGCGCTTGTGGCGGCGCAGCGGCGTGCTGACCGACCTCGAATTTTACGAGTTGCGCTATTCGGGGAAGGCTGCATCGTTCGTACGCGGCTTCCGCGCGATCTACCTCGGCTTGTTCTTTAACTGCGTCATTATCGCGACCGTCAACTTAGCCGCCGTGAAAATTGCCGTTATCTTGTTCGGCTGGCCGCGGTTCGAAACGTTGCTGCTGTTAGCCGCGGTTCCGATCGTCTTCGCAGCGACCGCCGGTTTATGGGGCGTGATGGTCACCGACCTGATCCAGTTCGTCATCACGATTACGGCGGCGTTCGCAGCGGCGTACTTTGCGATTCACGCGCCCGGCGTCGGCGGTTTGCACGGGCTCATCGCGCACGTCAACGCCACGCATCCGAGCATGCTCGCGCTCGTGCCGAACTTCTCGGATTGGCCGACGGCGCTTGCGATTTTCGTCATCCCGCTCACCGTGCAATGGTGGTCGGTGTGGTACCCCGGTTCGGAACCCGGCGGTGGAAGTTACGTCGCTCAGCGCATGCTGGCGGCTCGCACCGAATCCGACGCCGCATTCGGAACGCTAACGTTCGCGGCCATGCACTACGCGCTGCGCCCGTGGCCGTGGATCGTCGTCGCGCTCGCATCGACCATCGTGTATCCGTCGCTGCACGATATCGCGGTGCGCTTTCCGAACGTACCGGCAAACCTGATCGGCAACGACATCGCGTATCCCGCGATGCTGGTGTTTCTACCGGCCGGCTTTGCCGGGTTTATGGTCGCCGGTTTGTTCGCCGCGTATCGCTCGACGATCGAAACGCATCTCAACTGGGGAACGTCGTACCTGGTGCACGATTTCTTTCAGCGCTTCGTGCGGCCCGGCGCCACCCAACGCGAACTGGTATTGACCGGACGTCTCGTTACCGTGGGACTGATGGCGGCGGGCGTCGTGTTTTCGTTGTTCTTAGATAACGCGAAGAGCGCGTTCGATCTGTTATTGTCGATCGGTGCCGGCACCGGTTTGATCTACTTGCTGCGTTGGTTTTGGTGGCGCATCAACGCGTGGAGCGAAGTGAGCGCTATGGCCTCGTCGTTCGCAATTTCGCTGGGATTTTTCGTGGCCGGAAAATACGGCCGTCACGTCCCCGACACGTCGATTCTCCTGTGGACCGTCGGCGTCACCACGGTCGTGTGGCTGGCGGTAACGTTCCTCACCGCACCGGTGCCGGCGGCCACGCTGGCGGCCTTTTACGCCAAGGTACGCCCCGGCGGCCCGGGTTGGCGGGTGGTGCGGCAAGCGTCCGGATTACCGCCCTCGCCGGACTCGCCGGCGCATGCGCTGATAGGCTGGGTTTTCGGTCTGGCGGCCATCTACGGAGCGCTGTTCGCGACCGGTGAATTCATCTACGGCCGGGTGCTTCCGGGCGTCATTTGGACGGTCGTTGCCGTATCCGCGACCACCGGGCTGTTTTGGGCCGGCGGACGCCTCTGGACGTCCAAAACGCCCAATTCCGGCTAAACTCTCCACAGATTGCACAAGTAAGTGTCGCACATTGTGGACAACGAAGGCCAAAATTCGCCATCTGCCCAACCTCCGGCTTGGCATTTCGAACGCATAAGGAGAAGCTATTTTGACGTATTTGCGCGCGGCCGGGACCCTCATATTGATCGCGTCGATAACGGCGTGCGCGCACGGTGGATCCAACGCGTCGAGCTCGTCATCGGCGCAGCCGGCGACGGCCTCTTCGGGGGCCAAGACGATCGGGGTATCCATTCAGAACCGCGAGGCGCAGTTCTACCAGGACATGGAAGCCGGCATGAAATCGGAAGCAACCAAGCACGGCTACAATGTTACCTTCGTCGATGCCAATCGCGACAACGCCCAGCAGCAAAGCCAAGTCGAAGACTTCGTTTCCAAAAAGGTTGATGCCATCGTTTTGACGCCGTACGACTCGCAGGCCATCGGCAGCGCGATCGTCGAGGCTAATACTGCCAATATACCGGTCTTTACGGCCGATATCGCCAACGCGAGTTCGCAGGGCAAAGTCGTCGCGCACGTTGCAAGCGATAACGTACAAGGCGGATACGTCGCCGGAACGCTTATCTGTAAAGCCGTGGGCGGCAAAGGCGACGTGGCGATTATCGACGAGCCCGAAGTAACCAGCGTACAAGACCGCGTCAAAGGCTTTAAACAAGCCGTTGCCAAGCTGTGCCCGGACGTGAAGATCGTCGCCGACGTCGACTCCGGCGGCGCGCGCACGAAAGCCAACAGTGACGCCGGCGATATTTTGCAAGCGCACAAAGACCTCGTCGGAATCTTCGGAATTAACGACGATTCGGCGCTCGGCGCGGTTGCTGCCGTGGGCGCCGCAGGCATGACCGGAAAAGTTGCGATCGTCGGTTACGACGCTGGACCCGAAGCGCGCGCGGCCATCGCGAAGGGCACGATGTACGGCGACGCGTTGCAGCATCCTAAGGATATCGGTGCGGCGACGATCGATGCGATCGCGACGTATTTCGCCGGCAAGACGCCGCCTCCGATCGTGCACATTCCCGTCGGAACCTTCACGCGCGACGACGCGGCCGCCCATTAGCGTTTCCATTCCGACGACGACCGCCGCTCCGCTGCTCGAAATGCGCGGAATCGGCAAGTCGTTTCCCGGCGTTCGCGCGCTAAACGACGTTTCGCTCGAATTACGCACCGGCGAAGTGCTGGCGCTGGCGGGTGAAAACGGCGCGGGCAAATCGACCTTGATGAAAATATTGTCCGGCGCACAGCGCGCCGACGAGGGCAGCATTTTCGTCGACGGCACGCAGGCGCAGATCGATTCGCCGCGCGACGCGGAGCGGTTTGGGATCGGCATGATCTATCAGGAGTTCACGCTGGTACCGCAACTCGATGTGGCCGAAAATATCGGACTCGGTAACGAGCCGACGCACGCGCTACTCATCGACCGCCGAGCGTTGCGCGAAAAGGCCAAGCGGGCGTTGGACGAACTCGGCCTTCAGTTGCCGCTCGACGTGCCGGCCGAACGGTTGTCGATCGGACAGCAACAGGTCGTCGAAATCGCCAAAGCGCTCGCACGCAAGGCGCGCATCATCGTGATGGACGAACCGACCGCGGCGCTCACCGACCGCGAGATCGAGGGATTGTTTGCCATCGTCGCGCGGCTCAAGGCGGCCGGAGCCGGCATCATCTACATCTCTCATCGCATGGACGAACTGCCGCGTATCGCCGATCGCATCGCGGTGCTACGCGATGGCGCGATCGTCGAAACCCGCGCCACCGCTGCGTTTCCGCGCGACGAGATCGTGCGGGCGATGGTCGGGCGCCAACTGAGCTCGTATTTTCCCGAGATTCCGCCGCTCGATTCGGACGCTCCGGTCGTTCTCGACGTGCAACACGTTCGTAGCGGGCCGCTCGTTCGCGACGTGAGCTTCGCCGTCCGTTCGGGTGAGATCGTCGCGTTGGCCGGATTGATCGGCGCCGGTCGCACCGAAATCTTGCGCTCGATCGCGGGCGCCGACCGGCGAGAAGCCGGAAGCATCGCGGTCGACGGTAAGCCGGTCGCGGCCAAGAACCCATCCGGCGCGATCCACGCCGGCATCGCGTTTATCACCGAGGATCGCAAGGCGCAGGGCTTGGTGTTGGGAATGACCGTCCGCGAAAATGTGACGCTGGCGCACTTGGGTGAGTTCGTCGGCGCGGATCGCTTGATCGATCGCGAGCGCGAGCGGTCGACGGCCAAAACCGAAATCGCATCGTTGCACATTCGTACCACCGGCACCGAGCAGCTGGTGGGAACTCTCTCGGGCGGCAATCAACAAAAAGTCGTGCTGGCGAAATGGCTTTTGGGAAAGGCGCGCGTGTTTTTATTCGACGAGCCCACCCGCGGAATCGACGTGGGCGCGAAGGCCGAGATTTACGGTCTGATGTTGCAGCTCGCGGCGCGTGGCGCGGCGATCGTAATGGTTTCGAGCGACTTGCCCGAAGTGCTTGGCATGTCACACCGTATTCTGGTGGTTCGCGGCGGCGCCATCGTGGCCGAGTTCGCGCGCAGCGACGCTTCGGCCGAACGAGTGATCGCGATCGCGACCGGAGCCGCGGCATGAACCCGGCGGCACGTCGAAACTACTGGCTGCGATTCGCCGGTGCGATCGTACTCTTCGTCATCATCGTTATGGTCGTCGACGTTTCGACGCACGGTGCGTTTCTGCAACCGGCCAACATCGTGCGCGTGCTGCGACAGATCACCTACAACTGCATCCTCGGCGTCGGGCAAACGTTCGTCATCGTGACCGGTGGCATCGATCTCTCGGTTGGCTCGTTGGTGGCGCTGACCGGCGTTGTGGCGGCGCTGTTCGCCAACTCGCTCCACCTCAGCGGATTTGCGCTGATCGCTTCGACGCTCGTGGTGACGGTGGCGGTCGGCGCCGTCGCCGGCTGGATCAACGCATTGCCGGTCGTGCGGCTCGGGCTCCCTCCGTTTATCACGACGCTCGCGATGCTCCAAATGGCACTGGGTCTGTCGTTCATTTTGTCGCACGGCCGTCCGGTGGCGCTGCAGAGCAGCGCGTTTGCGAATACCGGGATCGGGTCGTTCTTCGGCGGAGTGACGTCGGCGCTCCATTTACCCAGCATTCCGATTCCGGTCGTGTGGATGCTCGCGATCGTGGCGGTCGCGTCGGTGTTGTTGATGCGCACTCGGTTCGGACGCTACGTGTTCGCGATCGGCGGCAACGAAGAAGCCGCGCGTCTCGCCGGCATCAACGTGGCGCGCGTGAAAACGCTCGTGTACGTGATTAGCGGCGGCTGCGCGGCGGTCGTCGGTTTCTTGTATATGGCGCTGTTTTCGTCGGGTTCGCCGCAGACCGGCACGGGCGACGAACTGCTGGAGTCGATTGCGGCCGTCGTCGTCGGCGGAACCAGTTTAGCCGGCGGGCGCGGCAGCATCGTGGGCACGTTTTTCGGCGCCTTGCTGATCGGCGTGCTGTACAACGCGATGAACCTTCTGGGCGTCGATTCCTACCTGCAGAAGATCGTGCTGGGTGCCGTGATTCTGCTCGCCGTCGTCCTCGACGGCGAAGTGCGAAAGCGAGTGCTCAAGAGCGGCTAGACGCCGCTAGAACGGAAAGTCGTTCTGCGTGAAGCCGTTGTTGGTTTTGAGATTGTCGACGATTTGATCCAAAACGATCTGGTTGCCCTGATATAAGATCTGGCGGACCGGCCAATGCGTCACTTGCGAGAAGTACAGAATCTGCTCGCTGATGCCGTCGTCGCCCGACGGGTTGGCGACCTTGAGATCGATACGATCGGTCGCTACGCCGTCGATCTTGCCACCCGGCGCCTGCGTGAGCGTGCCGGGCGTCTTCAGATACGTGAGCACGACGTTCTGTAACAAGCCTTCCGGCATCGTGATGCCGCGCAGCGAGAGCGCGCGCGGGTCGGTCAGCGAAATCTTCAAATGAATGCCCGAGAAGAAGCCGCCTTGATGACCGCTGACCTGATCGCCGCCGGTCCATACCCCGCCCGAGCCTTTGTCGTCTCCCGACTGGATCAAGGTTTTGATGAAATGCGGTTTCATAAACCAGTATTCGTACACGCGATTTTGCGAACGGTCACCCTTGACCTCATGTACGTGAATGATGCAGTGGTAATCGTTGGTCGCCGCAAAGGCCTGATCGAACGCCGTGATGGCAGGAACGATGGCGTTGTCGGCACGTGCCGCGGGCGTCGCGACGGCAAATACCATCAGCGCGAACGAACAGACGGCGGCGAACGGACGATTCAACGGGAGTCCTCCTACAGGTGGGCGACGTCAGGCAAGCTCTTCTCCGAAGAGCTTGCCATGCTTTCCTTCGACCCCGATGAGGACGTCGCATTTGGCGTCGGCGGCGATCTCCTGAATCGCGGTGCCGAGACGGGCGCCGGCGTACTTCCCTTCTAGATACGAGCCGAGGATGAGCAGATCGGCTTTTTCGCGCTTGGCGATTTCGATCACGGCTTCGGACGTGGCTCGAGTCTTCACGGTTTCCGTTCGCAGGTTGACGTTATTTTCGTTGGCGATCGTTTCGGCCGCGCCAAGGGCATCCAGCGCCGCTCGCTCTTCATCGGGCATTTCGGCGTCGGGTGGGAGCGTGCGCGGCACCTCGATGACGTAGAGTGCTAACAACTCCGAGCGTTCGCCACGCGCCAGTTTTACGGCCAGCGCCATCATGTGCCGCGAATTAATTTCCGGTGAAAACACCACGATGATGCTGCCGACCATTTGCTTGACCTCGCGCGTGGTCTGCGCCGCCATCTTTTGCACTTGCGACTCGGGCGGGTGGAGCATCCAATAGAGCACTGCGCCGATGCTGCAGGCGATTAGGAGCGCGACGACCGCGCCGATCGGATCGACGTGTACCGAAGCGTTCATCGGCGCTGCGCGTTGCGCGCGAGGTACGCGAGCGCGATCCGGTAGCTGCCGAGCGCGACCATGGCGCCACCTAACGCGAGGCCGGGAATCGCTTGCGCGTACGAACCACTCGCGACAACCGCCGTAATCACTCGGACGAGGAGAAACGCGCCGCACACCGCGATCAGGCCGGCCAGGGCGAGGCGGATCGCGACGATCGTCATTGCGGCAGCGCAGCCGCTTTGCGCGCGTCGCTGGCTTTGACGTTGGCGATGTACTCGTCCATCAGCTCTAACTCGCCCGCATCGCGAAGGATGTCGGTTTGTTGCGCGCGCCAGTTACGCTGCTCGGAGCCCAACACCGGAAGATTGCGGCGTCGCCGGTAGATGAAGTACGCGACCAATCCCAGCACGAGCCAGCTGGGGCCGGCGACGCGGCCGATCGGATGCGTGAACAGCGTAAACACCAGAATCGAAAAAATTCCGAAAAACCCGATGACCGCAACCAACGGAAACTCCGCGCGCTCGCCTTTTACCATGATCGGCAGGTTGAATGGAATTTTAAACTTGCGTGGGCTCAGCGGATCGTTGAGGCGCAGCGCGATCAACGCCAAGAAGACGAACGAATAGCTGGTGGCGGCACCGAAGGCGTAGAGATCCGCCAAAAAGTCGAGACCGGTTTCGTGACGGAAGAAGTGCGCGTACAGTGTCATCGCGCCCGGATACAGCGATGGGAACGAGGCGAAGAGAAGCTCCAGAATCGCCACGCCGCAAAAGGCTGCGATCGAAACGGCCGGCGTGCGAAACTTCGGATGGACGCGTTGAAAAAGCGACGGCAGCAGATTCGACCGGCTCATCGCGTAGGCGATGCGCGAACTTCCGAAGATACCCGAGTTGGACGAGATCAGCAGCAGCACCGCACCGAGCAGCGGAACGTAGAGCGCGGCGATCGCGCCGAAATACGGGATCTGTGCCGCTAAGAGCGCTACGGCCTTACCCTGGTTGTCGCCGTTGTTCGGAAAAATTTGCCAGAACTGCATCGGGTGGCCGGCCGCGTCGTGAATCGGATGCCACGGCTGCATGCCCAGCGCGAGGTTGGAATAAGCCAGCGCAAAGATCAGGATCGTGAGAATCAGCGAGATCGACGTACGAGGGATGATGCTGGCCGGACGTTGCGTCTCTTGCGCTGCTTGCGAGATCGACTCTAGGCCGACGAACGAAATGATGGCCAGCGACGTGCCCAGCATCAAATGGTACGGCGACGGCCAGCTGACGTGCATCGTATGCAGCAGCAACTCCGGCCGGAACGCGAACAAGAAGCCGAAACACAAGATCAGCGATTCGCTGACCACGTCCAATGCCGATACGATGCCGTTAAAAGCGGTGCTCTCGCGTACGCCGATCACGTTGAGCAGCGCCAATCCAACGATCAGTCCCAGCGTCACACCGAAATGCACCCACGGATGCAGCGATCCGGTGAACGCCGGAATCAGTTGGCTCATGTAGTCGACGCACGTCCAGGCGAACAGCGTTACATCGATGGTGAAATCGAGCAATACCGCCCAGCCCGCGATAAACCCGAAGATGTCGCCCAAGCCGCGCAGCACGAAGTACTGGCCGCCACCCGCGACCGGATACGTCGCTGCCAGTTCGGTATAGGCGAGACCGATGCAGACGTAGACGATGCCCGCAAACAAAAACGCGACGTTGGTCGCGCCGGCGGCGGCTGCCAATACGAGGCCGAGTCCGACAAAAATATCGGCCCCGACGTCGGAGTAACCCCACGAAAACGAACCCCACGGGGTTACAGAGCGGCGTAGTTCGGGTTTGGAGGCGGGCACGAGATTCCCTTAAAAGGCGTCGCGCAGCAGCCGAACGTGTCCGGCATCGAACGCGACGATGTCGAAGCGCATGCTCCGGCCGGGAGCGACGATCTGTGCGTAGTCGGCCGCGATGCGCCGCAGCGTGCGGCGCTTGCGCGCATCGACCGAGGCGACGGCCGAACCATACGACTTGCCGTCGCGGCGCCGAACCTCGACGATCACCAGCGTGCTGCCGTCCAAGCAGACCGCGTCGATTTCGCCGCCCGGCACCCGGACGTTGCGCTCGAGCACGCGGTACCCGCACGACGTAAGAAATTGAACGGCGGCATCTTCTCCGGCACGGCCCTTCTCGGTGCGGCTAAACGTTTTCACGTTCCTCTGCGAAGTCCAGCGCTAACTGCGCGTCGCGAACGCGCGCCCAGCCGGCGCGGTGATGAACGCTCGGGCCGTGTTCCCGTAACGCGACGATGTGTTCGGGCGTAGCGTAGCCTTTGTGATGCGCGAATCCGTAGCGATCGTCTTCGCGATCGAGTTCGACTAACAGCGCATCGCGGTAGACCTTCGCGACGATCGATGCCGCTGCCACGATCGCGCAACGCGCGTCGCCACGAATCAGCGGTTCTTGCGGCCCGGCATACGAACGAATCCGCACCGCGTCGGTGATCAAATATTCGGGCGCGCACCAGAGCGCCCCGATCGCCCGTTCCATCGCCAGCACGCTAGCCCAATAGATGTTGAGCCGGTCGATCTCGGCCACGCTGCACACGCCGACGCCCCATGCGACCGCGCTGGTTTTTACGATTTCTGCGATCTCGATACGCAGCTCCGGACGAACTTGCTTGGAATCGTTGAGACCGCGAATGAACAACGGTTTCGACGCGACGACGCAGGCCGCGACGACCGGTCCGGCCAGCGGTCCGCGTCCCACTTCGTCGACGCCGGCAACCAGCGTAAAGCCCTTTTCGCGCGCGGCCGATTCGAACTGATGCATCCGGTGCAGCCGCCGGCGCTCGCGCTCGTAAGCGTTCTTCGTCTTACGTTGCTTTGGGTTCATCGACCACTTCGAACGTCAATCGTCCGAACGTCCCTTCGTTGAGCGTGCGCATGTACGCCGTCGCGGCATTGTGCAAATCGTACTCGCCGCCGCGTCGCACGAAACCGCGAGCGCGGGCGAACTCCGCCAGATCGGGTATCGATGTTTTGCCGTGCTCGGTCGCCCAGGAGTGAAATGCGGCGACCACCTCTTCGGCATCGAATCGGTCGCGCGGCACTGCATTGGAGATAGCGAGTTTCCACTGCGCGTCGGGCGTCGCGATCTTCGGCACGAGAATGCCGGGCGTGTCCATCAGTTCGATGCCGGGTGCGAGCTTGAACCACTGCAATTGCCGCGTGACGCCGGCGCGATTTTCGGTTTTTGCGACGCCCTTGCGCAAGAGTGCGTTGACGATCGTGGACTTGCCGGAGTTGGGAAGACCGACGATGAGCGCGCGCGAGGCTTTACCGGTGCGCCGGATGTCTTCGATCGTTTTACGCAACGTGGTGACGCTGCCGATCGAGCGTCCGTCGACCGCCGCGGCCGAGACGTTCTTTGCGGCAAACCACTCCAGCCAACGTTTGGTCGCATGCGGATCGGCGAGATCTTCGCGATTGAGCGCTACGAGGTGCGTGCGCGAACCGATCATGCGCAAGAGATCCGGATTGCGTCCGCTGCGCGGCACGCGGGCGTCGACCACTTCGACGACGGTATCGATCAGCTTGAGGTATTCGGACATGCGGCGCATCGCCGCGACCATATGTCCCGGATACCACTGGATGGGACGCTCGAGCTGTGCCGGCATCTCTTACAGGGTGCCCATATCGGCGGGCGGCCAAATGCCGGCCAGCGCCCGGCCGATCAACTGGTCTTCAGGCACCGGGCCGAAGACGCGCGAGTCCTCGCTGCCGGCGCGGTTGTCGCCGAGCACGAACACGTCGCCCTTCGGCACCGTGATGGGCGCGAACGACCGGCCGTCGGAAAAATGCACGTACGGTTCGGCCAGCGGTGTGCCGCCGATCGAGACGATGCCCCGATCGATGCGAATACGGTCGCCCGGCAATCCGATCACGCGTTTGATGTACACGGCTCGCGCGCCCTCATCGTGCCGGAATGCGACGATGTCGCCGCGTTTGGGCGCCGCAAATTTATACGCGAAAGTGTTCACGACAACGTACTCGCCGGACGAAATGTGGGGTGCCATCGAGAGGCCCGAAACTTGCGACGTTCGCACGAAAAATGCGGCGACGATAAGGGCAAGGACGGCCAGTTGAAATGCGATGTTCGCGAACGACCGCCACGACAGCAATCGGGTCACGGACGAGGGTGTTCGCGGTGCTAGAGGATACGGGCCTGCGAAAACGGCCAGAAGATCAAAAACGCGCGGCCGGTGAAGCCGGCCCGGTCGCCCGCACGCGCGCCGGTCGCAAAACGCCCGGTAAGCTGTGCGAATCCCCAGATATGCGAATCTTCGGAATCGTTGCGATTGTCGCCGAACATCATAAAGCAGTTTGCCGGAATACGATCGGGCGCGGTCCACTGCGATTTCGGCGGCACGTTCGCCGACGATGAATCCAGCCGCTCCCAGTCGCCGCCGATCTCCTTGACGAAGATGCCGTAGTCGCGAATCTGTAAGTCGTACTGCGGTTTTTCTGCGATGTACGGTTCGCTGAGCGCGGTGCCGTTCACATAGACCGTGCCGGAGCGCACTTCCAGGCGGTCGCCCGGGCGGCCAATCACTCGCTTGATAAAGTCGTCGGTCGTCGGTACCGGCGGCGGGAAGACGACGATGTCGCCGCGGTTCGGAGTGTGGAACCGATATTCGAACTTGTCGACCAGCAAGACGTCGTGAATCTGCAGCGTCGGAACCATCGACGCGGTCGGAATGTAGTAGGTGCGCGCGACGAACGTGATCAGCACCCACGCCGCCAATCCGGCGATGATGAACGGGTCGAGAAACTCTTTGGCGACGGCCGAGCTTCGACCGCTCGATCCCGCAACGACCGGACGCAGCGATAAGACGATGCGAACGAGCGCGATGACCGCGACGATGATGAGGAGTTCTTGCGGCGTCATGACAGGTGCGTCGGGCTTTCCGTTCGGGCTAGCGTAAAATGTGAAATCTGGCCCACGGCCACAGTGTTAGGAACGCTCGTCCGGCAAAATGCGCGCGGACCTTTCGGCCGGACAACGGCCCCGATGCATACCCCCCCGAGGTTTGCGCGAAGCCCCAAACGTGCGAATCGTCCGAGTAATTTCGATTGTCGCCGAGCATGAAATAGAATCCTTCGGGGACTCGATTGGGAACCTGCCACGCACCGCGCGGCGGAATATTGGCGGCTTGCGGACTCAACCGCGTCCAACCGGCGCCCGGATCGCGAACCGAGATGCCGTAGTTCTCGATACGTAAATCGTATCGCGGCGCCTGATTTTCGTACGGTTCGATCAGGGCCGCACCGTTGCGGTACACCGACCCGCCGTACACGGCAATCGTATCGCCGGGTACGCCGATCACGCGTTTGATGAAATTGTCGCCCGCCGATGGCACCGGCGGCTCGAACACCGCGACATCGCCGGGCTGCGGATGATGGAGACGGTAGGCAATCTCGTCTACCAGTACCACGTCGCCGACTTGCAAGGTCGGTACCATCGATACCGACGGAATGTAGTACGGGCGAATGACGAACGTAACCAAAAACAGCGCCAGCAGCCCGGCTACCAACAGTCCGTCGAGGTACTCGCGGGCGATGGCAGCGGCGCTCGAGCGCCGGACATTGTGAGCCGGAGCGACTGAGAGTGCGAACCGGGCGACGGCGAAGACCGCTAAAATTCCGAGAAGTTGAAGCGGCGTCAGGGCGGCTACTTAGTAACTTTACGTTCCTTGATGCGCGCGGCCTTACCGATCTTATCGCTAAGGTAATACAGGCGGCTGCGGCGTACGATACCGCGCTTGCCGACTTCGATGCGTTCGACGCGCGGGCTATGCACGAGAAACGACTTCTCGACACCGACGCCGTGTGCGACGCGGCGCACCGTGATCGAGGCGCCCGAGCCGCCGCCCTTGCGAACGGTGACCACGCCTTCGAACATCTGGGTGCGTTCTTTTCCGCCCTCGATCACTTTGGAAAACACCTTGACCGTATCGCCGGTGCGAAACTCCGGGATCGATTCCTTGAGTTGGTCCCGATTAAGGGCATCGATGACGTTCATGGCGCTTTCTACTCGAAAAAAGGCAGCGGGCGCTTAAAGACCCGGCCGGTGACAACCAGGGTAGTTTATCACGGCCCTTCCTCGGCGTGCAAGGCGTCGGCGGGTAAGCGCGCGTTGTGGGCGGCTGTTCGCAGGCGGGATTGCTCCCGCCGCCAGCCCGCAATCTTGGCGTGATCCCCCGACAATAACACCTCGGGAACCGCCACGCCGCGGAAGACCGGCGGCCGGGTGTAGCTCGGATAATCGAGGGCGCCATCCGAAAATGATTCGGAATCGAGCGATTCCGGCCGAATCGCCCCATCGAGCAAGCGGACCGTCGCGTCGACGATGGCCAGGGCCGGAATTTCGCCGCCGGTGAGCACGAATTCGCCTAACGAGAACATCTCGAGCGGGTAGAGGCCGGCCAGGCGGTCGTCGATGCCCTCGTAGTGACCGCACACCACGACGAGGCGGTCCAGGGCCGCCAAACGCTGCGCGTCCGCCTGCCGAAACGGCGTCCCGACCGGGCTGGTCAGCGCGATCACCCGTCGCTCGTCCGGCGGCGCGCTCGAAAGAATTGCGTCCAGCGCGCGGGCGATCGGCTCGAGCCGCATCACCATCCCCGGTCCGCCGCCGTAGGGCGGCGCGTCGGCGCGCTCGCCGGCGCCGAGGCCCTCGAGCAAGTGGTGGTAGCGAACGTCGACAATGCCACGTTCGACAGCGCGCCCGACGATCGACAGACCGACGAACGGTGCGAACACCTCCGGGAAAAGCGTAATCACGTCGACCGTGAACATTGGGCTCATGTTCCGTCTGCTGCGGCGTTTCGCTTCCCGCCGGGTGCGTTCGCCGCGCGATCGGGCACTCGCGGCGTTGCGCAGACGCGACTTCGCCGTCGCCGAAGCCGAGTTGACGGCGCTGCTGGCCGCGCCGGCTTCGCCCGGCGAGCGGGCGTTTTTATCGAACAAGCGCGGGGTCGCACGAATGGGGCTCCATCTCCCGGATGCGGCCCGTTCGGATTTCGAATCGGCGCTGGCGGCGGTCGCGACGTTCGCGCCGGCACTGACCAACTTGGGAAACCTCGCGTTGGAAGCCGGCGATATCGACGGAGCGATCGCGCTCTACGAAGCCGCATTGCGCTCCGATCCCGAAAATGCGGTTGCGTGCTTAAATTTGGGCGTCGCCTACAAACGAAGCGGACGCATCGAGGAGAGCGTGCGATCGTTGCGTCGCGCGCAAGTGCTGGAGCGACCTAAATTCGCGCGCCGGTTTCGGTTGTAATCGTTTCCAAATACTTGAACAGTTGCGGCAGCGTAATCTCTTCGAGCGCGGTGAGGCTCGTATTCGATTCTTCGCCGGGCCCTTCGTCTCGAATGTAGCAACGCGTTTCGGTTGCGGAGTCTTCGCTAACGAAGGCGACCGCAAAACTTCGGTGCGGCTGTTCGTCGTAAATCTTCATCGTGTGCGGATTTACGATTTCGATCGAGTGGCTTTGTGCGTTCGCATCGAAGATCAAGATGTGCAACTGATCGAGATTGGTAATCTCAATCGAACCGACGGTAAACACGTTCTTTACCGAAAAGAACGCGCGACCGCGACGTTGACGGCCCGATAGTTCGTAGAAAACGTGGCGCCCGATGAAGCGGTCGAGAATTTGCCGAAGCGCGGCCGGCGACGCCAGCGTCTCGGTTCTGTTGCCTCGCGTATAGATGATCTTCACGGCCGGACCGTGGTGCTTGCACGGCCTTGCAGGCGAGCCCTTTCGATGCAGGCCACGGTGCGGTTCGCACCGCAGAAATCCGGCTATGTTCTCGCTCCCCGATATCGCGGTGGTTTCGGTCCTGGCCCTGCTGCTGTTCGGACCGGACCGTTTGCCCAAGATGATGCGACAAGCCGGCCGTTTTATGCGCGAGGTGCAGAACACGTCGGCGTCCTTCGTCTCCGAGATGGAGCGGGCGGCCGACGCCTCCGAGCACGCGCCGCCTCCTCCCGCGCCCGCATATGAGCCCCCGGAGCCCGAACGCACGCTTCCGGCGCCTACCACCCCGCCAGGCGACGCCAAAGCCTGAGTACGCGCGCTACGTAATCGCGCGTTTCCGCGTACGGCGGAATGCCCCCATAGCGTGCGACGGCGCCCGGGCCGGCGTTATAAGCCGCCAACGCCAACGGATACCGGTACGCTCCGCGACTGCGGAACCGATCGATCAGGTCACGCAGATAGCGCGCGGCTGCAGCGATGTTGGCGTACGGATCGTCCGGATCGGTGCGCAGACCAGCGGCGGTTTCGGGCATCAGCTGACCCAAACCGCGCGCCCCGGCCGGCGAAACGGCCGATGGATTCCAACACGACTCGACCGCGATCAGCGCGACCAGCAGGCGCGCGTCCAAGCGCTGCGCGTCGGCTTGTTGGATGGCCGCAGTCGCCAGCGACTCCGATTCGCCGGGGTTCAACTGCGGATTGAAATAGCGCAAAGCCAGCGCGTACGAATCGACGATCGGCGTATCGGCGCGCGCCGGCAGCGACGGAAACAGGGCGGCGAAGCCGCAGAATGCGGCGGCGAATCGTTTCACTTGTTGGAAAGTGCCCGCCGAATTGGGATACGCGGGCTAACATTCTGCCGCCGAACGGCCTCTATTGTGCGATGAGGCTCGAGATCGTCGAAGCCGCTCGAACGGGCGGCGCGGAGCACCTGGAGGCGCTGATCCGCGAAGTGTGGCCGCATGCGTTCCGGATCGCGCTCACGGTGTTGCACGATGCGACGCTGGCCGAAGACGCGGCACAAGAAGCCTGTGCGATCGTGTACGCTCGCGTGGCCGGCTTGCGCGACGGCGCGTCGTTCAAAGTGTGGTTCTACCGCATCGTCGTGCGCGAAGCGTGTCGTATTCGACGACTCGCGCAGCGCGGCGCGTGCGAGACGCAACCTGCGTTGAGGAGCGGCGACGTGGAACGCGCGGTCGTTCGTTTAGATCTCGCGGCGGCGCTGGCCAAGCTTTCGCCGTCGCAGCGCACGGTTACGGTGCTGCATTTTTACGCCGGCCTCAGCGGCGCCGAAATAGCGAGCGTACTCGGTATACCGCACGGCTCGGTGCGCTTTCATCTATTTCGAGCACGTAAGCGTTTAGGGCGCTTATTAAGCGACGACACGGACGCGCTGCCGTTCGAAGGTATGGTGTTGGATGCGGTCTGAGATCGAGGCCTACGTGTACGACATCGTAGCGGTGCGAGAACCCGCGCCGAACCTTGCGGCGATCCGCGCACGTGCGCATAGCGTCGCGGGCGTGGCGCACGCGAGGCGGCCGTCCGAGACCGTCATGCCGGCGTTGATCGCCATCGGTATGCTGGCGTGCTTGCTCGTCGGCCAGGTCGCCGCCCCACTTTCAACGGCGACGAGCATCCGAACGCCGGCGCCGGCTCCCGCACAAACGGCTTGAAGCGGTTCCCCTGGGTCCTGGCAGGCGTGGTCGCCGCCGGCTTCGTGCTGCGCTTCGGGCTGATTTCGGATCGCGGATTCACGACCGATCTATCGACGTTCGAGTTCTGGGCGACGTCGCTGGCCGAACGTGGCTTCGCGAATTTTTATGCCGGCGCCGGTTTCGCCGATTATCCGCCTGGCTATCTCTACGTGCTGGCCGCGCTCGGACACGTTTGGGAAGCCTTCTTTAAAGCCGGCGATTCCGGACACTACGTCGTGCTCGCGCTGTTGGTGAAACTGCCGGCAATCGTTGCCGATGCATGCGCCGGCATCTTGCTGTACGCGCTAACTCGGCGTTTCGCGTCGACCGGATGGGCGCTGGGCGCGGCCGCGCTCTATCTGCTCAATCCGGCGGTTATCTACAACTCCGCGGCGTGGGGCCAGGTCGACTCGGTCGCTGCGGGGTTGGCATTGCTCGCCATCTATTGCTTGCTGCGTTCCGACGACGCGCCGTCCGATCGCATCGGTTGGTGGATCGTGGCGGCATGGCTGGTTATCGCGTCTTCGCTGTTGATCAAGCCGCAAGCCGCGGTGGTGCTGCCGTTCATGCTGGCGTTTGCGTTCGTCGATCCGGTGCGGCGCCGTTCGCGCGCCGTTGCAAGCTCGATCGGCATCCTGCTCGGATTGCTTCTGGCGATTGCATTAACCGAACCGTTCCATCCCGGCAATCCGGTCGAAGCGCTGGCGTGGCTGTTGCAGCGATATGCGTTCGGCTCGAGCATCTACGCGTTCAACTCGGTCAACGCATTCAATCTGTGGGCGATTCGCGGCCAACTCTGGCAACCCGATACCACACCAATCACCGCGTTCGGCGGGCTTCCGCTCGGACCGCAATACGTGTGGGGCTTGGTTTTGCTCGCCGGAGCATTGGGCTTGGTGCTGTGGCGATACGTGCAGACCAAGACCTCGCGCGCGCTCCTGGAGAGCTGCGCGATCGCGACGTTGGCTTTTTTCGTGCTTTCGACGCGCATGCACGAGCGCTATTCGTTCGACGGCTTGTTGTTTACGATTGCGTGCATACCGTTCGCGACCCGCTACCTGTGGGGTGCGATCGTGCTGACCGTGGTGCTGTTCGCCAACCTGCAATACGCGTTGCAATATTTGCACGCGATGCAATTTCCGCTGGCCGGCGTCGACACGCACAACCTTTGGGGAGCTGCGACGACGGTCTTTGCGCTGTTGGCCGTCGGCACTTTTTTTTGGCTGGGTTACCAGTTCTTGGGTGCGGAACAGGTAGCCGACGCGAGGCCTGCGCGCGCGGGCGGTCGCCGGTGGTTCGATCCCGCCGAAGGGCTAACGGCGCTGCGCGTTCCGCTCGATTATATCGTGATGGGTGCGCTCGGCGCTGGCAGTTTCGTCTTGTCGTTCGTTAATTATTGGCGCCCGGACGGAAGTTCGTGCTGGACGATGGGCAGCATTCGGCACTGCGGCATCTTCGACGAGTTGTACTTCGCGCGTGCCGGCGAAGAGTATCTCCAGAATTTTCGCATCTACGAAAACACGCATCCGCCGCTGAGTAAGTTGTTGGTGACGCTGTCGATGATGCTCTTCGGCGGGTTGGCACACGGAGACACTCCGTACGGCTGGCGTTTTCTGGACGTGGTATTCGGCGCGCTGGTCGTAATGCTGCTGTACGCGTTCGCCAAACGCGTCACCGGTTCGACGATGTTTGCTGGAATCGCGGCGCTGCTACTGATCTGCGACGGTATGCATTTCGTTCAATCGCGTATCGCGACGCCCGAAGGCTTCGTCGTATTTTTTGCAACGCTGGCGACCTACGCGTTCTATCGCTTCTGGCTGGCTTCCCAAGCGAGCGAAGGCCGCCACGTAAGGGTGCCGCGATGGGCGTTTGCTGCGGCCGGCGGCGTTGCCATGGCGGCCGGTTCGATCGGCGCGCTCCTCGGGCAACGTATCTGGGCGTTCGATACGGCAACGACGGTATTGGCCGCGTTATACATTGCGTGCGGCGCGTACCTGGCGATTCGAAGCGTCGCGTTCGAGCGGATGTTCGGCGCCGGCCGCGAGCAGACGTTCGCCGATGGATCGTACGCGTTAACCAACACCGCCGGAACGACGCTGTACGCGCCCGACGGCGGGACGATCGACGACCGCGGCAGGATCGTGCGCGGCGCCCGCTCGAGCAATCGCGGCGGCGTGCTGTCCTACGACGACGACGAGTTGCGAATCGAGTACCGGCGCGGCCCGAGCGTGCGTTATGCGACGCCGGCCGGAACCGCGACCTACGCCGGCGGCGCGATCGTATCGCAAAGCGGAACGGAATCCGGACGGGCGTCGACGCTGTGGCTCGTGTTGTTCACCATCGCGCTGGGCTGTCTGGTGAGCAGCAAGTGGTACGGCGTGATGGGTTTCGGGGTGAGCTTCTTGGTGCTGATCGGCGTCGGATTGCAGCGTTTCGTGTGGAAATGCCGGCCGGCGTTATGGGGCAATCCGCGCGGGTTTCGATTGGACGTAGCATTGGCTACGATCGTTTTGATCTCGGCCACGGTATACGCGCTGGTGTGGGTGCCGGATCTCGCGCGCCACTCGCCCGATCCCAACGAGGTTCACAGCCTCAACGACGTCGTGTACCGGCAATATTCGATGTTCGAGTATCACGACGTCACGGTGCGCAACGCGACGCATCCGTATTCATCGAAGTGGTGGGAGTGGCCGTTGGATTTGGTGCCGGTTGCGTACTACTACAGCGATCGGCGCGCGGACACATCGAATCCGGCCGGCTGTTGCATAGAAGAAGTAACGTCGATGCCCAATCCGATGATTTTGTGGTTCGGGCTGGTGTGCGTGCCGATCGTCGCCGTGCTGGCCTGGCGCGAACGCAACAAGGCCTACGTGCTGATCGTGCTGACGTATTTGTTGCAGTGGCTACCCTGGATGCGATCGCCGCGCATCACGTTCGCGTACCACTTTTACGTAGACATTCCGCTGATCTGTCTGTGCAACGCGATCGTGCTGCAACGCACCTGGCTGTGGGGACGGCGCGCGGAAAGGCGATCGTTCGCAGGCGCCGTGGTGGCGGCGTACGTTTCGATCGCGGTTGCGGCGTTCGTGTATTTCTACCCGATTCTTTCGGCACATGGCATCGCGTGGAACCAATGGCACCAGCGAATGTGGATCGGGAGTTGGATTATCGGCCCGGGATGACGGGCCGATTCGTCGTTAGATGTTGAAGTTTTGGCGCAGTTCGCTGATGCGTTGCTGCACCAAGGTGCGAACCTGACCGTTGATGCGATCTTTTTGCTCGTCCGGCAAGCGGCGATAGATCATGTAGCCTGCGGCCGACAAGAGGCCGCCAAGCAGCCCGACAACCAGCGCGCGTCCGACTTCGGCGCCTTCGACCTCGTCGTTGCGATGCTCGTCCTGAGCGTCGCCCTGATGCCCGTTACCGTTCGGCGAACTCCACTGCTGTTGGGGGGGCGACGAACGAAATGATTCCGACATTGTATTCTCCTTGCAACTGCTGACCTACTTACCCGCATTCGGCCGGGTTGTTGCACCGCCCCGTCGGGCGTGCACGATATGGACGTGCTGGGGAAACTGTTCGGCGATCTGGCGCACCGCTAACTCGGCCGTTTCGACGATGGCCACCACCGCCGGATCGTCGCGCACGCCCGCCGGCCAAGCCATTTCCAGCTCGCCGGATTGCTGTGTCGCCTCGAGCGGTATCTTGGCGTGCTCCTCGAGTCCGAGCCGGGCGGCCTGGAGGATCGCCGAAACGCCGGCGCAGACCACGTCCTCGCCCGCCACCGCAAAATCGGCATGCCCAAAAGCACGAACCGCGGCCAGTCGGCCGCGGTCGTCGCGTAAAAAGGAAACCTCGAGCATCGCGGCCTTACGGCAGCGAGATTTTGTCGATCCGGATTTCCGCGAAGGGCTGGCGGTGGCCGTTGAGCTTGCGCACGCGCTTCTTCGGCTTATAGCGGAAAACCAGAATCTTCTTGTCTTTGGACTGGCGGAGCACGGTGCCGCTGACGCTTGCGCCGTCCAGCACTGGGCTGCCGATCTTGACGTCGGCGCCGGCACCGGCCAGAATGACCCGGTCGAACTTGACGTCGTTGCCGTCGGCTCCGGCAGGCATATCGCAGCGGATAACGTCGCCTTCGGCGACTTTAAATTGCTTGCCGCCGGTCTCGATGATCGCGTACATAACCAACGTACGATATCAGCCGCGTGGGTCCGTGTCAAATACGCGACCGCCTCCGCAGGCGCCGGCGATGGGTTGCGCTTATGTACCTGCGATGATTGTCGAGCTACGCGACGTCGACAAGTCCTACGGACCGATTCGCGCCCTAAACGGCTTGTCTTTCGGCGTCGATCCCGGTGAGATCGTTGGCATTTTGGGACCCAACGGCGCGGGGAAGACGACGGCGATCGACATCCTGCTCGGACTACGACGCCCCGACCGCGGGATTGCCAAGCTCTTTGGCGAGCCGCCGACAAAGGCTGCAGCGCGGCGCCACGCCGGGGTTACCCCCCAAGAGAGCGGCTTTCCGGATGCACTTACAGTCGAAGAGATCCTGCGCTTTACGGCAGTGCACTATAGCCGGCCGCGCTCGATCGACCAGACGCTCGAGGATTTCAATTTAAGCGATTTGCGCGGACGCCGGGCGGGATCGTTGTCGGTGGGGCAAGCTCGGCGGCTAGCTTTGGCGCTGGCCTTCGTGGGCGACACCGAGCTGGTGGTGTTGGACGAGCCGACGGCCGGACTCGATGTCGAATCGCGTCACCGCTTGTGGGAGTTCGTCCGTCGCAACCGCGATGGCCGGGCGATTCTCTTTTCGACCCACTATTTAGAAGAAGCCGAAGCCGCCGCGACGCGCATCGTGGTCATCGATGGGGGAAGGCTTCGTTTCGACGGCGACCCCCTCGCGTTGCGCACGAAGTTTGGCTTGCGGCGAGTCCGCTACGTCGGCGCGCCGCTCGACGCGATGCACGACGCGCTAGTGACCAGCGATGTAGACGGGCGTACGACAGTGCTGACGGCCGATAGCGATGCGTACGTCCGTGCGTTGGTCCGCGGCGGATACGAGTTCTCACAACTTGAGGTGACCGCGCCATCGTTGGAAGAAGCGTTTCTCGCTCTGACGCGAGAGCAGCAATGAGCGCGACTCGTATCGCGTGGGCCCACGCCCGTATCGCAATTCTGGATCTCATACGCTCGCCCGGGTACGTCGTTCCGACCGTGGTTTTTCCGGCGATGTTTTTCGCGATATTCGCGCTTCCGGCCGCCCGGCACGATTCGCAAACCGCCGCATACGTAACATTGTCGTTTATGGCGTGGGCGATCGTCGGCGTGACGCTCTATCAGTTCGGCGTCGGTATAGCGGCCGATCGCGGACGGCCGTGGGAGCGCTTCTTGCGCGTTCTGCCGGCGGGCACGCTGGTTCGCCTGTTCGCGCGCATCGTGTGCGCGCTCGCGTTCGGTGCGCTGGCTGCGGGCTGCGTTGCTATCCTGGCTCTGGCGGCGACGCCGCTGCATTTGCCGGCGGCCGCGTGGCTTGCAGCCGGGACGTTCTGTCTGCTGGCCGGCGTGCCGTTCGTGTTGATCGGCACGGCAATCGGCTATTGGTGCGCCGCGCGCGCTGCCGTTCCGATCGCTACGGCCAGCAATCTCTTGCTTGCGTACGCCGGCGGTTTGTGGATGTCGCCAAGCGAGTTGCCGGGCGTGGTGCGAACGATATCGCCGTTTCTTCCGACGCGTCAGTTCGGCGAGCTGTTATGGAGCGTCGTAACGCCGGGAAACCGGTTATGGCCGGCGCTTGGATTGTGCGCCTACGCCGCGATCTTTGGGGCGTTGACGATCGCCGGCTATCGCCGTGACGAACACCGGCGTTACGCGTAAACGCCGGTGTTCGTCAGGCCGTGGCAGGTACGGGTGCGATATACGCGGTCAAAACGGCGACATCGTCCGGGATGGGCCGCCGCCCGATCACGCGGTCCAGAATCCGCTGTGCCAAATCTGGTGCGGTGTCGTCACCGAGGTCCGCGAGCGCCGATTCTAGGCGCGCGAATCCGGCGTCGATGTTCCGGTCGAACTCGATCAACCCGTCGGTGAAGAAAACGACCAGCGTACCGGCTGCCGTTTCGATCGTCCGAGAGGTTGTAAAGCTGTCCCCCAGACCTAGTAGCGGAGCGGAGGAGGCGACCTCTTCGACGCGTCCGTCGGGATAGCGCACGAGCGGGCCTGGATGGCCCGCGGAGGCGATTTCCATGCGGTGCGCGACCGGATCGTAGATCGCGCTGATGGCGGTCGCGAACACGTCGTCGTTATCCATGCGCAGCGTTTGGTCGGCGATACGCAACATCGAGCCAACCGACGGGTCCAGCAAGGCTGCGACCCGCATCGCTTGGCGAATCTTCGTCATGATCAGGGCTGCCGCAAGGCCGTGGCCGCCGACGTCGCCGATCGACAGAGCGACGTGGCCGTTCGACAGCTCGAATGCGTCGAACCAATCGCCGCCGATGGTCGATTCCGAACTCGACGGCCGGTACGCCGCACTGAGATGCAGGTGGTCGATGCGAGGCAGGACGTTTGGCAACGCCGACTCTTGCATGCGGACGGCGATGGTACGCTCTCGTCCGAAGGATCGCGCGTTGGCAAGTGCCACTCCGGCACGCCGCCCAAGTTCTTCTGCGAACAGGCGATCCGTCGTGTCGAAAAGCGCTGCCGATCCGGCCTGGCGATCCGCTTCGTCGACGAAGAGCGTGAGCGCACCGCTCGCGACACCGTTGTGGACGATCGGTACGGTTAGCGTCGTTGCGATGTCCAAGTCGCCGAGCGTCCCGGCAAAGAGCGGCGACGTTCGATCGATCGAAAGCCAATCGTCATCGTGGCTCCTCGCATCCAGTGCGGCGCGTAGTGCATCGGTGGCCGCGCCGGCATCCGGCCGGCGAGAGCGGACGACGACTTGGCGCTTTTCGAATTCGTCGACGGCCTGGATCGCGCACAACGTCGCGAACGTGTCGACGGCGATATCCGCAATGGCCGAGAGCGTCACCTGAAAATCGAGCGACGACGAAAGCAGCGTCGACGCCGCGTCGATCGCTCGTAACCGCTTTTCAATCTGAACGTGCCGGCGATCTTCGTGCGCCTCGAGCAGGCGAAACGCGGTGACGTCGCGCGAGATTACGAGCATCCGCTCCGGCCACTCTTCGCCCGGCATCGAGGAGACGGTAACGTCCCACCACCGTTCGCGGCCTTCGACATCGTAACGGCCGACGAAGTGCCCGACTCCGCCGCCGCGCGCAGTTTCGATCGCGTCGTCGGCGGCTAAGCGGTGTTCGCCCGTCCAGAACATCCGCCAATCGGCACCGGCAACATCGGCGAAGTTTTTGATACAAAGCGCGGTCCGGCCGTTTTCGTTGATCGAAACGAGCCGCGCGCCGGCGTCCAAAATCTTGACGCAATCGGAGCTCTCGAAAACGATCCGCTGGAAGTACGTCGGGTCCGAACTCATCCGACGAGTATTTCGCCGTCTTTCAATTCGACGGCATACGTGGAGAGCGGTATGACCGCGGGAAGCGTTAACGCTTCGCCCGTTCGAACGTCGAAGGTTGCACCATGCCGGGGGCACACGATGCATTTCCCATCCAGCTTGCCTTGATCGAGCGGAGCGCCATCGTGCGAGCAGACGTCTTCGATCGCAAAGAAATTGCCATCGACGTTGCAGATAAGGATTTCTTGACCGTCTACGACGACGCGTCTGGTCGTGCCGGGCGCGATGTCGGCAACGTTAGCGACGGACCGCACCGTTAGCCGACGGCGCCTTCCATTTCCATCTTGACGAGCCGGTTTAGCTCGACCGCATATTCCATCGGCAATTCCTTGACGAAGAAGTCGAAGAATCCGTTGACGATCATCGCGGTCGCGTCGGCCTCGGAGAGCCCGCGGCTCATCGCATAAAACAACTGCTCTTCGCCGATTTTACTGACGCTAGCTTCGTGTTCGACGGTCGAACGCTGTTCGTGAATTTTCATCGTCGGCTTGGTGTCGCTGGACGAATGGTCGTCCATGATCAGGGCGTCGCAGCGCACGCGCGTTTTCGCACCGGTCGCGCCCGGATAGATCTCGACCAATCCGCGGTAGGTGGTCTTGCCGCCATGCGCGCTCACGCTCTTGTTGGTGACGACCGACGTCGTGTTGGGTGCGGCGTGAATCACTTTCGCGCCCGCGTCTTGATGCTGCCCGTCGCCGGCAAACGCCATCGACAGAATTTCACCGCGCGCGCCTTCGCCCATCAAGTAGATAGCCGGGTACTTCATCGTCAGCCGCGAGCCGAGGTTGCCGTCGACCCATTCGACCGTCGCATTCTTGTGCGCGAACGCGCGCTTGGTGACGAGATTGAAGATGTTGCGATACCAATTTTGGATCGTCGTGTAGCGGATCGACGCATCTTCCATCGCGACCAGTTCTACCACCGCCGAATGCAGCGACGAGGTTGAAAACTTCGGCGCCGTGCAGCCCTCGATGTAGTGCACTTTGGAACCCTTGTCGGCGATGATCAGGGTCCGTTCGAATTGGCCCATGTTCTCGGCGTTGATCCGGAAGTAGGCCTGCAGCGGCATGGCGACTTCGACGCCCGGCGGCACGTAGATAAACGACCCGCCCGACCAGACGGCCGAGTTGAGCGCAGAGAACTTGTTGTCGCCCTGCGGAATGATGGTTGCGAGATACTTACGGACGATATCCGGATACTTCTTGACCGCCGTGTCCATGTCGCAAAACAGCACGCCCTGCTCGTCGAGCGCCTTGCTCGTGTTGTGATAGACGACTTCGGACTCGTACTGGGCCGAGACGCCGGATAGAAACTTACGCTCCGCTTCCGGAATGCCTAAGCGATCGAACGTTCGCTTGATGTCGTCCGGGACGTCGTCCCAGGACCGTTCGGTTCGGTCGGTCGAGCGCACGAAATAATGGATGTCGGCGAAGTCGATCTCATTCAGCCGGGCGGTGTCGCCCCAGGCCGGCATCGGCTTGCTCAAAAACAGTTCGTAGGCGCGCAGGCGAAACTCGAGCATCCATTGCGGCTCGTCCTTCATGGCGCTGATGCGCGCGACGATCTCTCGCGTCAGGCCTTTGTCGGATTTGAAGACGTAGTTTTCCTGATCGTGAAACCCATGGCGGTAGTCTTCGCCGATATTTTCGGGGGAAACCGGGGTCTCGAGTTGTGTCACCATATCGAAGTAAGCGTACCCCCCTGCGGAGACATAGTCAAGATAATGAAGTAGGAAGTTGAAAATCCCTGCGGGCCGCTTGCTGATTTCCTGTGCAGAAGGGGTTTACAGGGGGGGGCGCAGGGGATATGATTGGCGCCGGACCCTGGGTGGGGTCCACGGTTCAAAGGGAAGGCGCGCCCTTACGCGCCATAGCGGCGAGTCGCCCGTGCACCGCTCAAAAGCGCCGGCAAGAGCTCGTCGAAAGGTCGGGGACGTGACCGCATAGCGGACGCCAGCCGACGAGTCCGGAGGTGGGATTCCCCCGAGGTCAAGGAGACCCTGGTACAAATTGAAGGCACTCGGTAGGCACATTGTGTGCGAGTTTTCGGGTTGCGACCCGCGCGTTCTGTCCGACATCGACGATATCGCTGCCATGATGGTTGCGGCGGCAAAGGCCGCTAACGCTACTATTATGGAGAGCGCCTTCCATCGTTTCGAGCCGCAAGGCGTTTCCGGAACGGTGATCCTGGCCGAATCACATCTATCGGTCCACACCTGGCCCGAGAAGGGCTATGCCGCGATGGATTTTTATACATGCGGCGATCATACCGACCCTTGGCTTGCTTGCGAACACGCAGCTCGAGTTCTCAGTGCGCGCAGCGTATTGACGACCGAGTTCAAGCGCGGGATCGAGAAGAGCGACGGAGAGTTCACCCACGTGGTCGGCCGCGATCACGATTTACGCGTCTTATCGGCGTCGTAAGTTAACCTTCGTTCGTATTTCTAAAAACAAATGGACTAGCGTCGCTTTATAGGCGACCGATAAGCATGCGCGCGATTGCGTCGGAAGGCATCGCGTGCGACCCGTCAAAGGTCGACGCACAACGGTTCCCCACACCATTCAGTGAGGTTAATTTTCCCGATGCGTATCACTACCATAGCCATTGGCGCTGCGATCGTTGCAGCCGCAGCGATGAGCGCTTGCGCAAGTCGCGGCGTCGTCCCATCGCAAAGTTTCGCTTCGAGCAACGGAACTACGGCGATGCTTGCCGCAAAAGCGACGCCGACGCCGACCGCTTGCGAAAAGACCAGTCCACCGATGTACTATTTCGCCGGCAACTGCGTCGCGTTCACGCTCAAGGAGACGGCGACTACGACGGTGTTCCTTGGCAAATACAAGCCGTACGACGGCATCAAGATTACGACCGTGTTTAGCAAGAATAGCGGCGGCCCAGCAGGCGGCATCAAAGCCGTTATGGGTGATGCGACCGGCAAGGGTGACATCACCGGCAAGGTCGGAGGCAAGGCCTTCAAGCTGTACGGCGACGGAAACGATTGCTTCTATAGAGGGAAATTAGGGCCGTGCCGGGGCAAGTCATTCCTCTACGCCGAGCTGATCAACAACAGCGGCTCCACGATTAAGCCGGTCGACACGCCGAAGTTCACTATCGTCGATACGAACGGGTTTCCCGGAAAGAAGTGCTTCCCCGCCGAGTACCAAAAAGGCGGTTGGGTGCCCGAAGACAATCTATTCGCAGCACCAAAAGGAAACACGTTGGAACTTCCGTCAGTGGCAAATGACGGGAGCCTCTACTACCTTCCGCATGCACAATTCATCGTCGCGGGCGTCTGCGAGTAACCAATAACTGTCGCGAGTCCGAGAACCCCGCCAAGTGGCGGGGTTCTTTTTTTCTGCGGCCAATCTGAGACGGGAATGCCCAAAACCGAACATTGGCAATGGTACGTCGAGCGTTTCGCGCCCGGCGAGGAGCACCATCACGCCGTCGAACGCTCGCTGTTCGAAGGCCATTCCGAGTTTCAGCAAGTGGCCGTCGTCGAATCCGCCGTTTTCGGCAAAATGTTGATTCTCGACGGAGATACGCAGAGTTCTCAGCGCGACGAGCGCATCTATCACGAAACGCTCGTTCATCCGGCGTTGGCCGCGTCGGGCGACGTGCGCGACGTGTTGATCCTGGGCGGCGGCGAAGGCGCGACCCTGCGCGAAGTATTGCGCGCACCCGGCGTACGCACGTGCACGATGGTCGACATCGATGGACTCGTGGTCGATCTTGCGAAACGGCTGTTGCCGGAATGGTCGGACGGCGCGTTCGACGATTCGCGCGCGCGCGTCATCGTCGGCGACGCGCTCGCGTATATGCGCGACGACTCGGCAGCCTATCAAACGATCGTTTCGGATCTCACCGAGCCGCTCGAGGACTCGCCCAGCAACATTCTTTTTAACGACGACGTTTTCGCCTTAATCAAGGCGCGCCTCGCGCCGGGCGGCGTCTACGTTCTGCAAGCCAGCACGGCCGCGGTGCATAACGCGTCGCTGCATTGCAAGATGGCGCGCACCTTGCGGCGCCATTACGCTCACGTTGCGTCGTTTTACACACACGTGCCCGCCTTCGATACGGATTGGGCGTTCTTGGCCTGTAGCGACCGCATCGACGTCGCCTCCCTAGAGGCGACCACTATCGAACGCTACTGCGCGTCGCTGCAAGGTGAAAGCTTCTTTTACGACGCCGAAACGCATCGGCGGCTCTTTTCGCTGCCGCTGTATTTACGTCGCGCACTGGCCGCGCCGGGAGACGTGTTTTAAATGGCCATCGACTTTAACCGGGCTCCGTTCGCATGGGAGAAAGAGCGCGGAAATTTCGTCGCGCTGCTCGATCTGAAGCTAGAAAAGGTGGAGCACGGACGTGCCGTGATGCGCATGCCGTTCCGGCCGGAAATCACCAACGGAAGCGGCGGCGTCCACGGCGGAGCGATCGTAAGCTTGTGCGATACCGTGTTTTACGTCGCGCTCGCATCGATCTTTGGGCGCGATCAAGATACGACGACGGTCTCTCTGCAGTGTAACTTTCTCGCGCCGGCGCGTCCGCCGCACGATTTGTTGGCCGAAGCCCGCGTGCTCAAGGCCGGGCGGCGCATCGTCTATGGCGAAGTCTACGTTCGCAGCGGCGAGAAAATCGTCGCGCACGCCACGCTCAATTTCTTGAATACGAACCCGCAAGAGAAGCCCCAACGACCGGTCGAGGAGGCCGCAAAATGACCAGCGACACTTCGTTGCGGCAAACCGCACTGCACGATCGCCATCTCGCCGGTGCGGCGCGGATGGTGCCGTACGCGGGGTTCTCGATGCCGGTGCAGTACGCCGGCATTTTGCAGGAGCACGCCGCCGTGCGCCATCGGGCCGGCTTATTCGATCTTTCGCACATGGGGCAATTCGAACTGACCGGTGATGCGGTCGCCGAATGGGCCGACGGCTTGTGCACCAACGCCGTCGCCACCATGAAACCGTGGCAAGCGCGCTACAACATCTTTTGTAACGAACGCGGCGGCGCGCACGACGACACGATTTTTTACCGGCTCGACGGCCGCTGGTTGTTGGTCGTCAACGGCGCTAACGTGGACAAGATGTGGGATCTGCTGAACGACGCGTTGCCGGCAAACGGCATCGAATTGCAAAGCTTTCACGGGAAGCGCGCGCTCATCGCGATTCAAGGGCCGAAGTCGGTCGAGATGCTGGCGAGTCACGTGCCGGTGGACATCGGTGCGCTCAAATACTACTTTTGCACCGAAACGACGGTCGACGGCGTGCCCGCTCTTCTCGCCCGCACCGGTTACACCGGCGAAGACGGTTTCGAACTGTTCGTCGACGGCGATGCGGCCTCCGGACTATGGAAAAACCTGCTGGATCGCCATTCCGGCGAGGGCCTCGAGGCGTGCGGTCTGGGCTCGCGCGACGTGCTGCGCTTGGAAGCCGGCATGCCGTTATACGGCCACGAGCTAACCGAAGAGATCACGCCGATTCAGGCCGGGCAAAGCTGGGCAGTTAAATTGAATAAGTCGTTCACGGGTCGCGACGCGCTCGAAGCGCAGGTCGCGGCCGGCGACTATTCGCGCATCGCGGGCTTGATCATGACCGGTCCCGTGCCGGCGCGCGAAGGTTACGCCGTGCAGCATGGTGGTCAAAACGCGGGCGACATTCGCAGCGGTTCGCGCGCTCCGTCGGTCGAAAACAAGAACGTTGCGACGGCGTTGCTCGATCCCGGCGCAGCCGCGCTCGGGACCGAACTCGAGGTCGAAATTCGCGGTAAGTCGCATCCGGCGACCGTCGTTCCGCTTCCATTTTACAAGCGCAGTCAGCCAAGCAAATAGGAGAACGTAGAAAAGTGGGCCGGCCAGAAGAGCTGTTGTACAGCAAAGAGCACGAGTGGGTGCGCGTCGAAGGCGACACGGCAACCATCGGCATTACCGATTACGCCGCGGATTCGATGGGAGACGTCGTCTACGTCGAGCTTCCGAAGGTCGGCGCGGGCGTCAAACAATTTGGAACCGCAGGCGTGGTGGAATCGGTCAAGGCCGTTTCGGACTTGTACGCTCCGGTCGCGGGAGAGGTCGTCGAGATCAACGATACGTTGGAAAACGATCCCGCCGCCGTCAACAAAGATCCGTTTGGAAGCGGCTGGCTTTTCAAAGTGAAGCTCGAAGGCGGAACGCCTCCCGAAGGTCTGCTCGATGCCGGCGAGTACGAGCGGCTTACGGCCTAGTGTACGCTCCACATACGGACGCCGACGTCGAGGCGATGCTCGCCGTCGTCGGTGTTGGTTCGCTCGAAGAGTTGATGCGCGTACCCGAAGCCATCGCGTTGCGCGATCCGCTCGATATCGTTCCGTCGCTGCCGGAATATCAGCTCGCCCGCCGTTTCGATCGCATCGCCGAGCGCAACGACGGCGTCGGCTTTCGCTCGTTTCTGGGCGGCGGCGCGTACCGTCATTACGCACCGCCTGCGATTTCCGCGCTGGTCATGCGCGGCGAGTTTCTTACGGCCTACACGCCCTATCAGGCGGAAGTGTCGCAAGGCTACTTGCAAGCGATCTACGAGTGGCAGAGCTACATCTGCTTGCTCACCGGGATGGACGTCTCGAACGCATCCGTATACGACGGGGCGACGGCGTTGGCCGAAAGCACGATCATGGCGATCAACGCGACCGGGCGGCGCAAAGTGCTCGTGTCGCGGGCCGTGCATCCAAATTATCGCGCGGTTCTACAAACGTATTGCGACGGTCTCGACGTCGAGGTCGATGAAGTCGGTTACGCCGCAGACGGGACGACCGATCTCGCCGCACTCGAAGCCGCCGTAGCGAGCAACCAATACGCGGCCATCGCGATCCAGTCCCCGAATTTCTTTGGTAGCGTCGACGCACTACCGAAAAAAACTGCCGATGCGGTGCGCGCATCCGAAACAGTCATCATCGCCGTGGTCGCCGAGGCATTGTCGCTGGCGGCACTCACGCCACCCTCGGAATGGGGCGCGAACATCGTCGCTGGCGAGGCACAAAGCTTCGGCGTGCCGGTTGCCTACGGCGGACCGTACGTCGGCTTTATCGCGGCCACCAAAGAACATTTACGCCGCATTCCCGGACGTTTGGCAGGCAAGAGCGTCGACGATTCGGGACGCACCGCCTACGTGTTGACGTTGCAGGCGCGCGAGCAGCATATCCGGCGCGAACGCGCCACCTCCAACATCTGCACTAACCAAGCACACTGCGCCCTCATCGCAACGATCTACCTCGCGTTGATGGGCCGGTCCGGATTGCGCGACGTCGCATCGCTCAACTGTAAGCGCTCGCGCGAAGCCGCGACCGCCCTGTCGAGCATCGACGGGATCGACTTGCGCTTCAACGCGCCGTTCTTCAACGAGTTCGTTGTCGATTTCCACCGGCCCGCGGCCGGCGTGCTCGACGCGTTAGCGCGTCGTGAGATCCTGGGCGGAATCGACTTGGGCCGGTATTATACAGAGTTGCGCACTTGCGCACTCGTCACAGCGACCGAACTCACCACCAGCGGCGACATCGCGGCGCTCGCAACCGCACTCGAGGAGGAAGCGCGTGGCCGCGCCGTCGTCTGACCGTACCGCAACCCCCGTCATTTTCGAACTCGGCAGCGAGGGGCGCGCCAACCGTTACGTCGAGCCGGGCGAACCGCTTGAAAGCTTTCTACCTTCGGAAGCACTTCGAGCCGATCTGCCGCTGCCGAATCACAGCGAACTGGACGTCGTGCGTCATTACACGCGTCTGTCGCAACGAACGTTTGGTATCGACTTAGGGTTTTATCCGCTGGGTTCGTGTACGATGAAGTACAACCCGCGGATCAACGACGCGATGGCCGCCAAGCCCGAGTTCGCGCAGCTACACCCGTACACGCCGGACGCGTACGCGCAAGGCGCCCTCGCGGTAATGTACGAGTTGGAACGCAATCTCAGCTCGCTGTTCGGGATGGCGGCGTTTTCGCTCAATCCGGCGGCCGGTGCACACGCCGAACTCACCGCGCTGTTGATCGCTAAGCGCTATTTTCGCGATCGTGGAGAAACCAAGCGCGATAAGGTGATCGTTCCGGACACCGCGCACGGAACCAATCCGGCGTCGGCCGCTATGTGCGGATTCCACGTGATTTCGTTGCCGAGCGACGAGCGCGGACGCGTCAGCGTCGAAGCGCTGTCGCAGGTTGTCGGCGACGACACGGCCGTGTGCATGATGACCAACCCTAATACGCTGGGTTTATTCGAAGAGAGTATCGCCGCCGTTGCCGCCGTCGTGCACGCCGCGGGCGGATTGATGTACTACGACGGCGCGAACGCGAACGCGTTGATGGGCAACGCGCGACCGGGCGACATGGGCTTCGACCTCATGCACCTCAACACGCACAAGACGTTTACGATCCCGCACGGCGGCGGCGGCGCGGGCCACGGCCCGATCGGCGTGGCCGCGCACCTGGTCGACTATTTGCCGACGCCGGTCGTGGTAGCCACCGAACGTGGCGGAGATGCATCCGGGGCGCCGAGTGACAGGCTGACGTTCCGTTTGGACTTCGACCGGCCGAAATCGATCGGTCCGGTGCGTTCGTTCTGGTCCAACTTCGCGCACGCCGTGCGCGCCCTGGCATATATCTACGCCAACGGGGCCGAGGGGCTGACGCGCGTTTCGCAACTGGCGGTGCTGAATGCTAATTATCTGCGCGTGAAGATCGCGGAGTTTCTCGAAACGCCCTACGCCGAGATTTGCCGCCATGAGTTCGTCGTTTCGGCCCAGAGTCTCAAACGAGAAACCGGCGTTCGTGCGCTCGACATCGCGAAGGCGCTGCTCGACCGCGGGTTCATGGCACCAACGATGTATTTTCCGCTGATCGTCCCCGAGTGCTTGATGATCGAACCGACCGAAACCGAGTCGAAAGAAACGCTCGACGAGTTCGTCGGCGCGCTACGAGAAATCGTGTCGCGGGCACATTCCGCTCCGGACGAATTGTTCGCCGCGCCGGTCACGACCGTCGTTGGACGGGTCGACGAAACGCTGGCAGCGCGTCGCCCGGACCTTCGTTGGGAAGCGCGGGCGCAACAGGAGAAGGACCCCTCGACTGTAAAAAAAGTGACTAAAGTTAATTTTTAGGAGAGAGCCGGTGTTTCGTTCATTCGTCGAGGACCTTCGCTCGCTTGACCCGCTGCGGCGAGGTCCCGAGCAAATGTCCCGCTTGCTTGCGGATGCCTCCAACGCAGGCGAGCATTTTGATCCCTACGTGAAAGCGTCGGAATCGTACACGCGGACGTGTTTATATGCCGACGACCGATTCGAGGTGCTGATCCTCGATTGGACGGCCGGCGCAAGCTCGTCGATCCACGACCACGGCGGCCAGCACTGTTGGTTCGTGGTGCTCGAAGGCAACCTGATCGTTCAGAATTACGACCGCGTCGACGATTGCAGTACGACCGGCCGCGCGGTGCTGGAATGGCGCTCGTGGGAAAATCTCGAGTCCGGAGCGCTGGACGTTCGATCCGGCCCCTACGACATTCACCGCGTCGCGAGCGACGGCAGACGCGCACTATCGTTGCACGTGTATGCGAAGCCACTGAGCGAATTCTTGGTGTACGAACCAACATTGGCGCGCTGTCAAACCGCGTACGGCAACTACGACCGCATCATACGCCCCGTGGAGCTCGGGATATCTTCGTGAGCGACTGTGAGGTAGCGATCGTAGGCGGCGGCTTCAGCGGTATCACCGTCGCGGCGCAGCTCGCTCGCCTCGCTCCCGAGGGTCTTTCGGTACGTCTTTTTGAGGACGGCGCGCTGGCCCGCGGCGCGGCCTACGGAACCCGGCATGGCGAACATCTGCTCAATACGCGCGCCTCGGCTATGACGGCGCTGGTCGACGAGCCCGACCATTTCGTCCGCTGGTTGGACGGGTCGGCGCAGCCGCACGAGTTCGTATCTCGTCGCACCTACGGTGACTATCTCGAATCGATCGCAACCGACACGTTTGCGCATCCGGGATTCAAGCGCGTCGAGGACCGTGTCGAATCGGTCGAACGGCTTCCGCAAGGCGGTTTTTCGATCACCGACTCGCAAGGCCGTTCGACTCGAAGCACCTACACCGTGCTGGCCGTCGGGCACGCATCTCCGGCGACCGGCTTTCTGCCGGCCGCGATGATTGCGTCGGATCGCTTCGTCTCCGACCCGTGGCGGTTCGACTACTCGGCAGTCGAAGGCGACGTTCTGGTGATCGGGTCGGGCTTGACAGCGCTGGACGCCGTTTCCGCGCTGCGCACCGGCGGGCATCGAGGCCGCATCGACGTGGTTTCCCGGCATGGCCGCTTCCCGCAAACGCACACGGAATTCCCGGCCCCCTACGACGCCGCTCCGCTGCTCGACGCGAGCGACGCGCGGCGTCTGCTACGCAGTTTCCGCCAGTGCCTGGTAGCGGCGGCGAATCGCGGCTACGACTGGCGATGCGTGGTCGACGCCCTACGCCCGCACAGCGAATCGCTGTGGCGCCGCTTGCCGGAGGCCGAACGTCTGCGCTTCGACCGTCATCTGCGTGCCCGTTGGGAACTGCGCAGGCACCGCGCGCCGCAACCGGTGGCCGAAGCGCTCGAGGTCTATCGCGATTCTGGCCGGCTCGGCGTGTATGCCGGCAGCGTTCATAGCTATCGGGATTCGCGCGTGGAAATCGCTCTCTCGAACGGATCGACCGTAACGCTAGAACCGCGCTGGATCGTCAACTGCACGGGTCCCGCCCGCGGCATGGCCGCGTTCGACCGCGCGCCGTTGGCCGAACTGCGCCGCGTCGGCGCGCTATCGCCGGCGGCGTCGGGCCGCGGCGTCAGGGTCGATGGCTCGATGCACCCGATCGGACGCGATGGAACGGCCGTTCCCGGCCTGTTCGCTGTCGGGCCCCTGGCCGGGGGCAGCTTCTTCGAGTCGACCGCCGTTCCAGAGCTTCGCGTCCAGGCGCGAGCGGCGGCCGCGGCGATCGTTAAGGAGCGGGCAGCCGGGGCCACGGTCGGCTACTTGTCGATGACGATGCCGACTCGCGACCTCACCTGATCTCGAGCGCCTTCCCGGATTGCTGAAGGCCCGCGAGGACGTGCAAAAAGAGCAGAATTTCCGGCAGGCGCTTTGACCTTGGGGCGCTATAATTGGCGGGACGATGCGCATCAAGCACGAGGTGTCGGCCGGTGGTTTGGTTCTACGCCCGAGCGATCGGGGGTATGATGCGCTGCTTATCGGCCGCGGAAACCCGCCTCGAATCTGGACGTTGCCCAAGGGGCACGTCGAGGCTCGAGAATCGCGTCAGCAGACCGCGTTGCGCGAAGTGCGCGAAGAAACCGGTTGCTGGGGCGAAATCGTCACGAGCCTTAGTGACATCTCGTATTGGTTTTACGTCGGCGCGACCAAGCACCGCAAGTCGGTGACGTTCTTTTTGATGCGCTATTTGTCGGGCGACCCGTCGAATCACGATCATGAGGTCGACGAAGCGCGCTGGTTCGACATGGCGCAAGCGCGCAAGACGCTCAAGTACGTTAACGAGAAGCGTTTGGTCGACATGGCCTCGGAGTTTTTGGTCGCTAACCCGGGCGCGTTCGAGGATGCCGTCGCGGTACCGGATCTCGGCCAACGACGACTGTCTTGACCGCCGGGTCGCTTCAAACCGTCGAAACGCCCGAACGGCCGGCGTGCCGGGTAAGCGTCGACGTTTTCGACGGGCCGCTCGACTTATTATTGGGGTTGATCAAAGAACAGCGCTTAGACGTTGCGACCGTTCCATTGGCTGCCGTGGCCGCACAGTATCTCGCGTACGTGCGCGCGATGCAAGCCCTCGACGTCGAGTTGGCCGCCGATTATCTGGTGATTGCGGCGACGCTGGTGTTTTTGAAGTCGCGGGCGTTGTTGCCGGCGATTCCACTGGAACTGGAAGACGAAACCGAAACGCCCGAGGCGGTCGAGGAACGATTGCGGCGGCGTTTGATCGCGTATTCGCAATATCGCGATCTCGGCATGCAGTTGCGCGACCGTCAAGCCGAGGCTGCCGGATATTTTTATCGCGATGCCGGCGACCCGGCCGGTACCTTGGTGCAACGTTACGCGGTCGATCCGGAACGTCTGCGTCGCGCGTTCATTGCGATGCTCACGCAAGCCAGGCCTGAAAAGCGTTCGATCGCCCGCGAGCGCATTTCGCTGTTGGCGTCGATGGATTACGTTTCGCGCCGGCTCAAAGAATTAGGCGAGGCAACGTTCGGAGACTTGTGCCGCGAACTCGGTATGACGCGTGAGATCGTCGTGGTGACGTTCTTGGCAATGCTCGAATTGGTTCGGCGCCACCGCATCGGCTTCGCGCAGGAACAACCATTCGCGGACATTCTCCTCTGCTGGGGTGCGGCGTGACGGTTGCCGAGAATGAAGCCGAAGCCGTCGCGATCGAAGAGGCGGTTGCCCGGCTCATCCTTCCGGTCGAAGCGTTGTTATTCGTTGCGGCCGAACCGCTGTCGATCAAGCGTTTGGCCAAACTCACCGGCGCCGGCGAAGTCGAACTGGCTGCGACGCTAGCGCGCCTTTCCGCCGACTACGCCGAACGCGGACTGGTCGTACGCGAAGTTGCCGGCGGCTATCGCTTCGCATCGTCGCCGCTGGCTCGCGATGTGGTCGAATCGTATTTGCTGCCGCCCAGAACCACCTTATCGACGCCGGCCCTCGAGGCGTTGGCGATCGTCGCGCACATGCAGCCGGTCACGCGCGCCGAAATCGAATCGATTCGCGGCGTCAACTCCGATAGCGTCGTGAATACGTTGCTCGATCGCACGTTCATCGCTGAAGCCGGCCGCAAAGACGTGGTCGGGCGCCCGATGCAATACACCACGACGCCGTTTTTCTTAGAATCGTTCGGGTTGAGTTCGTTGGACGAACTGCCGGAGCTCGAGCTTGAATCCGGTCAAGCCCTCGAGCTCGGCCTCTCACAACCCAACTAACACGCCATGCGAATTGGTATGCACGTTCGCACCGGGGGCGGCTATGCGGCCGCCGTGCAGCACGCTGCAGCGGCCGGTTGTACCGCGCTGCAAGTGTTCTCGTCGAATCCACGCAGCTATCGCGTCGCGCCGCCCGACGAAGTCGCGCTCGGCGAGTTTGCGCGCCTGCGACGCGAAGCCAACCTCGATCCGTGCGCGATTCACACCGCGTACCTGGTGAATTTGGCGAGCGACGATCCAAAGATTTTCGCCGGATCGGAGCGTCTGCTGCGCGCCGATCTCGACGTCGCGCGTATCGGCGGGATGCGCTTCGTCAACACGCACTTGGGTTCGTACGGCGAGCGCGATCGCGAGGACGGATTCCGTGCGATCTGCGCGGCGCTGGAACGCGCGTTGTCGGACATCGCGCCCGAGGTGTTTTTGGTTCTCGAAAACTCCGCCGGCGCCGGCAACTTAGCCGGCGGCACGCTCGAAGAACTCGGGCGCATCGTGCGGACCGTCGGGCATCCGCAGTTGGGCGTGTGCCTCGATACCGCGCACGCGTGGGCGGCCGGGTATCGTATCGACTCCGCCGAGGAAGTCGACCGCTTCGTCGAGATCGCCGAAACCGAAATCGGGGTCGCCCGCATCTTGATGTTCCATTTTAACGACACGCAAGTGGAGTTGGGCGCGGCGCGCGACCGCCATTGGCACATCGGCGACGGCAAGATCGGTTTGGACGGCTTTCGCGCTCTGATCGCGCACCCGGAACTGCGCGAGAAGACCGCCATTTTGGAAACGCCCGGCAGCGATGACGACGACGTTCGCAACGTGCAAACCGTCTTGGCGCTCGAGCGCGGCGCAAATCGCGCCCGCGCTTCCGATGGCTAACGGCGGCTTCGTTCGCGCGATCGCGCATTTCGATATCGACGCATTCTATGCCAGCGTCGCGGTTCGTGACGACCCTCGGTTGCGCGGATTGCCGGTGGCCATCGCGGGCTCCAGTCGCCGCGCGGTCGTGTTAACCGCATCCTACGAAGCACGGCCGTTCGGCGTGCGTTCGGCCATGCCGTTGTACCGGGCGAAAGAAGCGTGTCCGCAGTTGGTCGTTGTGCCGCCCGACATGCAAAAATATCGAGCCGTATCGCGCGAGGTGTTCGCGATTTTCAACGCACGTTCGAACGCCGTCGAAGGTCTGTCGCTCGACGAAGCGTTCGTCGATCCGGGCGACGTCTCGTTCGATCGGGCGGTCGAGTTCGCCGGCGAACTTCGTCGCGACGTTCTGGCCGCGACGGGTTTGACGATTAGTGCGGGCATTGCGACCGGCAAACTGGTTGCGAAGATTGCATCGGATTGCTGTAAGCCCGACGGTTTGCTGGCGATCGCACCCGGCACCGAAACCGAATTCCTCGCGCCGATGGCGGTTGGCAAGTTGTGGGGGATCGGCCCCAAAACCGAGAGCCGTTTGAACGCGCTCGGCATCGCGACCATCGGCGATTTAGCGCGTGCCGAAGGGCTCGAGAGGGTCTTCGGCTCGTCGGCCGCGCGAATGCGCGACCTGGCCGTGGGAATCGACGCGCGACGGCTCGAGACGGGACGCGAAACGAAGTCGATCTCAACCGAGGAAACGTTCGAATACGACGTGCGCGACGAACGCGAGCTGGTGTCGATGTTACGCGTACAAGCGACCGAGCTGGCGCAAAAACTTGCAGAAGAACATGCGATCGCGCGTACCGTCGGAATCAAAATTCGTCGCGGCGACTTCAGCACCATCGGCCGTCAGACGCACTTGGCCGAGCCGACTCGTTCGGCGCGGCGAATCTTCGATGCGGCGGTCGTCTGCCTCAAGCGGGCAGAGTTGCGCGGCGCTCCGGTGCGATTGCTGGGCACGCGCGTGGCCTCGATCGAAAGCGGCGGTGCGGTACAGATCGGGCTGTTCTCGCGCCCTGCGTCATGATGCTTCGCGGGCGCCCGCACCCGTCTGATTCCAGGCGCGTAACTCTTCGAACATCTCGGGCGCCGTCACGCCTCGAGTGGCCCGCTCCGACGCCGTAACGACCACGCTGCAACGCGCGCGAGCCACCGCATAGACGAACGCATCCCGTTCGCGTGTGTAATATTTTTCGGCCGCTTTCGTCGCCGTAACGTAGTAGCTAAACTTCGCGGTGCGCGAGACGCGCGCCTCGCCGACGTTCTCGCGCGGCACGACGCCGAGGCGCGGGCTCATCAGAAAATTGTCGGGCGCGTACCAAAGCGGAAACGAGCCCGGGCGAACGCCGGCGACGACCACGTGGTCGAACTCGCGGCCACGCACTGCATCGATCGATGCGAGGCTGACGCGACCGCCGGCGTCGGAATCTTCGCACGCTTCCAAGTCGCTCGTCGCGCGCGCCCGCGCGAATTCGAGCACATCGGACAGGGTAGTGCTGGGCGATTCTCGTTCGAACGCCCGCAAACGCTGCAGCAAGCGGTGCAGCACGAGTTGTTGCGCCGTAGCGCGTGCGGATCCGGGTTCGCCTTCGCGCGCCAGGCCTTGACTCCAAACCGTTCGAGCCAGTTCTTCGATACCGGCTCGCCCGAGAAGCGACGTCCAGTTCGCGCGCAGTTCGCGAAAACGCAGCAGCGTCGCTCGAGCATCATCCGGTAGATCCGCGTCTCGCTCGCCGCGCAGAACGTTCCAACCGAGTCGCAGATCGCGTTTGGCATCCCACCGGCTAGCTCGTTCGGTCGGTGCCGGCTCGTTGTCGAGGACAAACAGCGGCGTTTGCGGATCGGACGGCTCGGCGCATAACATTGCGAGCGAAGCATCCGACAGCCCGAGCGCCTGATTGGATAGCGTACGCAGCAGCCAGTCGTGCTTAAACGGATCGTAGGCGTTCCACAACAGCGCGGTCGCGTCGAGAGCGCGCCGGTCGGCAAAGGTATTGACGTCGCCGAGTGTGGCCACCGGAACGTCGCGGTCGAGCAACGCGGACTCGTACCGCTCCACGTGGCGGACCGAGCGGAACAGCACCGCAATTCGCTCGGGCGGCGTGCCGGCGTCGATCCATTCGCGCACGCAACGCGCGATGAAATCGGCTTCCTCGTGCGCGGTTTTAGGGCGAAAAAAGCGCAACTGCGTTCCATCGTTAGCGAACGGCATCGCCGCGCGCCGGACAATCGCCGCGCGCGCCGCAAGCAATACCGGCGGGGAGCGAAACTGCTCGGTCAACTCGATACGCTCGGCGCCTTCGATCGCCGTCACGTTTCGGCCGGCCAGTGTCACGCCCGCGAGACTGTCGCCGAAGACTAGCCGCAACAGTGTCAGCTCGGCGTTCGTCATGCCGTCGGCATCGTCGACCAACACGAAACGAGGATGCGACCCGATCGAGGCGTTGCCCGGATCGGCGCGCAATGCCGCGATCGCCATGCTCACCGCGTCGCGAGCGGTCATGCATCCGGACGCCGCGACGTCGACGACGTATCTGCGATACAGCGCCGCAAGAATTTTTGTGAGGTCGACTTCGCGCCGGTACTGTCGCTGCAGCTCGGTGGCATCGACTGCGAGCGAGTCGTGATAGTCGCGCTTGAGCGCCGACAACAGGCGCGGATCGACGAAATTCGGTGGGCGTCCATAAAATTCGGTCGCTCCCGCCAGCGCGCGTCGCTGGAAGGCGTCGGGATCGAGATCCTGTTCGAGCAATCGGCGAATCAACCGGAATGCGGAGTTAAGGAAACGCGCGGGCGAGCGCAAGCCAGGCACTTCCGGATCGAGTTGCTCGGCCGAAAAGGCGCTCCAATCGAGCGCGAAGAGCGGCTCGCACGCACGTGCGAACGCGCTCTCGGCTTCGACATCGTCGACGATCCGCACGCCGTGAGGTAACCACAGGCGACCCAAGCGTGCGAAGTCGTCCCGATCGCGCAAGCGTAGCACGTCCCCACTCGGACACGACTCCGCAAGCCGCTTCAAACGCGCGTCGAGCGCGACGGTTTTGCCGGTGCCGGCATCGCCGCTCGCGACGACGCACGCGTCCGACGGCGCATCGACGATACGCAGTTGCTGCGAGTCGAGGGTGATGCTCATTGTCCGAAACGCGACGGTTCGGGTGGCGGCCGGTACGCGCAGGCCGTTGCGTACGCGCAGTACGTGCACGCGTACGGGTCGGTCGTTTCGTCGAAGCGTTCGATGCCATCGCTTGCGAGACGCTCGCTCAAGTCGATCATATGCGTTCGAGCGCGCTCGAGTTCGAGCGTCCCGATCGTGCCGCGCGCCGATTTCGAACGGTCGTCGGGCGGTTCGCCCGGGACGACCTCGAGCACGATCGGTCGAACGTCGAGCGTCGCGTCTTTGAGCGGCAGCAGCGCCAGCCGCGTGACGCGGTCGCCGGCTTCGGTTCTGGCCCAATAGTAGAACGGCAGCTGAAAATCGTGCAGCTTTCGCACTTTTTCTCGATACTCTGCGGCCGACGTCGCGATGCTGCCGGTCTTATAATCGACCACTCCGACGCCGCCGGTGCGAAGATCGCGATCGAGCCGGTCGATAAAGCCGACGAACTCGCGACCGCCGAGTTCGACGTTGGCCGGAACTTCGCGACCGATCACTTCGAACGGCGCCGTCTGCTGTTGTACCAGTAGCCAGTCGACGTAGCGTTGCGCGGTTCTAAACGCGCGGCGCGATTGCAGCTCGAACTCGACCGCCGTTTCGAATCCGTCGCGGTTGCGTTCGAATGCCCAGCGTACGCATTGCTCGATGCGGTCGCGCATATACGCCTCTTCGGTCGCTGCCGGGCGCGGAAATTCACCGTGGAAGTCCTCGAGCGCGAGGTGAAATGCGGTGCCATAAGCGGCCGCCGACGACTGCGGATCTTCGATCGCCGCACACGAGTAGCGGTAAAACCACTTGCGCGCGCACTCGACGTATGCGTTCAGTGACGACGCGCTGAAATGCCGGCGGCGCGGAACGACGCCGCGACTTGGTTCGGCGGTGCCGGTCTCGCACAGCGCGAACGCGGCGGCATCGTCCGTACCGGAGCTCGCGTCGAGCGCGTCGTCGTCCGGCAGCGCGAACGCCGTTAGAACCGCATCGCGCAATTCGCCGCCGGATGCCCCCAGATCGACGCGTCGTCGAAGCGCGCGCAATCGCGCGCAAAAGTTGGATACCGTCTCGCGTTCGGATGGGCTCAAACCTAAGCGCGAATGCTCGGCCGCCTCGAACGGATCGTCGGTGCGCGCGGCGGCGGTTGCCACGGCTGCGGCCGTATCGTTCGGAATTTGCGAACACGGCGAGCGCAACAGCCCAAGAAATTGCGAGCGGTCTTGGCTGGCGCACCAAGCGACGGTTCCGTCGACGAACGAGCGAACGTACCGAGAATGGAAATCCACTAGCGACACAATTACGGATTTTGCAAGGCGACCCTGCACGCGGCGTATAAGCCGTCGGACGTGCGACGCATCATCGTCGGAATCAGTGGCGCCTCCGGCAGCGCGTATGGGTACATGGCGTTACAGGCGCTGCGCTCGGTGGGCGGCATCGAAACGCATTTGGTGCTCACCGAGTCGGCACGCCGAACGATACAGCTCGAAACTGAGATGACCGGCGAGGATTTCGAGGCGCTGGCCGACGTCGTGCATCGCGAAGACGATCTAGCGGCCGCGATTTCGAGCGGTTCGTTCGTTACCGAGGGCATGCTGGTCGTGCCGTGCTCGATTAAAAGCGCGAGCGCAATCGCTTACTCGTTCAACTCTACGCTGCTCGTTCGCGCGGCCGACGTGTGTCTCAAAGAAGGCCGGCGCGTCGTCTTGGTGGTTCGCGAAACGCCACTGCACGTCGGCCACTTGCGTACCCTGGTGCGTCTGGCCGAAATCGGCGCGGTGATCTTACCGCCGATTCCCGCGATGTACGCCAATCCGCAGAGCGTCGACGACATCGTCGCGCACACCGTCGGAAAGGCGCTGGATCAGTTCGGCATCGCCAACGAGCTGTTCAAGCGCTGGCGTTCGTAACGCCCCCTTCGCCGCGTAGCAACTCTCGTGCCAGCGCGACGTCGCCGGCTCGATCGACGTTGACGCCCGCGTCGGCATAGGGCGAAACGATCGCGCGAACCGTCGCGCCCAGAATTCGCCCCGCGCGCTGTTCGGCTTGAGCGATCGTCAAGCGGCCTAATGCGAAACGGGCCAGTACGTCCCAACCGAACAGCGAGGCTAAGCGTACCGGCCGCTTGCGCGCCGCACCCAATCGTTCGATAAAGCGTTCGAGCCCCGGCAGCGTGCGCGGCTTCAGCGAGGCCAAGCCGGCGCCGCAATAGGTTCCATCGCGCAGCCGCGCCCACGTGTGTGGAATGGTTGGGTAGCGCGCTTCGTGCGTGCTGCGTTCGATGCAGCCGTAGCCGGCGTCGGGATCGATTGCAAGAACGCGATCCACGAAGTCGTCGACCGCCGCGGGTGTGAGCACCGGCAAGTCCGATGTAACGATCGCAACCGAATCGTCGCCCCGAAAACCTACCAATCCGTTGCGTAAGCTGTCGGTGATACGCGGGCCGTCCGGCCGTCGCTGGGATGCGAGCGCGAGCGCCGGCGAGTCGTGCATCGCGGGTGGAGCGACCACGCAAATCGATGCGATATGCGACGACTCCGAAAGCGCGCGTAACACTCGCTCGACGAGCGTGATGCCTTCGATCTCGATGAACGCTTTATTCGGCACGTCCTGCAGCGCCGATACGGCATCGGGCGGGCCGCCGGCCAGAACGACCGCATTGATGGCTTTCAACCGCGCCAGCGTTCGGCCGCGCGGAACGGCGCGATGATCCGCGTGAAATCGTCGCTCAATCGAACGGCGGCCGCGATCCTTTCGGCACGCTCGCGATCGGGCGCCAGCGCGAACACGCAGGCTCCCGAGCCGGCCAACAACGGATTACGCGAACCGGCCTGTCGCAATGCTTCGAGGGCCCGTGCGATCGGCGGCGCTTCTTCGCAGACGACCGACTGGAAATCGTTCCACATGAGGTCTTCGACGGCGGTGAAATCGCCGCGCTGCAGCGCCTCGCCGGCGGCCAGCGAGCGCGAGACGTTGCGCGGACGCACATCGCGCTGCAGCCCGTCGATGCGCGCGTAGGCATAGGCTGTCGAAACGGCCGCCGGCGGGGCGACGATCGTGACCCACCACGGCGGAACGGCGCCGAGCGGCGTCACGCGCTCGCCGGTGCCCTCCACCAGCGCCGCCGTCTCGCTCAGAAAAAACGGAACGTCGGAGCCGAGCGAGCGTGCCACCGCTAAAGCGTCGAACGGCTCGACCGGCCCCAGTTGGCCGTCAGCCGCCAACAAGAGCACGGTGGCCGCGTCGCTCGAACCGCCGCCTAGGCCCGCTTGCGTGGGAACCCGTTTCCGTAAATGAAGCGCGAACCGCGGGTCGCCGAGCGCGCGAGCTGCTCGCACGACGAGATTGTCGTCGCCGGCTAAATCTGGACAATCGCACGAAAAAGCAAACACCGCGGCCGGTTCGTACTCCAGCTCGTCACCGAACCCAAGCGGAACCATCACGGAGCGCACGCCGTGGTAGCCGTCCGGCCGGCGGGCCAGCACCTCGAGCGTCAGGTTGATTTTCGCCGGAGCGAGCGCTCGAGCCATCGCCGCTCCCAATCCTCGGCAGCCCACCCTAATCCTCCGAGCGCGCTGCGCGGGGAGGCACCGCAGTAAGGCGTGCCGCAAAGGTATGGCCCGAATGGGTCCCAGTTACGACGCTCAGCGCAACGAGTTTTGCGCCTACGTGCTGCGCGAGTCGCAAACACCGTACGGCCTGTTGCTCGGCAACCTCAAAACGTTCGCGCAGTCGACGGCCAAGGGTGGTGTCCGCGGTCTGTGGGACGCCGACACGGATCAGATCATCTTCGGAATGCATCACATCGCCTACCGGCTGCAGACGCCCGACAAGCCGCCGCAAACGCTGTTCCCGCATCAGTTCGAGCGCGAGCTCACGTTCTTACCGTACGCGCAAATTTCAGAGTTCACGCTGGCCGACCGCGTGCACGTCACCGAAGCGTTTTACGTTCCGCACGGAGGGCGCTTTTCACGCGCGGTGTGTTTTGTGGTCGACGTCACCCTGTACAATCCCGGGCGCGAAGACGTCGACGTCGAGGTGTTTCCGTGGGCAATGTTGGTCGGGCAGCGCTTTTACGGCGAGCCCGAACACGAAGTGCGCGCTTGGACCGACGGGCGGTTCATTTGCTCGAGAAACTTGGAAACCGGCGGCGAACGCTGGTGGGGCGGCTCGCGCAAGCCCGAAGCCATCCAGCTATCGTTACGCGAACAAGCGTTGCTCGAATCGATGCGCCGCTCGGGCCTCAAAAGCGATAGCACGGTCGCGCCGGGGCTCGAGGACGTCACGCCCGAGCAAGCCGAGCTGGTCAGCCGCCGCATCTTCGGCGCGTTCGAGTACGCGGTGCGCGTCGCACCCGGTGCGCGCGAATCGTTACGCCTAGCGGTCGTGTACCACAAGGACGGCACGGATCAGAGCCGCCCGGTGCTCGAATCATTGCTCGACGACCCGCGCGTTCTGCACGATACGCAACGCTACTTCGCCGAAAAGTTGGGCGACGCGCGCTTTATGACGCCGTCGCCGCACATCAGCCGCGGCGTCGCCTGGGCCAAAGCCAACATGCTGCGGGTCGTCAAGGAATATCCGCACGGTTGGGGTTCCACCAACTCGCCGCCTTCGGACATTTTGGTGTCGCGCGATACGTCGTGGTTCGTTCACGGTTTCGATTACTTTTGGCCCGAGTTCAGCCGCAATGCGATCGAGGTCTTCAACCGCGCCATCGACCCGAGCGGTTTGATGGTCGAATACGTGCGCGGCGTCAGCGGCTATAAAACCGCCTACGATTTGAATATCAACGACGATACGCCGCTGCACGTGATCGCGATGCTGCATCATTATAACGCCACACTCGACGACGAGTGGGTCAAGCGCAACCTCGAACTAGTGATCAAGCTGATCGACTACATGCTGACCCAGCGCGACGATCGGGGCTTAGTGTTCTGCACGGCTAAGGGCGTCGACATGTACGGCATCTCGTCGTGGCGCAACATCATTCCGTATTACACGCTCGACGGCGCGGTGACCGAAATCAACGCCGAAGCGGTGTACGCGCTCGAAGCCGCCGCCATGTTGTGCGCCGTTGCGGGCGACAACGACCATTGGCAAACGTACGTTACGGAAGCTCAAAAGCTGCGCGAAGCGATGATGGAGCATCTGTTCAACGACGATACGCGAGCGTTCGTACTGAACTACGATCAGGATCGCAACTACCAGGACAACTTTACGGCCGACGAGATCTTTCCGGTGCTGTTCGGCGTTGCCGGTCCGCAAGAACGGCGTGCGATTCTGTCTCGGCTCAACGAGGCCGATTTCGTAACGCCGGTCGGACTACGAACGATCTCGACCGCCGACGCGTGGTACTTTCCGTCGTACGGCTTCGGCTTGCTGGGCGGCGTTTGGCCCGATCTGACGTTGTGGTTTGCGGTCGCACTGGCGCGCAACGGCATGACCGATACGGCCGTGTCGTTTTTGAACGCCACCTACGAGGCGATGGAAGGCGGCAGCCCGCGTAATACCGTCCCGGGCGAGTTCGCGGAATGGTTCGACGGCGGCTCGCTGAGCAATCGCGGAATGTACCTGTCGCCTTGGACGAGCGCCAAGTATCTGTGGGCCGTTGCGGAAACGGTGGGCGGCATGGACGGCTACCGAACCAGCGGACGCCCGCATCTCGCGCCGCTGCGGCCGAAGGGCTGGGATTGGGTCGCGGCCGCCCGCGTGCACTGGGGCGGAAAGCGGCGCACCTACCTGATCGATTTGCGTAACGACGTGATCTACGCCGACATGCCCGAGCTGTCGGCCGAAGATCCGTTTACCTGCATCTACGCGGGCCGCGACGTAAGCGACGAAGTGACGACCTCGCCGGTCGAGGTCGGAGCGGTGGCGTTCGAAGACGAAGAAGGCGCGGTGCGCATCTTCGTTTGCAATATGCTGGACGCCGCTCGCAACGTGTCGCTCGAGTTCCGCGGCAGCACGGCGCGCATCGACATGGTAGCCGGCGAGCTGCGCGAGGTGCATCTGCACGGCAGCCCCAGCGACCGCAAGGCGCGTGCCGCCAAACTCGACGTGGTTCCGCAGACGGTGCGGGCCTAGCCGTGTTTTCGCCGGAGCGCCGCTTTGCCACCATCGTGCTGGCAGCCGGTACGATCGTGCTGCTGGTCGCCATCGCGATCGGGCAGCGCATGGGAGATCGCGTGCTCGACCAAGTCACCGGATCGGGCAACCAGAACGCCTCGGTGACGGCCGTGACGCCCGAGCCGACCCAATCCGCCGGCGCCTACGGACCGGATTGGAAACGCTCGGAGTCTTTGGCGGGAGCCGCCGACCCGCGCTTTCCCGACCCGCGCATTCCGCCGCAGCCGCTGCCCACGCCGCTGCCGACGCCCAAGGCCACGCCCGCGCCGGTTGCCTCGCCGACCCCGACCGATACGATCAACCCGAACATCCCGATCTGGCGGCAGAAGCCGATGCCGACGGCCACCCCCAGCGGCGAGCCGTCGGCCGAACCGGCCGTTTCGGGCTCCCCCAGCGAGCATCCCGAGTCGCGCTCGACCCCGCCGCTAATACACTAGTCCGAACCCGCTCCCGGCTGGTACGATATGGGCATGGAACAGGGAACGATCGCGGTTAAGCGCGGCCTCGCGCAGATGCTCAAAGGCGGCGTCATCATGGACGTCGTCACCCCCGAACAAGCCGTCGTCGCGCAAGAAGCCGGCGCGGTCGCCGTCATGGCGCTCGAACGCATTCCGGCGGATATCCGTGCGGACGGCGGGGTCGCTCGCATGAGCGGTTTGGAGCTGATTCGCGGGATCATGGACGCGGTGACGATTCCTGTTATGGCCAAGGTGCGCATCGGACATTTCGCCGAGGCCCAAGTGCTGCAATCGCTGGGTGTCGATTACATCGACGAATCCGAAGTCTTGACGCCGGCTGACGACAAGTACCACATCGAAAAAGATCCGTTCACGACGCCGTTCGTGTGCGGCGCTCGCAATTTGGGCGAAGCCCTGCGCCGTATCGCTGAAGGCGCGGCCATGATTCGCAGCAAGGGCGAAGCGGGCAGTGGAAATATCGTCGAGGCGGTGCGGCATATGCGCGCCATCGGCGATTCTATTCGCGAACTGACGGTCGCGCCGCCCGAGGAACTGGTTTCGCGAGCTCGCGATTTGGGCGCTCCGCTGGAGTTGGTGCGCCAAGTCGCACGCGAAGGCAAGCTACCCGTCGTGTTGTTCTGCGCCGGCGGCGTGTCCACGCCGGCCGACGCGTCGCTGATGATGCAGCTCGGCGCCGAGGGCATCTTCGTGGGCAGCGGTATTTTCAAATCGACCGACCCGAAAAAGTTCGCGCGCGCCGTCGTCGATGCCACGACCCATTACGACGATCCGAAGGCCGTGATGGACGCGTCTCGTTCGCTGGGCGCGTCGTCGGCGATGCCCGGTCTCGACATCCGCACGATGGACGAATCGCAACTGCTGTCGACCCGCGGTAACTAACAAACTTGGCGGGTCCCATCGTCGGCGTTCTTGCGTTGCAAGGTGACGTCGTCGAACACGTTGCCGCTCTGGAACGCTCGGGTGCGCGGCCGGTGGCGGTGAAGCGTCTCGACCAATTGACGTCGATCGAAGGCTTGATCGTACCCGGCGGTGAGTCGACCACCGTTATGCGCTTGTTGGACCGCGCGGGCTTGGCCGAGCCGATCGTCGCCCGCGTGCGGGCCGGCATGCCGCTGTGGGGAACGTGCATGGGACTCATCGTGGCCGCTCGCGAGGTGATCGGCGTCGAGCAGCCGTCGCTCGACCTGATCGACGTCTCGGTGCGCCGGAACGCCTTTGGGCGTCAGAACGAGTCGGTCGAAGTGGATTTGCCGATTGCCGTTCTCGGGCCGGAACCGTTTCCCGCAATCTTCATACGCGCGCCATGGATCGAGCGCGCCGGCCCGAGCGTCGACGTGCTGGCCGAACGGGACGGACACGGCGTGATGGTGCGCCAAGGCAACGTTCTCGGCACCTCATTTCATCCGGAATTGAGCGGCGACGGACGCGTGCATGCATATTTTCTTTCGATGATTCGGCAGCGCGACGACGTAGGGAAGGCTTCAAGCGCGGCGTAACACATCGTCTCAAGATGACGCCGGACCCAGCCTCCGAGGAACGCTCACAAGGAGGTTTTGAAGGTCACATACCGCCGGTCGAGCCGTTGCTGACCGAGGTGATCGTCGCGCTCTCCCTCGCCGCGCACGCGTATCTTACCAGCCAAGACGAACGTTCCATCGACCTGCCGGCGGCCGAAATTGCTATCGACGTCGCCGCCGCTGCCTTCGATCGAGTGAAAGAACGGCTGTCGCCCGACCAGCGCTTGGCGATCACGCAAATGCTGACCGAGACGCGCATGACGTTCGTGCGTAAACGAGACGCGTAGGCTTGGCTTGACGTGAGCGACGTACTCGTATTGAACTTCACGTACGAGGCGTTGAACGTCACGAGTTTCCAACGCGCCGTCAAGATGCTGTTCGCTGGTAAAGCCGAACTACTGCACGGCCGCGACCGCACGATCGCTTCGACCACGTACGAAATGCGAATGCCCTCGATCATTCGCATGCTATATTATATTCGCAGGCCCATGCAGAAGGTCGCGCTCACCAAGAAGAACGTGCTGATTCGCGACGATCATAAGTGCCAATATTGCGGCATCCACGGCGAAAAACTCATGACGGTCGACCACGTAACGCCCAAGAGCCGCGGCGGCCCGTCGACCTGGGAAAATTTAGTCTGCGCCTGCATGCGCTGCAATAACCGCAAGAACAACCGCACGCCGGACGAGTGCAACATGAAGCTCGCGCGCCGGCCGCGCCAGCCTAAATACATTCCGTGGATTCAAATCAAGCGCAACACCTTGCCGGACGAATGGGGTAAGTTTTTGTTCTTGTACAACGTTTCCATCGACGAGCGTGTAGAAGTCTGACGTGCGCCGGCGCTGGGCGGTCGCGGCCGGCGCTCTGCTGGTGTTGGGATTCGGGTTGCGCGTCGCCCTGTATTTTCCGCTGGCTGCGTTTCCCATCGACTCCGACGGCGTTCTGGCGGGGTTGTGCGCGTTGGCCGTTCGCACCGGGCAACATCCGGCGTTTTTCCCCGGTGGCTATCGACTTGGCGCGGCCAGTTGTTACGTTACCGCGGCGTTTTTTACGTTCGCCGGTGCGTCGCGAACGGCGTTGGCGCTGACCGGTCTAACGTGGGGCGCGTCGTACGTAGCGGCATCGGCGGCGTTCGCGCGCGCCGCGCTCGGCGCGCGCGCCGGATGTTTTGCGATCGCATTTGCGGCCTTTCCCGCCGCTGCATTTCTCACGGTGACGTACGTGCCGTGGGGGTACGGTGAGATCGCGGCATCGTGCGCCCTGACGCTGTGGCTGGCGGTACTCTTGCGTCGCCGCGAATCGACGTGGTTGGCTGCAGCGTTTGGTTTAAGCGCGGGGGCCGGCGTGTGGATGTCGCTGCAGACCGCGATGGTCACGCTGCCTGCGCTCGTCTGGATCGTGGCGCACCGGCGGCCTACCCGTCGCGAATGGCTCGCGTGTGCCGTCGCCGCCTGTGCCGGCTCGTGGCCGTGGCTCGTCGCCAACGTCAGCGGCGGCTTTCCCACCTTCGCGCATAACTGGGTCGCCGTACCGGTATCCGGTGCCGGCGCACTGTGGTCGAACGCAGTGTGGTTTTTCACGTCGCCGCTTCCGCAGCTTTTTACCTACGGCGGAGGGCCGTCGACGTGGTTGCCGTTAACCGCCGGGATACTGCTGGCGCTCGGCGCGCTCGTTGCTTCGCTGCGCGACGACGCTGCGACCAGCGATGGTGCGTTGCGACCACGCGAGTTGGCGTGGTTGTGCGCGGGTGTTGCGCTGGCAACGTTCTTGCTCGACGTATTTTCGACCGCCGGTTCGGTGCGGGGCTGGACCGTGCGCTATCTAACGCCGCTGTATGTCGTCGCGCCCATCGCCTTCGCGCTCGGAATCGACTGGCTGTGGCGAAGCCGTCTGCGCGCGCTCGCGCTTGCCGCATTGGCCCTGCTGATTCTTCCGAACGTCGCGCTGTACGATTTGCCGGGCACGCCGGGTCGCGCCGTGTTGGGCGCGCAGCTGGACGCCGATCGCAAGATGCGCGCCTTCCTCGCATCGCATCGCATCGGTCTGGTGTACGGCGATTATTTCGACGTCTATCACATCAATTTCGACGCGCGCGGAACGGCGGCGGTGCCGTCGATCCCGGCGCTCGATTATCTCGGGTACGGCGCGACGCTCGGCCGATCCCCAGTCGCGTGGGCAGTCGTGCTGCCGCCCGGCGCCGGCGTACCGGCAGCGCTTGCGGGGTTAGGCGCCGGCGGTGGAGTCGAGGGCTTCGGCGGCACGCGCCTGTTCGTTGCGTCGCATCGTAGCGGCGATGCTGCCGAATTGCTTGCGGCGTTGCGCCTTATACGGTAAGAAAGCGCCGCAACGGCGGGGCGGACCGGCACCTTCGGCGTACTCGCTCAGGCGCGATGGACTTGGATCAATCGAAGGCCCCCTATTTTCAAGCACTGCTCGACTATGTCGACTCGGGCGTGCTGCCATTTCACACGCCGGGCCATATCCAAGGAAACGGCATGGACCTGGCGTTTCGCGAGTTCGTCGGCGACAATATCTGCGCGATCGACCTGACGCCCATGCCGGGCATCGACGATTTGCTGCAGCCGGTTGCGGCCATCAAGGAAGCACAAGAACTGGCCGCGCTCGCGTGGGGCGCCGATCACACGTTTTTCTTGACCAACGGCTCGACCAGCGGCAATCAATGCATGATGATGACCGCGGTAAACCCGGGCGACAAGATTGCCGTTCCGCGCAACTCGCATAAGTCGATGCTCGGCGGGCTGGTAATGAGCGGCGCGCATCCGATCTACATGCAGCCCGAAGTCGACGAAGATCTGCACATGGATCATTGCGTCACGCCCGAGACGGTTGCGCGGACGCTCGAAGAATATCCGGACTTGGTCGCCGTGTACGTCGTATCGCCGACCTACTACGGAGTCGCCGCGGATCTTGCGTCGATCGAACGGATCGTGCACGATGCAGGCAAGCTGATGCTGGTCGACGAGGCCTGGGGACCGCATTTCCATTTCCATCCGGCGTTGCCGTTGTCGGCCACGCAAGCCGGCGCCGATTTGTCCATCAATTCCACGCACAAAATGCTGTCGGCATTCTCCCAGTGCGCGATGTTGCACCAAAAGGGTCCACGCGTGCGGCTCGACCGGCTAAAGGCCGTGCTCAAGATGTTCTTGTCGACGTCGCCCAACCTCCCGATGGTCGCGTCGTTGGACGTCGCACGCAAGCAGATGGCGACAGAAGGCGGTGCCTTGTTGTCGCGCACGATCGAACTGGCCGAAGAAACGCGCCGTCGCATCAATCGTATCGAAGGGTTGTATTGCTTCGGAGAGGAGTTGCAGGGCCGTAAAGGCGTCTTCGATCTCGATCCCACCAAGATCGCGGTTACGGTGACCGGTTTGGGCTACACCGGCTACGAAGCGTCCGAGATTCTACGTTATCGCTACAACATTCAAGTCGAGTTGGCGGATCTGTTCAACGTGGTCGCGCTGTTCACGATCGGCACCACGCGCGACGCCGCCGACCGTCTGGCGTTCGCCTTCGAGGAGATGGCGCACGACGACCGCGCGGTGGATATGTATGCGGCCTCGGGCATCTTGGAGCGGCGCGTGAATCGCGGAAATTATCGGTTGCCGAAGATCCCGAAGATGCGCATGCTGCCACGCGACGCCTTCCTAGCGGAAACCGATTCGGTTCCGTTTCGCGATTCTGCCGGGCGCATTTGCGCCGAAACGATCGCACCCTATCCTCCCGGTATCCCGGTCATCGCGCCGGGCGAGGAGTTGACCAAAGAGCTGGTCGATTATTTGCGATTGGAGATGAAAGCCGGCGTGCGCATTCAAGGCCCGTACGACGACGAGCTGCGCACGATTCGAGTGGTGAAGGAGTAGCGGCGACCGCCGGGTAACGCCTCGAAAACACGTCACCGCGTGAGGGTCAGAAGTGGCCGTTCGAGCAGAATCGCTCTCCCCAAGCTGGGAGCTATCGCAGCTCCTCGATATTTTTCCGCTCGCAATCCGTCAAGCACTCGTTCGTCTCGGCAACGTCGATGAAATCATCGAGGTCGTGCTCGACTTGGGGCGTCCGCCCGAAGCACGCTTCGAACACGACTTCACCTACCTGATCGACGCCGCCGTCACGCACGAAGATATCGCGCACGTCTGTTCGCGGATATCTGCCTTCGGCGCCGACAACCGCGCGGGCATCGAGCAGACGCTGCATCGCATCAGCGCCATTCGCAATCGCACCGGTAAGATTGTGGGGCTGACGTGTCGCGTCGGCCGCGCGGTGTACGGAACGATCGACATCTTGCTCGACGTACTGCGAAGCGGTCGTTCGATCTGTTTGCTCGGCCGTCCGGGCGTCGGCAAAACTACGATGCTGCGCGAGTGCGCGCGCATTCTTTCCGAAGATCGTAAGCGCGTGGTCATCGTCGACACCTCCAACGAGATCGCCGGCGACAGCGACGTTCCGCATCCGGGAATCGGGCTGGCGCGGCGCATGCAAGTCGCCGATCCGGCGCTACAGCACGCCGTGATGATCGAGGCGGTCGAGAATCACATGCCGCAGGTCATCGTGATCGACGAAATCGGTACCGAAGCCGAAGCGTTGGCCGCTCGAACTATCGCCGAACGCGGCGTTACACTCATCGGTACGGCGCACGGCCAGACGCTCGAAAATCTGCTGATGAATCCGACGCTGTCGGATCTGGTTGGTGGCATCAGTGCCGTGACGCTTTCGGACGAAGAAGCGCGCCGCCGCGGCACCCGCAAAACCGTGCTGGAACGCAAGGCGCCGCCGACGTTCGACATGGTCGTCGAAATTCACGACCGCGACCGGCTGGCGATCCACAAGAACGTCGCCGACGTGATCGACGCGCTGCTGCGCGGGTATCAGCCGCAGCCCGAAATCCGCCAGCGCGAAGCCAGCGGCGCGGTAACGGTCGTCCAAGAAGCCGACACGGAGTCGATGCCGCAGCTGTCCGAAGCGTACGCCGAACCGAACGAAGGGGACGAACGCGACCGGCCGCTGTCGATCTTTCCCTACGGCGTTTCGCGCAATAAAATCGAGCGGGCCATCCATAATTTGCGGGTAAGGGCGGCGATCGCGCGGACGTTTGACGACGCCGACGTCGTACTGACGCTCAAGACGCTCGAACGCAAACAGCACCCCAAACTCAAGCAGATCGCATCCGACAACGTGCCGATCTATTCGATTAAAACGAATACGACCACACAGATCCAAACCGCTCTGCGCGACGTGTTCAATCTTGGTTCGATCGACCAGGAAGATATCGCGGTGCGAGAAGCCGAGGAAGCGGTCTATCAGGTTTTGTTAACGAGTCAAGCCATCGAGTTGTCGCCGCAGACGTCGTACGTTCGGCGTATGCAGCATCAGCTCGCCGAACGGTATCGGCTGCAATCGCAGAGCACCGGTCTCGAGCCGAACCGCCGCGTACGAATTTTTAAGACCTCTTAGTGTTTTTGGCGTTCGAGGGGATCGAAGGCAGCGGCAAAAGCACGCTGCTGGCTTCGGTTGCGTCTGCCTTGTTGCAGCGCGGTTTGGATTCGCTGACCACGCGCGAACCGGGTGGGACGCCGCTGGGCGACGCGGTGCGTGGAATCTTCTTGTCGCGCTCGTCGGCGATCGGACCGATGGCCGAAGCGCTGCTGATCAACGCGGCGCGCGCCCAGCACGTCGCCGATGCGATCGCTCCGCGGTTGCGGACCGGCGGCATCGTCTTGTGCGATCGCTACGTCGATTCCACATTGGCGTATCAGGGATACGGCCGCGGGCTCGGGCTAGACATCTTACGCGCCGTGTGCGACGCGGCCACCGGCGGGTTGGCACCGGATTGCACCTTCGTGCTCGACATTCCGATCGACGTTTCGCGCGCGCGCACGGCCCAACGCGCCGGCACGATCGACCGGGTCGAAGCCGAAGATGACGCGTTCCATCAGCGCGTGCGGCAAGGATTTCTGGCGTTGGCCGCGCAGCCGGGTCGCGTGTTGTTGGATGGACGGCTCGAGCCGGCGCAGTTGCTCGAGCAAACGTTAACCGTAATGCGCGACCGCTTTGGTGACGCATCGTGAGTGCCGCTCGCTTCGATGTCGCGAGCGCGGCCGCGCCGAAACGTTTTTTCGAAACGCTGCCGCGCGAAAAAATGGCGCACGGCTATCTATTCGTCGGGCCGGCCGGCGCCGGCAAGAAAACCTTCGCGCGGCGTTTGGCGCAGTCGCTGCTGTGCGAGTCGCCGGGTACGCCGGCGGCCGCCGGGTACGATGGAACGTGCCGTTCGTGCGTGTTGTTTCAATCCGGCGACGACACGCGCCATCCCGACTTTTTCGATCACACGGGCGAACTGCGCATCGGCGAGGGTGACGCGTCGGGCGGATTTCACGAAGACGGAGGACTGTCGGCCCGCCAACTCGTCCGCCAGCTGGCGTTGCAATCGTATGCGGGCGGCGGTCGCGTGTTGTTGATGGGCGACGTCACGTTCGCAACCGACGCGGCACCCAACGCACTGCTGAAGTTTCTCGAGGAGCCGCCCGGCGCGGTCACCACGATCGTGACGACGTCGGCGCCCGATTCGCTGCTTCCGACGATCCGCTCGCGCCTGGTCGAAATAGCGTTTCCCCCGATGACTGCAGAAGATATCGCCGGCGTTCTACGCGCGCACGGTCATGACGAAACGCAGGCGCGCCGTGCGGCCGCGTTGGCCGGCGGGAATGCGGCGCGCGCCCTGGCCATGCTCGCAGGTGAGGATTCGCTTCGCGAAACGGTGGCAGCTTGGTTTTTTTCCGGTGCGCGCGGCGTGACCGCCTCATCGCAGTGGGCGACGCGCGAAACGCTGGGCGAAGGCTTGGATCTGGTGAAATCGTTGGCGCGGGATTGGATCGCCGCGGGGACGCTGGGTGTGGCGGCCCAGCCGTTGGCCCCGGATTACGCCAAGGCGATTGCCGAGCTACGCCCGTTGGATCGTAGCGCTGCGTTCCGGCTGTTGCAAAAACTCGACGACGTGCACCGCATGTCGCAAACCAACGTTACGCCCGCGTTGGTAGCCGACATCGTTCGAATGGCACTGGCGCCGGGCGAGTTCACCACGAGCGCTTGAACGCGACGTCGTCGTACTGTTTAGCGAACGGGAACGCTAAGTACGACAGCGCCAACGCCCGCGCGACCGCCATCACGAGCTGTCCGCCGAGCGGCGGAAGGTGTATCAACAGAAACGGAAGCGCCAGCGGTACCGCCGCGTAGTACACGGCAAAAAATACGACGGCCAGAACGATCGAACCGAGCACGTTTTCGCGCACGGCGCGGAACGACGCCGCAAGCGCGAGGGATCCGGGCATGCCGCCGATGGCGGCCGCCGGTATCGTGTAGATCAAGAAGAATGCGGCAACCGCGCCGAGCGCCAGCCCGACGATGCCTCCCAAAAATGATCCGAGAAATGACGCCGCCCACACGACGAACTGAAACCCGATGGCCGCGAGCGCGATGCCGCCAAACTTTGCGCGCGATTCGTCCCACGCATCGTCGAACGAACCGCGGCGGCCGCGCCAGACGTTGCCGGCTTGCACGATGGCCACGCCGAACGCCCACAAGTACACGAGTTGCGACAGCATTTGAAAGATGCCCGCGCCGCTGCCGCCCAACGGGTCGGTGAACAGCGTTGAGAGCCGGTCGAACAACACGTCGACCACCGCCGCCAGCAACGGAACGGCGAGGATCGACAGGTGGCGCGCCAGCAACGGAAAGGCGCGCAGGTACGTCAGGACGTCGACCGAGCCGATCTTACGCACGAGATTTCCTTGTCAAATTCGCGCGTTGTCGAGCGCGTGCTGACAACTGCAGTCGGCGTCCACCTCGATGCGTGCGATGATTTCAGCCAATACTTCTCGTAACCGCTCGTTATTGCGCGCGAACATCTCGACCACCGACTGCACCGACACCGGCGGCATGCCCTCGAGACCGACGTCGTAATCGGTGATCAACGACACGTTCACGTAGCACATTTCGAGCTCGCGCGCTAAGTAACTTTCGGGATATTGCGTCATGTTGATGACTTCCCAGCCCTGGCTTTGATACCACTTCGACTCGGCTCGGGTCGAAAAGCGCGGTCCGGAGATCACCACGACGGTTCCCCGGTCGTGCGTTTCGATGCCGCACCCGCGCAACGCATCCACAGCCAACGGGCGCAGCGTCGGACAATACGGATCGGCGAACGAAACGTGCGTCGTCGGCGGGCCGTCGTAGAACGTGTCGCGACGTCCGCTCGTGCGGTCGACGAGTTGATCGCAAACCACCATGGATCCGGGTGCGACATCGCGATTGAGCGATCCGGAAGCGGTTGGTGCGAGGATCCAGCGTACGCCGAGTTTCTTCATGGCATAGACGTTGGCACGATAGTTCACGGCATGGGGCGGAAAGCGGTGGTGCGCTCCGTGGCGCGCTAAAAAGGCTACGCGCTTTCCGCCGATCGTGCCGATCGAAATGCGATCGCTGGTGGCCCCGTACGGCGTTTCGATCCACGCTTCGTGCGTGTCGTCCATCAGCGAATAAAAACCGGAACCACCAAACACGCCGATGTCGGCGCTCAACGTTTCGTTCATTCACTCCCGCAGGCGCTCGGCGCCGTCGGCGGTGTTCGAGGTGGCGCCGTCGTCCCCTCGAACGCTGGCGCCCATGCGCCGCTACGTGTGGGCCGTACTCGCCTTGCTCGCTGCCGGCTGTTCGGCTCGATCGACGCAGGCCGAAGGCGGACGCCTGCCCTGGACCGTTCCACACGTTCTGCGGATTGGAATTGCGAGCGATCCCGATCGCTTAAACCCGTACCTTTCGGAGATGGACGTCAGTTACGACATCGCGTCCCTGGTCTATTCGTACCTCATCGTCGCCGATGCGCGCGGCCGTTTGATTGGCGACCTGGCGTTGGCGGTTCCGTCGCGCGCCAACGGCGGCATTTCACCCGACGGACGCACCTACGTGTACCGCTTGCGCCGTAACGTCATTTGGCACGACGGTGCGCCGTTCACTTCCGCCGACGTTGTCGCGTCCTGGCGAGCGGTGATGGATCCGCGTAACGATACGTTCGAGCGGGAAGGGTACGACGAAGTTACTTCGATTCGAACGCTCGGCCGGTACGCGATCGCCATTCGCCTGCGGCGTCGATACCCGCCGTTCGTATCGCGCTTTTTCGCACCGTTGCAAGAGGGTGGCAAACCCATTTTGCCGGCCCACGTCCTGCGGCGCGAACGCAGCTTCAACGCCGGTCCACTGTCGAGCGCGCCGGTCGGAACCGGGCCGTTTCGTTTCGTTTCTTGGGCGCGTGGCGATCGCATCGTGCTCGAGCGTTTCGACCGCTACTTTAAGGGCCGGCCGAAGCTGCAACGCATCGAGCTGACCGTCGTTCCAAACGACCGTTCGTTGGCGCTCGCGCTGCAGACGCACCGTGTCGACCTCATCGCCGCCGCTTCGCCCGCGTTGTTGCCGGAATATCGTAGCGCCGCGGGCACGGTCGTTTCGACCGCGCCGTGGAATTCGCAAGGCGCGCTGTTTGCCAACTCGTCGAAGCCGGCGCTGTCCGACTCGCGCGTTCGCCGCTCGATCGCGGACGCAGTGCCGTACGACGAGATACTGCGCGACGTAGCGGGCGGTTCGTTCCGTCCGGCGCTCGACAGCCTGCCACCCACTGCGATCGGCTACCGGGTCTTTGCTGCGCGCACGCAGCAGCTGGAAAATGCTGCCCGCGAACTCGACGCGGCGGGATGGCGCATGGGCCCCGACGGAACGCGCCGTCGCGGAGGAACGCGGCTCGATTTGACGTTGGCGACGATTGCCGGCAACGCACAGTTCGAACGCATCGCGCTGTTGGTTCAGGCATCGTTGCGGCGTGTGGGCATCGACCTGGCGATCCGCACGTATGCCTATAGCACGATCTTCGCCGCGCCGGCCGGGCCGATTTACGGTGGAACCTACGACTTGGCGCTGTATTCGAATACGCTCAACTGGGATCCGGACGTATATAACTTCGTGGCGTGCGATCGGTGGTATCCGCGCGGTCAGAACATCTTTCGTTATTGTAATCCGCAACTCGACCAACTCGAGCGCGCCGGCCTGCAAACCGACGACATCGCACGCCGTGCGACGATTTATCGCGCGGCCGGCCGCATTATTTGGAACGACGTCGCGTACGTTCCGCTGTACGAATCAGACCGCATCGTCGTGCGATCTTCGGATTTGCGCGAGTACCTGCCCAATCCGACGGCGACGCCGTGGTGGAACGCCTGGCGTTGGGATATGTAAGGCGATTCCGTTAGCGGTTGAAGTCTGACGGTTTCAAATCGTCGAGAAACTTTTTGAAGCGTGCCATCTCGTTGTCGTTGATCGGGCGCTTGTCGGAGTTGGCTTCTTCCAAAACGATTTTGTCGGATACGAAGATCGGTGCTTGCGCCCGGAGCGCCAGCGCTATGCCGTCCGACGGACGGGCGTCGATCTCGGAGAGCTCGCCATCCGCGCGCACGACTAACTTCGCAAAGAACGTGGCGTCTTTGATGTCGTGAATGACGACTTGTTCGAGCCGGGCGTCGAGCGTTTCGAGAATGCTGCGCATCAAGTCGTGCGACAACGGCCGCGGAACCGGAGCGCCTTCGAGCGCGAGTGCGATCGCGGTCGCCTCGAACGGCCCGATCAGAATAGGAAGATAGTGCGCGCCGTCCATGTCTTTGAGGATTACGACGGGGTCGTGGGTCAGGAGGTCGATTCCCAGCTTGTCGACCTTCATTTGTCGCATACGCGACGTATCCGACAAGCGCGCGACGAGCGCCTCCAAAACGCGTCCGAGCGCAATCCGGTAGGTCGGCTTACACGAGCGGCCGAACGGAGTTCCCTCCAATATGGCTCTTTCGTGCGGAATCGTCGGGTTGCCCAACGTCGGCAAATCCACCATTTTCAACGCGCTTACTCGCTCGGCGCAAGCGCTTGCGGCGAACTATCCGTTTGCGACGATCGAACCCAACATCGGTGAGGTCGCCGTTCCGGACGATCGTTTGACGCAGCTCGAGCGGCTCGTTTCGGCGCGAAAAGTAGTACCGGCGACGGTGCGTTTTGTCGACATCGCGGGCTTGGTTCGCGGCGCGAGTTCGGGCGAAGGGCTCGGCAACGCATTCCTCAGCCACGTTCGCGAGACGGATGCGATCGCGATGGTCGTGCGGTGCTTCGAAGACGACAATGTGACGCACGTCGAGGGCCATCCCGATCCGCAGCGCGACATCGAGATCATCGAGATCGAGTTGGCGTTGGCCGATCTGGATTCGATGCAGCGCCGCGTTTCGAAGATGGAACGCGAAGCGCGCAACGACGTCAAGGCAAGAGCACGCGTGGAAGCGGCCAAACGCCTCGTCGCGGCGCTGGAAGCCGGCACGCCGGCCCGCTCGTTCGCAGAAGGTTCGGTCGAACGAGAAATCGCGCACGAGGCGTTTCTGCTGACCGCCAAGCCGTTGCTCTACGTTGCCAACGTCGATGAGTCGCAGGCGGTTGAAGGCTCGGATGCTGCGATCGAGGCAGTGCGCCGGCGGGCCGAGGCCGAGGCCGGTCACGCGGTCGTCCTTTCGGGAAAAGTCGAAGCCGAGCTAGCGGGTCTCAGCGAGGACGAGGCCACTGCGTTTCGCGCCGAGCTGGGGATGCATCGAAGCGGTCTGGACGAGTTGGCCGCCGCGGCCTACGACGTTTTGGGCTTGATGACGTTTCTTACGGCGGGCGAGAAAGAGGTTCGCGCCTGGACGATCCCGCGCGGCACCAAAGCCCCCGAGGCCGCAGGGCGGATCCACGGCGACATCGAGCGTGGATTTATTCGTGCCGAAATCGTTTCGTACGACGACTACGTGGAATATCGAACGATGGACGCTATGCGAGCCGCCGGGCTGATTCGCAGCGAGGGTCGCGAGTATGTGATGCGCGAGGGCGACGTCGTGAACTTCCGATTTAATGTGTGAACAGGTCGTCCGCTCGTTCGAATCTAAGTGAGTTGCGTTGGAGGCTTATAACTGATTATGGCGACGCCCACGCGTGAGGTTTCGGTTTTCGGCGATGCTATCGCCTACTTTATGGAGGCGGCGGATCTCCTCGAACTCGACGCCGGAATGCGGCGGATTCTCACCATCCCAGCTAGACAAATCATCTTCGCAATCCCGTTTCAACGCGATTCCGGCGAATTCGAAGTGTACACCGGATATCGCGTACAATTTAGCTTCGCGCGCGGCCCGGCAAAGGGCGGCATTCGTTACCATCCGGGCGTAACGCTCGATGAAGTTACGGCGCTTGCGTTTTGGATGACGTGGAAGTGCGCCGTCGTCGATCTGCCGTTCGGCGGCGGTAAAGGCGGAGTCACCTGCGACCCGGGCTCGCTCTCGATGAACGAACTCGAACGAATCACTCGCCGCTATGCGGCCGAACTGGTCGAAGTTGTGGGACCCGATAAGGACGTCCCGGCGCCCGATGTCAACACGACGCCGCAAATCATGGCGTGGTTCATGGATACGTACTCGATGCACGTTCGCCAAAACACGCCCGGTGTCGTTACCGGCAAGCCGATCGAAATCGGCGGCTCGCGCGGCCGCGTCGAGGCCACCGGCCGCGGCGTCACGATCTGCGCGCTCGACGAGATGAACGAGATCGGTTTGCGTCCGGAAGAGGCGCGCATTGCCATTCAAGGCTTCGGAAACGTCGGCCGCTATGCGGCTAAACTGTTTGAGGAGCGTGGCTGCAAGATCGTCGGCATATCCGACGTTACCGGCGCGTACTACAACGCAGACGGGATTTACATCGGCGGTGCGATGGCGCACGTCGGCCAGCACGGTACCCTCGAAGGTTTCAAGGGCGGCGATAAAATCACCAACGCCGAGCTGCTCGCGAGCGATTGCGACGTGCTCGTTCCGGCCGCGCTCGAAAAGGTGTTCACGGCCGAAACGGCCCCGAAAGTAAAGGCCAAGCTGATCGTCGAGGGCGCTAACGGCCCGACCACGCCGGAAGCCGACCGCATCTTCAAAGAAAAAGGCATCACCGTCATTCCCGATATCATGGCGAATGCCGGCGGCGTCACCGTCTCGTATTTCGAGTGGGTGCAAGATCGTATGGGATTTTTCTGGCGCGAGAGCGAGGTCAATCAGCGTCTAGAAGAAGCGCTGTTGGAGAACCTGCACGAGATTCGCTCCATCGCAAGTTCGCGCAACGCGACGCTACGCACCGCAGCCTACACGCTGGCAATCGACCGGGTCGTCAAGGCACTCAAGCTGCGCGGCATCTACGCCTAAACGCTAAACTCGCATAGGGAGCCTCGTTACGAGGTTCCCTACAAGAAGACAAACAGCGGGTACGGGTCGGGATAGCAGTAACGCTTATTGCTGCATCGGGTCCCCTTGTAGGCAGCCTTAACGTCGACCTGTGGGATCTTCGTGCCGTAATGGCTGTTGATTGTGTCGATGAAGTACGAAGCGAGCAGCGCGTAACCGGTGTTCGACGGATGTAAGCCGTCGAAGCTAACGAGCCCACTGCCGAAGCCCAGCCCGCAGCACCCATCCGATACATCGATATGGCTGGCCCTCTGGAAGTACGGGTTTTTCGGGTCTCCGCTCGCCACGCCATCGAAGAAGGCCGTGACATCGACGAGCGGCGTTTGCGTTTTAGCGGCGGCCTGATTGAGGCCGGTGTTGATGGTGTTGTTCAACGCTTGGATCTTTGCGGCAAACTCGGGCGTTATGTAGTACATCCCAAGCCCGCTTCCCGGCTTTCCGTTGTCGAAATCCGGCAGGTTGGGTTTGTCGGGATTGTTTGAGGGATGATCGATCGAATATTGTAAGGCCGCAAACATGCCTTGCAGGGTAAGGTAGCCGCACGGTTTCGTCAAGCTTCCGGGTGCGCAACCGTTCGGGGTTCCTAGATGATATTTCTCGGTGACGGTGTGCGCGACGTATTCAGCCGCCTGAAACTCGTTCGTAATTTTTCCCCACACGCAGAAAACGTAGGTTTGGGTGGTTATGCCAAACTGGGGACAAATCTTATTTTGGTACTGCGGTAACGCGCTGCGCATAAAGTACGGCGTCAGCAGAATGTTCGGAATGTTGGCAGTCACGACGCGCGCGCCGCTACGCGTCAGCGTCGTTATCGTCGTTTCGAGATCGCCGGACACTTGACCGACGGTGTTATCGCCTCCTACGAAGCGGCCGCCGGAACCCATATACTTAAGGACGTCGTTCGCGCCGAGCCAGACGATTGCTAGCGACGGTTTGAGTTTTGCCGCCGCGGCCGTCATCGAGAGATTGGGTCCCATGCCGCGGAAGCCACGTAGGACCGGCCAAAACGTGCTGGCCTCCTGATCGACGACGGCGGCGAGTTCGCCGAGGATTCCCGGAAGCGGTTCGCACGTGGTCGACTGCGGTTGCGACAGTGTGTTGGCTTCGTGCAGGCTGATACCCGGAACCGCCAGGTCGCGAATCGTATTCGAACCCGGGTTCATTCTAACGCGAGCACTATTCTCCAAAAAGTAGCCGTCGGCGTTGAATCCGTTGTCGTATTTGCACGGATTCGCTTTAAACATGTTGAAATCGGGCGGATTGACGTCCGGAATGACCTGGTTGTTGATGCCCGGCCCCGCGATCAGCGGCAGCGGGCTCTTGGCCGGATCGAATTCGCGCGAGATGGCTTCGTCCAAAGGCAAGCCCGAAGCTTGCTCGTCGACGACCGCCCAAAATCCGTTTTCTTGCGTCGGCGGTATAACCCCCTGATGCGTGAGCGGATTGACGACGTCGGATTGACCAAGCATGCCGTTTGCTTGGTAACCGGCGGTTAGACTGTCGCCGACTCCCACGATGTTTGCGAGAATCGGGTTGACGTTGCGTGGTTTCACTTGCCCGGCAGCGTTGGGAATGGGCAGCGCGCTGGTCGTACCCGAGGGCGAACCGCAGGCGGCCACCGCGCACAACGCGGCGAGGGAAAGAATGCGTCGCGCGGTTGAAGACATCGTCATCGTAAAGCCTCGAAACTTAGAGTGGGAAATAGCCCGGCGAACCGATGCCGAACTGAAGTTGCAGCTGCGTCGCTTTAAATCCGCCGACGACCGGTGCGCAGACCGCGGTCGTCTCACATTTGATTGCTTGAATGCCGTACGAGCCGAGGTTGGTCGAACCACCGCTGTTCAAAACGAGCTGCACGAAACCGTATTTCTCGATACGTTGCGAAACCCCGAGGAAGTATGCGATCAAGTGCTCGGGATATTGATCGGTCGGCAGATAGTCGCGGGCGCTTTGCGGCTCGAAAAAGAGCTTGGTTCCGCGCGTCGGCGTGTACTCCATATAGAGTACGAGCGGTGTTTGCATGCTGTTGAGCGTGTTGGCACCGGCGGTATGCACGAGCCACTGCGCCGCGACGGTGAATGTCATGAACACTTTGGGTGTCTTCATGAACGGCAGCGTGACCGCGACGGCTTTGTATTGGGCGCTACGCGTTGGGACCGTCGTGTAAACCTGTCCGCCGGGCGGGTTAACCGCGAACGGAACGACGTCGTTGTCCGCGGTGCCCGACTCCTGTACCACACCGCTGCGCGCGACATAGGATGGGGAAATGACGATCGGGATCGGTTTTTCTTTGCTGCCAAGCACGAACAACTTTTGCAACATGAAAACGCCGAACGTATCTTTGGTGCCGACCGCGACGTTTTGCCCGGCACCCGCGCCACATTTATTTCCGCCGCTCAAATCGGCGCAACCAACCGGGTTTCGGAAACCGGCTAGATAGACCGGCACTTGGCCCGAGTTGAACCCCTGCGGCCAGTGCTGGAGCTGAAACATGCTTGCGACGACGCGCGTGTAATCGTCGAACTCATACAAGATCGATGCGTCCATGCCGCCCATCAGCCATCGTCTGCCGAAATCGCCGGTGTTGCCGTACGGATATGCCACGGTGAGATCGGCAAAATAATCCAGGCCTTTGTTGCCCATCGAAATGTGAATCGGATGCTGGCTGACCGGCGGCACCTGCGCCACCGTGTTATCCGGCAGCAAGCTCCATTTTAGTGCGCCCGGCGATGGCTCGGGCTGCGCCGATTGACGGCGTTGCGCCGCGGCTTCGGCTGCACGTCGCTTTGCTGCTTGGTCCAGCGCGTGTTCGAGAGCCTGATTGGCCGGTCCGACGATCGAGCTTTCATACACGTCGTCGATGCCGTCGGCGCGTGCCGGAACGTAGACAAACATTGCGGCCACGGCGACCAAGCCGGCGGTAACGCGAGAAAGCAAGACAGGCATGCGCATCGGGCGGAGGTTGTGTCCGTGCCGCTAAAAACCTTTTACCAAGGCGGGCGTGCGCCCGCCTTGACGAAAGCTATGTTGATTTCTAAACTTATGTCGCTATTTGCGTCGAACCCGAACCGTCGGTTCCAGCAAGCGCGGGGCCGTTACGATGCGGCTTACCTCGCGACTCGAGCGACTTGATGATGACGTACAGCACCGGCGTGATCGCCAGGTTCAGGAACGTCGATACCAACATGCCGCCGAAAACCACGGTGCCCAACGAGTGGCGGGCCGCGTTGCCTGCGCCGGATGCAAACACCAGCGGCGTTACGGCCACGACGAACGCGATCGAGGTCATCAGGATCGGACGCAACCGCGTTTGCGCCGCCCGCATCGCTGCTTGAACGATGGTAGCGCCCTCACGTAATTGCTGGTTTGCGAATTCCACGATAAGAATTGCGCTCTTGCTCGCCAAGCCGATCAACATGACGTAGCCCACCTGCGCATACGCGTCCTGTGCAAGTGAGGGATCGAAGAGAAACGGAATCGGGAAGTGGCGCAGATTCATGAAGCCCAGCGCGCCGAAGAGCGCTGCCGGGACCGCCAGCAGCACGATCAACGGATCGATGAAGCTTTCGTACTGCGCCGATAGCACCAGGTACACGAAGACCAGGCCGAGCGCGAAGATCAGGACCGCCAGCGGTCCGGCTGCGATTTGATCCAGCTGCAGGCCGGTCCACTCGTAGCTAACGCCTTGCGGCATAACTTTGGCGGCGATGTCTTCCATGGCGGTAATCGCTTCGCCCGAACTGTGCCCGGGCGCAGAGTTACCCTGCATTTCGATGTTGCGATACAGATTGTAATGCGTGATGACCGGCGGGCCGTTCACCATCTTTAACTTCATCAGGGCGCTGATGGGTGTCATCACCACGCCGGTGGCGGTGGTCTGGGTCGTTCCGGACCCCGGCGGCGGCGTCGCGAACGGGTTGCTGCCGGTGGGAATGTTGGGCGCTTGCGACCCGGAGTGTACGTAGATCTGTTGTAACGACGCGATGTCTTTGCGGAATTGCGCGTCGGCCTGAACGTCGACCTGCCAGGCGCGGTTCAAGTACGTGAAGTTGTTGACGTAGAGCGAGCCCAGCTCGACTTCCATCGTTTGGAAGATATCGCTGAGCGAGATGCCGATCGCCTTAGCCTTATTTCGGTCGACGTCGACTTGCACTTGCGGTGAGTTGTTGCGGAATTGCGTGAACACGCCGGTGAGCCGCGGATCTTTGGCGGCCGTGCCCATCACTTGATACGCCAGCAGCATCAGCTTATCGAGACCGACGTTGCCGCGATCTTCCAATTCGAATTGGAAGCCGCCGACCGTGCCGACGCCGTTGATCGCGGGCGGATTGAATCCGAAGATCTGCGCCTGCGGAATCTGCATGTAGAAGGCGCCGTTGAGCCGTTGCAGCACCGACTGAACGGTATGCGTGCAGGGCTGCAACGTCAGCGCCGATACGAACGAGCACTTACGGTCGCCCCACGGCTTGAGCAAGGCGAACATGATGCCGCGGTTGGGTGCGGCGCCGCTGAAGCTGAAGCCGCCGACGTCGAAGAGATGCGCGACTTCGGGCTGTGCCAAGATAATTTTCTCGGCGCGCTTGCTGACGGCTTGTTCGGCCTGCAATGACATGCCTTCGGGGCCTTGCAGCAAGATGATGAAGTAGCCTTGATCTTCATCCGGGATAAACGCCTGCGGCGTGCTGACGAACAAGAATCCGGTGAAGGCGAGCGCTAGCGCGAACGCGCCGGCGACGAACCAACGGAACCGGAACGCCCGCGGAAGTTGGCGCGCATACCATTCGCGGAAACGGTGCAAGCCGTGATTGAACCAGCGGAAGAAGATGAAGTTCGATTCGGATTCGCCGCTGAGCAAGCGCGCCGAAAGCACCGGTGCGAGCGTCAGGGCTTGGAACAGGGAGATGGTGATCGCCGCGGCGATCGTCAAGGCGAACTGCTTGTACAGTTGGCCCGTGGTACCCGGGAAGAAGCCGACCGGAATGAACACGGCAAGCAGAACCAGCGACGATGCGATGACCGCGCTTTGAATTTCGGTCATGGCTTCAGCCGCGCTCTCGAGCGCGCTCTTCTTGCCTTTGTTCATCTCGATGTGACGTGCGATGTTCTCAATGACGACGATCGCGTCGTCGACCACCAGTCCCGTGGCCAAGGTCAACCCGAATAACGTAATTGTATTGATCGAGAAACCGAAAATCTTCATGACGAAGAACGTTCCGATGAGCGAGACGGGAATCGTCACGGCCGGAATCAGCGTCGACTTCGGGTCCTGCAAGAAGACGTAAATGACCAACACCACCAAGAAGATCGATAGAAGCAGCGTGATCACGACTTCTTTGATCGACTCTTGCACGAAGGTGGTAGTGCTAAACGCAACCGTCCAGTGAACGCCCGGCGGAAACGCTTTCGCCAGTTGGTTCATCTGCGCAAGTGTCGCTTTCGAAACGTCCAGTGCGTTGGCGGTGGGATACTGCTGCACGCCCAATCCGACGACCTTCGATTCACCGTCGAACCGCAGCGCGCTCGAATAGTCTTGCGCTCCCAGTTCCACGCGGCCGACGTCGCGGATGCGGGTGTAGCCGCCGTTTAGGTTCTGCCGCAAAATAATGTTGGAGAACTCTTCGGGAGTCGATAATTGCGTCACCGCGTTGACGGTGTAGGTGTGTGCCTGCGTCTTCGGCTGTGGGGGCGAACCGATGCTGCCGACACCGATGGCGACGTTTTGCTCTTGCAAGCTGCTGATCACGTCGCCCACGTCGAGCCCCTGTTGCGCGAGCGCGACCGGGTTGAGCCAGATGCGCATGGCGTACTGGCGCTGACCGAAGATGCGGATGCCCGAGACCCCCGATACGCGCGACAAGTTGTTGACGATGTTGAGCTGCGCGTAGTTGCTTAGTTGCAGCGTGTCGATATCTTTGTTGTCGGACGTCAGCGCGATACCCATGACGAACGTGCCGGCGTTCTTAGAAACCGTGATGCCGAGCTGTTGAACGCTGCTCGGCAACTGCCCGAGCGCCGTCTGCGCCGCGTTCTGAACGTCGGCGGCGGCGATGTCGAGATTGGTTTCCAGCGTGAACGTCAGCGTGATCGACGAGATGCCCTGAGCGCTGGTCGACGAGATATAGCGAAGCCCTTGAACCGTGTTCACGGCTTGTTCGATCGGGGTCGTCACCTGCGCCTCGACCGCCTGAGGGCTGGCACCAACATAGGTCGCCGAAACGGTGACGACCGGGGGCGCGATTTGCGGATATTGCGCGATCGGCAGCACCGGGATGACGACGCCGCCGCCGATCAGGATGATCAGCGAGCATACGACGGCCAACACCGGGCGCGTCAGGAACATCTTGGTCACGAAACGGTTAAAAAACCCTTAGGCGCCCTGGGTTGCGCGTCAAAGGAACTATTCCGAAGAAGCGTTTCTCAGGCGGGAAATGCTTGCTCGGCGTGATACGAGCTGCGCGAAAGCGGGCTGGAGACCACCTGATGGAAGCCCTTGCCGCGCGCCAGGAGCCCGTAGGCTTCGAATTCCTCCGGCGTTACGAAGGCGTGGACGGGTAGATGCCGTTTGCTCGGCTGCAGATACTGCCCCATTGTAAAGATATCGACGCCGGCCGAGCGGGCGTCGTCCATCGCGGCCTCGACCTCTCCGGCCGTCTCGCCCAGTCCTAGCATCAATGACGTCTTCGTGTAATGCTGTGGAGCGCGGCTCTTTGCGTACGACAGCACGCGCAACGATTGATCGTATCCGGCGCGCTTGTCGCGTACCGAGGGCGTGAGTCGCCGAACCGTCTCCAGGTTATGCGCGAAGACATCGGGCTCGGCGTCCATCACGATATCGAGAGATCGAAGGTCGCCGCGATAGTCGCCGCTCAGGATTTCGACCTTCGATCCAGGCACGCGAGCGTGAATCTCGCGCACAGTGTTGGCGAAAATCAGCGCCCCGCCGTCGGCAAGATCGTCGCGGTCGACGGCCGTGAGCACTAAATAGCGCCAGCCGAGGTCTCGCACCGCATCCGCCACGCGTACCGGCTCCAGCCAATCCACTTGGCCGCGCGGATTTCCGGTCTTCACGTTGCAGAAGCGGCAGCCGCGCGTACACGTATCGCCGAGAATCATGATCGTCGCCGTTCCGGCTCCCCAACACTCGGCCAGATTCGGACACGCCGCTTCCTTGCACACCGTGTGAAGCGAGAGTCCGGCAACCTTCGCCTTGACCCGCTCGTAATCGTCGCCGGCCGGAAGCGAGACCTTAAGCCACGCCGGCTTGCGAATACGCGTTGCCGGATTTGCGGCCAGGAGATCGATTTCGATAGCCATGTCGTTAGCAGGCCAGAGCCGTTTCGTACGCTTCGAAACGTACGTCGAACGTGCGTGCCAGTTCTTCGAGGAGAGCGCGCTTGGCAGCGGCGACCGAGACCGGCATCGCGCTCTCGCGGGCGAGCGAGGTGATGCCGCGTGCCGGAAGACCGCAGGGAACGATCAGTTGGTCGTAATCCAGGGCGGTCGTTACGTTAAACGCGATGCCGTGCAGCGAAGTCATCTCCCGAATCGCCAGGCCGATCGCACATATCTGATTGCCGCCGACCCAAACGCCGGCGTGTTCGCTCCATCGTTCGGCCTTCACGCCGAAGCGCGCGCATGCGTCGATCGCGGCGCCCTCGAGCGCGCGCACTAGCGGCACGACTTCGCGGAAGCGTTCGAGACGGCGAATGGGATAGACGACCAACTGTCCCGGTCCGTGATACGTCACGTCGCCGCCACGTTCGATTGCGACCAGGTCGATGCCGCGGCGCGCGAGTTCCACGCGGTCGATCAGCACGTGCTCGCCTTTTGCTTGGCGGCCGAGCGTCACGACCGGCAAATGCTCGACGACGATCCAAGTGTCGGGCGCGCGTCCGTCTCGGACCTCGGCGTGTACGCGGCGTTGGAGATCCAACGTCGCAGCGTACCGGCAGGTTCCGAGATCGATCAGCCTGGCAGTCGTCGCGGACTGTGCGTTAGGCTTTAGCAGCGGCGGGCGCCTTCGGTTTGGGATTGACGATGTGAATCGCCTTGCCGTGCGCGGCTTCGGCGGCGTCCATGATCGCCTCGGTCAGCGTGGGATGCGGATGGACCGAAAGACCGATGTCTTCCAAGGTCGCGCCTATCTCGAGCGCGATCAGTCCTTCGCCGATGAGCGACTCGGCCTGTGGTGCCACGATGTGCATGCCCAGCAACAGATCGGTCTTGGCATCGCCGACGAGTTTGAGCATCCCGTCCGACTCGTTCATCGTGCGCGCGCGTCCGCTCGCCGCCAACGGAAACTTTCCGATGCGCACTTCGTAGCCTTGCGCTTTGGCTTCTTCCTCGGACAAGCCGACGGTGGCCACTTCGGGATCGGTATACACGCAGTTCGGTATGGCCATCGGATCGAATGCGGCCGACGCATCGCCACCGATTACTTCGGCCGCGATGACGCCTTGCTTCATCGCGCGGTGCGCGAGCAGCGGTTGCCCGGTGACGTCGCCGATCGCGAAGATATTCGCAACTTTGGTGCGCAGCTGTTGGTCGACCGCGATGAATCCACGCTCGTCGGTCGTCAAGCCGACGGCGGGCAGATTCAGATTGTCGGTAACCGGGCGGCGCCCGACCGCCACCAGCACCGTATCGTATTCGCGCGTTTCATCTTTGCCGTTGGTGCCGGTTCCATTGAACGTCGCCTTAACGGTTTTGCCGGACGGGGCGATGCCAGTCACTTTGGTATCGAGCATGATTTCGACGCCCTGTTTTTTCAAGATGCGTCCGAGCGTCTTCGAAATTTCGGTATCCGTGCCGGTAAGGATTTGCGGGAGCATCTCGACGACCAAAACTTTAGCGCCCATGCGCGCGTAAACGGTTGCGAACTCCAGACCGATCACGCCGCCGCCGATGACCAGCAAGTTCTTCGGAATGCGTTTGATTTGCACCGCGTCGTCGGAGTTGATGATGCGGTCGCCGTCGCGCGGCCACGCTTTTACGTCGACCGGCGCCGACCCGGTGGCGATTACGACATAATCGGTCGCGTACGTCGTAACCGTGCCGTCTTTGCCTTTGACCGAAATTTCGGTCGGGCTCTTGAACGATGCCTCGCCGTATGCGAACTCGACGTTGTTGGCCTTGAACAGCGTTTTGACGCCGCCGACGTTCGAGTTAACGACGTCCGACTTGAATTTTTCGACGCCTTCGCGGTTCACTTTAGGGCGGTCGACCGTCAGTCCGATCGCGTCGGCGTGTTCGATGTGGCGAATCACCTCGCCGACGTGCAGCAACGCTTTGGTCGGGATGCAGCCCCAGTTGAGGCAAACGCCGCCAACCTCGTCGCGATCGACGCAGATCACGCGCTTTCCAATCTGGGCCAACCGGATCGCGGCGTGATAGCCACCGGGGCCGGCGCCGATAACGACTGCGTCTACGCGATGTTCAGACAAACTCGTCTCTCCGTTTCTCATGCGGTAATATCAACAGCTTCGAGGCTTCTTTGGGTGCGCCCCGCGAATCGCGCGCGATGGATCCCAGGATCGGCCGGGTGCGCGCCGCGCTGCTTGGCTGGTACGAGCGCAACGGCCGAAGCCATCTTCCTTGGAGATCGCGACGTTCGCCGTACCGGACGCTGGTGAGCGAGTTCATGCTGGCGCAGACGCAGGCCGAGCGGGTAGCGGCGGCCTTCGAACCGTTCGTCGGTCGCTTCGACTCGTTCGCGGCCTTAGCCGAGGCCTCGGTGGCCGACGTGTTGCGCGCCTGGCAGGGCCTCGGCTACAACAGCCGGGCCGTCCGGCTGCGCGCGCTCGCCCAAATCGTCATGGAGCGCCACGCTGGGAGCCTGCCCGCCGAAGCCGAGACTCTGCGATCGTTACCCGGCATCGGCCCGTATACGGCGGCGGCGGTTCGCGCCTTCGCGTTCGATCTGGACGACGCTCCGATGGACGTCAACATCCGCCGCGTGCTGCAGCGCTCGTTCCTCGGATTGGAATATCCCGAGCCGGCGCCCCGGAGCGAGGTCGAATCCCTTGCGCGCGAAGCCGCGTCTCCCGGCCGCTCGCACGATTGGAACTCGGCCTTGATGGATCTGGGAGCGACGATCTGCACGGCTCGAGCCCCGAAATGCCTTATCTGCCCGCTACTCGCGGATTGCAGCGCGGCGCCGGTCGATGCCGTGCGCTTAGAGTCACTTCGAAGGCAGGCTTTGAAACCGGCCGCGCACCTGCCGTTCGAGCGTACGGTCCGCTTCGCGCGCGGCCGGATCGTCGACCGGCTGCGCGCGTTGGAAGCCGGGGCGACGATGTCGTTCCTTGATTTGCACGGCTCGCTGCACGCGCTGCTCCCGGAGCGCGACGCCGGCGACGTCCGAGCGATCCTCGCTGGGCTCGAGCGCGACGGATTGGTGACCGTTCGCGAGGAGCGCGTCTCGCTGCGCGAGGGATAGCGAAGGAGCCATCAACGCGCCGGATAAGGCGCTCGCGTGCCGGCTATTCCGTTTCCCAAGAAAAAAGTCACTCGAGCGGTAGCGCTCGAGGAGCTCGCGATCTTAGAGCGCGAGTATCCGAGAGCCGAAACGGCATTGCACTATCGCAATGAGTACGAGCTGCTCATCTCGGTGATCTTGTCGGCACAGACGACCGACGTGCGCGTGAACATGACGACGCCGGCGCTCTTCGAAAAATACCCGCAGCCCAGCGATCTGGCCGCGGCAAGACTCTCCGACGTCGAAAAAATTATCAAGTCGACCGGATTCTTTCGCATGAAGTCGCGCAACATCGTCCGCTGCGCGCAAGACTTGTTAGAACGCTTCGGCGGTGTCGTTCCGCAAGATCGCGATTCGCTCGAATCGCTCGCCGGCGTCGGTCGCAAGACCGCCAGTGTGGTGATGGCCAACGCGTTCGATAGCGCCGCGTTAGCGGTGGACACGCACGTGTTTCGCGTCTCACACCGCCTCGGCCTGACCTTGGGCACGACGCCGCGACACGTCGAAGACGATGTTACGAAACTCGTTCCAAGCGCCAAGTGGGGTGCCGCTACGCATTGGTTGATTTTGCACGGCCGGGCGATCTGCAAGGCGCCGCGCCCGCTGTGCGAGCGCTGCCCGGTCAATCGCTTGTGTCCGACTCCGGCGATTCTAGCGAAAATTGCAACGGTCCGGGCGAGAGCAAGTGGGAAGGTGTCGGAAGCTCGGCGTCCTTCGCGATCCGTCGCAACAAAGAAGAAGGCGTAATCGCCTCTCCGTAGCCGGCTGCGGTCGATATCTTGGATACGTCGATCAGCGCCGGCAGGTCCGACGACGCATCGAACTGATAGTCGCCGTCGAGTTCCAGCCCGCGTATGCGAACGAGTTGTTCGATGTCGTCGAGATCGAGCGCTATCCGCAGTTCTCCAAATCGAAGCCGGAGACGCAACGGCCGTTCCAGGCGAATCACCTTGACGCCGGTGCGTTTGCCAAGCACGGCGTTAACGCGCTTGGCTCCCGTCACCAAATAGTCGAAGAACGCTCGCAGCGATTCTTCGGCGTCCTCGGGGCGCCGCGGAGGGGCGCCCTGCGACTCGGCCGCGGCGCGCTCGACCTCGCGTTGCGCGCGGATTTTGGTTGCCGCCGCGACGATCGGATTCATTGCGGTAAACTCGGGCTTCATCGGGTCGGACATGTCTGCCAGTCTTTTCGGCGCGGGCCGGCTTTGGGCTTTGTAAACCGTCTTAGTAGTCTTCCTCGTCGGATGCCGGGCCGAAGGACGGCACAAATGGCGGCGCCTTGATGACCTTAAAACGACGCGGTGACTGGTGGAAGTCGAAGAAATCGTCGAGACCGTGCGACGTCGCGTCGGTCGTGCCGAGCGATCCGGCGTGGAACGTTTCTTCGGTGAACTTCAAGATGCTGCCGAACTCGTAATGTTGATGTGAAACGTAGCCTTTCTTGGAATACGGGGAGATGACGACCAGCGGCACGCGAAAACCCAGTTCGTAGTTGTTACGAACGACCGGCGCCACATGATCGTACCAGCCACCCCAGTCGTCCCACGTGAGGATAATCGCCGTGTTGTTCCAATACGAGCTCGTCCCAACCGCGTTGACGACCGCCGCCACCCACGATGGGCCGGCGGCCGATTTCGTGCCGGAGTGATCGCTGTGCAGCGCGTCGGGCATCACCCACGCTACGCCGGCTAGCCGGCCGTTTTTGATGTCGGTAAGAATTTGCTGCGAAGGCTTGATCACATAACGGTAGTCCTTGCCGTAACGGATGTGCCGGATCGCATCGTAGGCCTTCCATAACCCTTGACCCAGGGTATGCTGGTAGTATCGCCACGATACCCCGTTGGAATCGAGCAGATCGGCCAACACCGGTCGCTCGAAGCAGGGAAACACGCGGTCGCCTTCGGGCGAACCTAGCGGTTCCAGCGCAATGGTTTCTACACGTACCGACGCTTGGCTGTCGCAGCCGCCGTGCGCTCCAAAGAGCCCGTGACCGATGCCGTTCTCGGCAACCTGCCGATCGGGATAGCGCGGTGCGGCCGATGCGTCTCCGCTGATGATTTCCTGATGGGCGGGAAAGCTCGGGCCCTGATTGGTTTGGAACATCCTATCGCCGAAGCCGTACTGCGTCGCCATGTCGAAGTAGGGTTGCGCTTCGGTGCGCGGGACGTAGGCGTAGGCGCAGTCGGCGCTTATCTTGCACGATGGCGAGTTGGTTTGGATCAAGTCGAACCCGTCCATCCGGCATGTCGTAAGCTGGGATGGCGCGGCGTTGCAACTTTGCGTGAAGGCTAGATGCCGATGGTTGAGGTCATACTTCCATGCCAGCGAGGTCTCATGGAGCGGTACCGTTTGGCCCTTGGAGTTGAGACCACTCGAAACGGTGTCGGCACCCGGAAGTCCGTGAAACAGGTTGTCGGGTGTGCGGTTTTCTTGAAAGATAATGACGACATGTTGGATCGGTGAGATTGCGCGCAAAACGGCCTGGCGATCCACCGCGGCCGTAGTGGGGATGGCCTCGTGCTGGGCCCCGCACCCGGTAACGCAACAGCTAACGGCGATGAATGCGAACACGAGCGTAAATCGTTGCAAAGTATGGTCTCCTTACGCAACACGGACCTTGCCAATGTGTTTGAGCCAGTTTGTTTTAGCAACTAGCTCGAATTGATATTGGAAAGACAAGCCGCCATTTCCCGTTCGAATACTGCGGGCGAGCGGTAATCCAGTCCTAAATGGCTAATATAATCAACTCTTAATAAAACAACGCATGCCGCACCCGACTTCGACGCGTTTATTCCATTAGCGTTTGCCACGTCGATCGTTTCTTGTTCCGGCTAACGGCAGAGTTGCGTGCAGGACGAGTTCGTCAGCCGATAGCGTTCGCCGAAGAGACGTTCGGCATTCGCAAAGGTTCGCTGAACGCCACCGACGTGCGTGCTAATGATCTGTCGTATGCGCTTGACTTCACCCAGACGCCGCGACCGTTCGTACAGATCGGCTCTCCGAAGTTTAGCCCCGCCTGGCCTGCGCTTTATTCGATGGTACGATATCGGAAGATGCCGACGGCGGTAGATTAACTGCAGGACTGTTCATAACACGGGCGAGCGCGCCAACGGCGATGATGCGACAGGCTCCAAAAGTAACCTAAGTTAACTTTATTAGCCATCACGGCAGGCGAGCGTGCGCGTGCCAGTACCGTTTCGTAAGATTAATGCGCGAAGGTTTTGTAACGAATGCGCTCAAGTCTACGCAACACAACGTGCGCCGCGCTCGAGGGTCGACAATGAAGTACATTGCGTTTTTTCCATTGGCGTTAGCCATATTGATCGTTTCTTGTTCGGGTCAACAGCAGAGTGCGGCCATCCCGCAAAGTGCGTCGATGAGTCTACCCGGCAAGAAGCAAGATCCGTCGAACTACATCCAGCACGTCGTCGTCATCTTCCAGGAGAATCGCACGCCGGACGATTTGTTCCAAGCGCTGGCTTCGGAAGGCGCCAACATCCAGTCGTGGGGTATGCTCGGTAACCAGCGCGTCAATTTGAAGCAGGCATCGCTGGCGACCCGCTACGGCCTGGGCCACGGGCACAAATCGTTCGTGTTGGATTATGATTGTGGTGCGAACGACGGTTTCGCGTCGGGCATACCTAAAGAATTTCAGCTGCGTCCATATTCATTCGCACCGTTGAGTGAAGTGCAGCCGTACGACGACATGGCCACGCAATACGTGTTCGGCGACGACATGTTTCAGACGCAGCAAGCCGGCAGCTTTCCGGCGCATCAATATATCGTGAGTGGGTCGGGCGCAGCGCTGCCTGAGACGACGTTCGACATGTCCAGCGACCCCTTCGACAGCAAGACCGGCATGAAGACGGAAGCCGGTTGCGACGGCCCGCCGACCGAAGCGATCGACACGATCAATCCGAACAACGGCCAACCCGGACCCACGCCGCGCCCGTGCTTTAACCGGCCGGTACTCACCGATCTGCTCGATTTTCACGGCGTAACGTGGCGCTACTACCAGAACGGCACGGGACCGGGCTTGTGGCACGCCTTCGACGCGATCCGTCACGTGCGATACGGTCCGGATTATGCCAACGTGGTCACGCCGCCGGCGACCATCATCTCGGACATCGCGACCGGTGCGCTGCCCGGAATGTCGTGGGTCATGCCTGCCGACAGCAAACACTCGGACCATCCGGGTAACCGTAGCAACGAAGGCCCTTCGTGGGTTGCGGCCGTCGTCAATGCGATTGGGGCTAGCCAATACTGGAACAGCACCGCGATCGTCATTACGTGGGACGAGTGGGGCGGTTTTTACGATCACGTCCCTCCGCCGATGGAGAACAACTACATGGAGTTGGGATTCCGGGTTCCACTGATCGTCATCTCCCCGTACGCCAAACAAGGCTACGTCTCGCACGTGCAGTACGAGTTCGGCAGCATTATCGCGTTCGCCGAAGAGACGTTTGGAATACCCAAGGGTTCGCTCAGAGCGACCGACGTGCGCGCCAACGATTTGTCGGACGCGTTTGACTTCACCCAGGCGCCGCGCCCGTTCGTGCCGATTAACGCTCCGCCGTTCGTCCCCGAAACCGGACCGGCGTCGTTATCCGACGGAACGATCTCCGAAGATCCCGACGAGGATCCGGTCGGTAACGTTCATCCCGACTGTATGACCGTTCGCAAGACGGGCGTCGCTCGCACCGCCTTGCGTTAAGGCTTCGCGAGGCTGGAGCGCGCGCTCGTTACGGCTTGGCTTTGCCGACGAGCGCGCGTGAAATGACGAGACGCTGAATCTGCTGGGTTCCTTCGTAGATCTGCGTGATCTTGGCGTCGCGCATCATACGCTCGACCGGATATTCGGTAGAGTATCCGAACCCGCCGAGAACTTGCACCGCATCGGTCGTCACCGACATCGCGACGTCTCCGCACTTGAGTTTGGCCATAGCGGCCCATAACGTGACGTCGGGGGCGCCCGCGTCGCACTTGCGCGCCGCTTCGTACAGCATCATTCGCGCGGCTTCCACTTCGGTTTTCATGTCGGCCAACATGAAGCCGACGCCTTGGTGTTGGCCGATCGGTTTACCGAAAGCGATGCGTTCTTTGGCATAGTTGGTGGCGTAATCCAGTGCGCCGGCGGCGATGCCGAGCGCTTGTGCGGCAATTCCGGGTCGTGACTTATCGAGAACACGCATTGCGATTTTAAAACCTTCGCCCTCCTCGCCGAGCCGGTTTTCGGCGGGAATCTCGCAGCCGTCGAACGACAGCTCGACGGTAGGTGACCCGCGAATCCCCATTTTCTTTTCTTTCTTTCCAACCGAGAAACCGGGCGCGTCTTTCTCGACGACGAACGCGCTAACGCCGCGCGAACCGGCCTGCGGATCGGTGACGGCAAACACGCACACGACGTCGGCCACGCTTCCGTTGGTGATCCAGATTTTTTGACCGTCTAAAACGTATGTATCGCCGCGGCGTTCGGCGCGCGTGCGCATCGACCCGAGCGCGTCGGAACCGCTGGACACCTCGGTCAGCGCATAGGCCGCGATATGTTCGCCGGATGCGATGCGTGGAAGGAAACGGCGCTTCTGTTTCTCATCGCCGGCGATCATGATCGGGAGCATGCCGAGCTCCTGCACGGCGACGATGAGCGAACTCGAGGCGCACGCTTTCGCGATCTCTTCGACGACTTTCACGTAGGTAAGAAACGTTCCGCCGAGGCCACCGTACTCGCTCGGAATCGGAATGCCGAGCAAATCGTTTTCGGCGAAAAGTTGTTTGATGTCCCACGGAAATTCGCCGGTTTCGTCGATTTCGGCCGCTCGCGGCGCAACTTTTTCGTTTACGAGCTCGCGCACCGCCTCGACGATCATGCGTTCTTCGTCGTTGCTTGCGCCGGTCGATACGGTGGTCGTCGTCATGTGTTTCTCCTCGATACGAACATGGCCGAGCTTCGCGACGGACGCCGCCGCGCCTTGGCAGGACGCGGGCGGCTCCTCACGCATAAGCCGGGCATGGAGAAAGTGTACGCCTCCTGCACCGATGCGGTCGCCGACATTCCCGACGGCGCGACGCTGGCGGTGGGTGGATTCGGGCTCAACGGTATCCCGCACAATCTCATCGAGGCGCTCTTCGAACAGGGCGCAACCAGCCTGGTAACGGTGTCGAATAATTGCGGCGTCGACGGCTGGGGTTTGGGCGTTTTGTTGGATCACAAACGTATCGTGCGCACCACCGGCTCGTACGTCGGCGAAAACCGCGAGTTCGAGCGGCAATACTTGAGCGGCGAACTCGAAGTCGAATTGTGCCCGCAGGGCACGCTGGCCGAACGCTTGCGCGCCGGCGGTTGCGGCATACCGGCTTTTTATACGCCGGCTGGGGACGGTACGATGATTGCCGACGGTGGCCTTCCATGGCGCTATGCGTCCGACGGCAGCGTCGCGATCGCATCGCCCAAAAAGGAAACGCGCGTTTTTAACGGGCGAGAGTACGTGCTCGAGGCCGGCATCGTTTGCGACTTTGCGTTGGTGCGGGCGTCGGTCGGCGACCGTGCCGGCAATTTGATTTTTAATCAGGCGACGCGCAATTTCAACCCGTTGTGCGCGATGGCCGGCCGCATCACGATCGCCGAAGTGGAAGAGTTGGTCGAGCCGGGCCGGATCGATCCGCAAGACGTGCACCTGCCGGGTATTTTCGTTCAGCGCATCGTGCGCGTCGGGCCGCAAGGAAAGCGCATCGAACGCGTTACCACGCGTAAGCGCGGGGAGGCATAGTCGTGGCCCTAACTCGCTCGCAGCTAGCCGCGCGTGTCGCCGCCGAACTCCGCGACGGACAGTACGTGAACCTTGGAATCGGACTTCCGACGCTCGTGCCGAACTTCGTCGCTCCCGACGTCACCGTTACGCTGCAGAGCGAGAACGGCATTCTTGGCATGGGAGCATATCCGTACGAAGGCGAGGAGAACCCGGACCTCATAAACGCCGGCAAAGAAACGGTGACGGTGCAGCCGGGTGCGTCGTTCTTCGACTCGTCGCTTTCGTTTGGAATGATTCGCGGCGGACACATCGATCTCGCAGTGTTGGGTGCGATGCAAGTTTCCGAGCATGGCGATCTGGCGAATTGGATGATTCCCGGAAAGATGGTCAAGGGAATGGGCGGCGCGATGGATTTGGTGCACGGCGCCAAACGCGTGATCGTGATGATGGAGCACGTTGCCAAGGGCAACTCGCATAAGATCGTTCGAACCTGTTCGCTGCCCTTGACGGGGCGGAGGGTGGTGCACCGGCTGATCACCGACTTGGCGACGATCGACGTGACGCCCGAAGGGCTGGTATTGCGCGAACTCGCGCCGGGGGTTTCGATCGACGACGTGCGGCGCGCCAGCGAGCCGGAACTGTTGGTACCGGTCGCCCCGGCCGTGATGGACGTTCCGGCCGCTACGGATTAACTCTCGCTGAAGAAACGGGAACATTGGTAATACGGTTCAAAAAAAGTGGTAAAGTCCGTACAACGCAACTTCAACGAGGAGACACCATGCAACTCAAATCACGTTCGGGCCTTCTGGCGTTCGCGCTGGCCCTGATTCTCGGTATCGTCATTGGCGGCACCGCCGTCGCGGCTACCCAGGTACACATGCGAAACGCCCTCACCGATCTAGAATCGGCGGCAACGCAACTCCAGACCGCAACCGCCGATAAGGCCGGCCACCGCCAGCAAGCAATCAGCCTCGTCAGCCAGGCCATTCACCAGGTGAATATGGGAATCGCCGCCGGAGCGTACTAAGCCCGATCGAGCGCCGACGCGCTGACGTCGCGGAACTGCGTGTGATACAGCCGCGAATAGAGACCACCACGTGCCAGCAGTTCCGCGTGCCTCCCGGATTCAACGATGCGCCCGCCATCGACCACGAAGATCGTATCGGCCGACAGCACGGTCGAAAGCCGGTGGGCGATTACTAAGCTCGTGCGGCCGCGCATGGCGATTTCCAGCTCGACCTGAATCGCCGCCTCGCGTTCGGAATCGAGCGAGCTGGTGGCTTCGTCGAGAATCAGGATTCGCGGGTCTTTCAAAAGCACACGGGCGATCGCCAAACGCTGGCGCTCGCCACCCGAGAGCTTGTGGCCGCGCTCGCCGACGATCGTTTCGTACCCGTCGGGCAGCGAACGGATGAACTCGTCGATGTTAGCTGCAGCGCACGCCGCTTGCAACTCGGCGAGGGTCGCTTCGGGCTTCGCATAGCGCAAGTTCGACGCAATCGTATCGTGGAAGAGATACGTTTCTTGCGTGACGATGCCGATGTCGCGACGCAGCGATTCGAGTCCGAGCGTTTTCACATCGTAGCCGTCGATCAGAACGCGCCCTGCGGTCGGGTCATAGAAGCGCGGCACCAAGGACGTGATCGTGGTTTTCCCGGCTCCCGAAGGCCCCACGAACGCGGCGATTTGCCCGGCCTTCACGTTGAAGGAAACGCCATTAAGAATCGAGCGAGAGTCGTCGTACGAAAAATGCACGTCCTCGAACGCAACGTCGCCGTGGACTTGCGGTAGCGATACTGCACCGGGCGGATCGTACTGCTCGGACGGCAGATCGAGATACTCGAAGATGCGCTCGAACACTGCAAAGGCGCTAACGATCTGCACTTGGATCCCGGCGAGCGCAGCGGCCGGTCCGTACAAACGCCCCTGGATAAACGACACGAATGCGACGACGACGCCGACCTTCAGGGTGCCGGCGATGGCGTACCATCCGCCGCCGAACCATACCAGCGCCGGCCCGACGATCACCATTGCCGTTATCAGCGCGAGGAACCAGCGTCCGACCATCGCGAGGTCGATCTCCAGGCCCATCAGACGCGTGCCCGTGTCGTAAAACCGTTTGCGCTCGTAGTTCTCGCGCGCAAACGACTTGATCAGGGTGATGCCCGAGATCGACAGCGTTTCTTGCGTGATCGATTCGATCTCGTCGCGTTTCTCGCGCGTCTTCTTGCGCACGTCGTACATCTTGCGGCCGACCGGCCCAAGAGGTAGGACCATCAGCGGGACGATGACGGTCGAAATCAGCGCGAGGCGCCAATCCCACACGAACATCGCGACCAAGGTGGACGCGATCGTCACCACGCTGGTCACGATCGAGGTCAGCGTCCCGGTCACAACGTTGTCGATATTATCGACGTCGTTGCTGACGCGGTTCATGATTTCGCCGGTCTTGGTGCCGGTGAAAAACGAGAGCGGCAGCCGATGCATGTGTCCGACGAGTTGCGTTCGGATGTCTCGCATGATGCCTTCGCCGACCACCGAATTGAGGTAGCCCTGCGCGACACCGATCAACGCTGCCACGAGGGCCGCGGCGAGAATGATGCCCACGTCGATGGCTAGTTCGGAAAGCGAACGGTGCGGGATCGCCGTGTCGATAATTCGGGCCGTTACGAAGCCCGGGATCAATCCAAGGAGCGAACCGAGCACGATGCACACCAGAACGGTGGCTTGCTGGCGCCAGTAAGGCCCAAAAATGCCGGCCAGGCGTTTGAAATCGATGCGCCGGCGCGGGCCTTTGGGTTTATCGTTGCGGTACATCGCGGAGTACATGAGGCCGTGCCCGCTAATCATCGCGCACGGCCCCCGAACTCAGACCACTTGGAACGCTTAATGCGGAACGGTAATCTGATGGAACGAAACCTTGTTTCCTTCGGCGTCTTGGAAACCGGCAATTTTGCACACCGGCGTTGCATAGGGATCCTCGACCATTACGCCTTTTTCGCGCAGGCGCGCGACTTCGGCGTCGATATCGTCGACTTCGAAAACGACGCTTCCGGCACTGCCCGGGTCGCGCTCGACCCAGTCAGGCGTCATCAAGCTGAACGTCGCGCCGCCGATGGTCGTTTCGTTGTATTTCTCGACGCCGTCTTCGACGTACGGCCCGGTGAACTTTAAGCCTAAATTGTTTTCGTACCACTCGCGCAACGCGCGAACATCTTTGGCAGGGTAAACCGTGAAGGCGATCTCTTTAATCACGTTGTTCGTTACCTCTTCGGATGGATGCGAGTTCTTTGAACAGTTTTTTTTCTTTATCGCTTAGATTCTGCGGGAGCTGACCGATCAGGCGGACGTATTCGTCGCCGCTGCCGCCGGCTTTTACGCGCGGCATGCCTTTGCCGGTTAGTCGCAGCAGCCGGTTGTTCTGCGTCCCCTCGGGGATCGTCATCGCAACCTGTCCGCCCAGCGTCGGAACCGAAACTTCGCCGCCCAGCAGCAGATCGTAGATGCCGACCGGCAGATCGACGTACAGATCGTCGCCCTTGCGCTTGTAGGTCGGATCGTCGATGGCTTTGACGATCAAGTGCAGATCGCCGTTGGGCGCTCCGTTGCGTCCGGCGCCGCCTTGGCCCGCCAGACGAATCCGTTGGCCGTCGCCGATGCCGCGCGGAATGGTAACCTCGAACTTCTTGAGCAACAGCACGCGGCCGGTGCCGTGACATTGCGGGCACAGCCGTCCGGCTTCGGTTCCGGTTCCGTGACAGCGCGGACAGAGATCTTCGACTTGCAGCGAGATGGCTTTCTTGCCGCCGTCGTAGACGTCGCGCAAGCCTAACTCGATGCTCGTTTCCAAATCTTGTCCGCGTTGCGGAAAGCCGGTCGTCTGCGTCGTCTGCCGGCGTCCGACGCCGGAGAAGAACATGTCGAAGAAATCGGAAAAACCGCTCGGCCCCGGTTCGCCGGCTCCGCCGAAATCACCAAAGCCGAAGTCCTCGCCGGAACCCGTGCGATATTGGCGCTGCTGGTCGGCTTGTCGCGCCGCCTGCTGCCAATCGGGTCCGAGCAGATCGTATTTCCGGCGCTTCTCGGCATCGCCGAGCACCTCGTAGGCCTCGGAGATTTCTTTAAATTTCTCCTCGGCTTGCTTGACGTTGTCGGGATTCGCGTCGGGATGCCATTTGCGCGCCAGCCTGCGATAGGTCGATTTTATATCTTTTTGCTGCGCGTCCTTAGGAACGCCGAGGACCGTGTAATAGTCCTTAAAATTCATTCCGCGTTTTTCGCGACGACGACCTTCGCGGGCCGCAACAACTCGTCGCCCAATCGGTAGCCCTTCTCGGCGACTTCGATGACCACGTCATCGTCAACGCCTTCGCGGGCGGCGGTGGCGATCGCCTCGGCAACGTGCGGGTCGAACGGTTTGTTCTTGACGTCGATGGCGATCACGCCTTCCGCTTTCATGACCGCTTCGAATCCGCGCAGCGTCTGTTCTAGGCCGCCGCGCAGAACGTCGCCGCCGCCTTCGTATGCCATAGCGCGTTCGAGATTGTCGAGCACCGGCAGAAAGCGCTCGAGCAGCGAACGCCGGCGCAGGCTGACCATTGCGTCGATGTCGCGTCGCCCGCGCTTCTTGTAGTTCTCAAAATCCGCGGTGGCTAGCAGAAACTTGTTGTAGTTTTCTTCGGCTCGGGCTTCGGCTTGCGCCAAACGCTCTTCGAGCGAAGCGGTATCGGACGCATCCGTTTCGATGACGGCGTCTCCGGCTTCGGTGTTCAACACCGATTGATCGTCAAACATTCGTCTTTCTACACTCGTAATGAAAAGCGCCGCGCGCGTTCCGCCGGCTTTTGAAGCCGGCGGATTGCACGTCGTTGCGTCGTAGCGAAAGAGACCTTACTTGGACTCTTTGAATTCGGCGTCGATGACGTCTTCCGGAGGAACTCCGGCCGACGACGAGCCGTTCTGACTCGCGCCCGCGCCGTCTTCGGCTCCCTCACCGGCGCCTGCCGCTTCGCCTTCGGGCGCGGTGGCTTTGTACAGCAGTTCGGCCATCTTGTAGCTGGCCTGCTGCAGCCGGTCGATCACCGGCCGGATCTCATCGACGGTTCCGTTTTCGCTGACGCGCTTCAGGTCTGACAGCGCGTTTTCGACTTCGCCCCGCGCTTGCGGGTCGAGCTTCTCGCCGACTTCCTTGAGCGACTTTTCGGTGGAATAGATCAAGCTCGACGCGTTGTTGCGCACTTCGGCTTCATCCATCTTCGCTTTATCCGCGGCCGATTGCAGCTCGGCATCGCGAACCATCCGGTCGACCTCTTCTTTGTTGAGGTTGGTCGAAGCGGTGATCGTGATCGCCTGCTCTTTGCCCGTGCCGAGATCTTTGGCACCGACGTTGACGATGCCGTTGGCGTCGATGTTGAACGACACTTCGATCTGCGGAACGCCGCGCGGCGCCGCCGGAATGCCTTCTAAGCGGAAGCGCCCTAAGGTCTTGTTGTCTTGGGCCATCGGACGTTCGCCTTGCAGAACGTGGATGTCGACCGACGTTTGACCGTCTTCAGCCGTCGTAAACGTCTGCGATTTCTTGGTAGGAATCGTCGTGTTACGTTCGATCAGTTTGGTCATGACGCCGCCGAGCGTTTCGAGACCGAGCGAGAGCGGCGTAACGTCGAGCAGAACGACGTCGCGCACTTCGCCGGAAAGCACGCCGGCTTGAATCGCCGCGCCGACCGCGACGACTTCGTCGGGGTTGACCGTGAGATTCGGTTCTTTACCGGTGAGCTTACGAACGAGTTCTTGGATGACCGGCATGCGCGTCGATCCGCCGACCATGATGATCTCGTCGATCTTCGAGGCATCGAGCTTCGCATCGGCGATCGCGCTCTTGAACGGACCGACGCAACGATCGGTGAGATCGCTGGTGAGTTCTTCGAACTTGGCGCGCGTCAGCGTGTAATCGAGGTGCTTGGGACCATCTTGATCTGCCGTGACGAACGGCAGGTTGATATTGGTGGTCACTACCGACGAGAGTTCGATTTTGGCTTTTTCGGCAGCTTCCGTGAGACGCTGCATCGCCTGGCGATCTTTGCTTAGGTCGATACCTTGATCGCGACGGAACTGATCGACGAGCCATTCCACCACGCGGTGGTCGTAGTCGTCGCCGCCAAGGGTCGTGTCGCCGTTGGTCGACTTCACTTCGAAGACGCCGTCGCCGACTTCTAGGATCGAGACGTCGAACGTGCCGCCGCCGAGATCCCACACGAGAATGGTTTCGTTGCCTTTTTTCTCGAGACCGTAGGCCAATGCTGCGGCCGTCGGTTCGTTGATGATGCGGAGCACATCGAGACCGGCAATTTTGCCGGCGTCTTTGGTCGCTTGACGTTGCGCGTCGTTGAAATACGCGGGGACCGTGATCACCGCTTTGCTCACGCGTTCGCCGAGATAGTTGCTGGCGTCGTTGACCAGCTTTTGCAGAATCATCGCCGAGATTTCTTGCGGCGTGTAATCCTTGCCGTCGATCTTGACGGAATAGTCGGGTTGTCCCATATGCCGCTTGATCGAACTGATCGTGCGGTCGGGATTGGTGATCGCCTGACGCTTAGCGAGTTGGCCGACGAGTCGTTCGCCGGTTTTGGTGAAGGCCACGACCGACGGCGTCGTGCGCGATCCTTCAGCGTTGGGGATGACGGCGGGCTGCGTGCCCTCCATCACGGCGACGACAGAGTTGGTCGTGCCTAGGTCGATTCCGACCACTTTAGCCATATATTAGTACCTCAAAGAATGCGTCCGGTCTCACCCGGGACCAGCATGCCGGCGGAGGTGCGAATGGGATCCATCGGGCCGGCGCACCGAGGTTGAGTGCACGGGATTCACACGAGGGTTCCGGTTCGCGCCCGGCCGGGCGCCTTGCCGCTTACGAGCGATTGCAGACTGATGTTGTTCGCCCATCATACACTGAGGGCGGTTCGAATGTTCCACAAAGTAAAACAACCGGCGCGATTGGCCGGTTGCAGGATATGAGAAGGGCGACGCCTTTCGGCACCGCCCTCGGTTCTAGTGGCCTTCGGAGGACCCTACGGCTGTTGATCCTGCGGCTCTTGCTCCTGTCCTTGGCCTTGGCCCTGCGATACGGGTTGGGCCGCCGGCGTTTCGCCGAGCTTGATTACGGCGAGTTTCTTCATGCCATTCGACCATAAGTCCACGTGGATCGTATCGCCCGGCTTCTTACCGCTGATGTAGTTATGCAGGTCTTGGCGCGTGTTGTACGCCTTGCCGTCGACCTTGAGGATAACGTCCCCGGGCTGGATGCTGGCCTGGTCGGCCGGCGATCCCGAGAAGACCTGTTGCACCGCGACGCCACCCTGGCCGGTGTAGCCGATCTGGTTACGAACGCCGTCGGTGATATCGGCCATGTAGATGCCGAGGAAACCGGTGTCGGTTCCCTGATGGATGCCCGGGTGCTTCAGCAAGTCGGCGACGACCGAGCTAACGGTATTCGACGGAATCGCAAAGCCGATGCCTTGCGCGTACGACGAACGGACGGTCGATTGATTGATGCCGATCACTTGGCCGTCGAGATCGATCAGCGGGCCGCCCGAGTTGCCGGGGTTGATCGGCGCCGAAGTCTGCAGTAGTCCCTTGAAGTCGATGACGGTGCCATTTTCGGTCGGAATCGGCTCGGAGCGATGGAAGGCCGAAACCACGCCGACGGTCACGGTTTGCGTAAGCTCCAGCGGTTCGCCGATGGCGATGGCCCACTGGCCCTGCTCGAGTTTGTCGGAGTCGGCCAGTTCCAGCGGCGGCGGAAGCTTTCCGTAACGATCCACCTTGATGATCGCCGTGTCGGAGCCAACGTTGGCTGCGATAACGTGCGCCGGGACGTGATCGCCGTTCGCAAACACGACCGTCATCTTGGTTACCTGCGCGCCTTGTTGCGGTTGCACGACGTGCGCGTTCGTGACGATGTCGCCCTGCGAATCGTACACGAAGCCCGAACCGGACGCTTGCGCTTTATATTGACGCTCGACGCCGCCGCTCTGTCCGCCGAAGAATTGTTGCATCGGATCGGCCGGTACGTATTGCTGGCCGTTGATTTGTTCGACGATCGCGACGACCGACGACTTCGTTCGTTTGACCGCGCTCACGATGCGATCTTGATCGCTCACGCCGTTGAGCGGAAGCGCCGCCACCGCCGGAGGCGTCTGACCCGGGCCGGTTGCGCCGCCGAAGTGTGAGCTCGCGTACAGCATCATTAAAAAGCTGCCGACAATCGCGCCGATCAGACCAACGATGAGGGTGGGAAGAATTCGTTTATTCACCATTCTCCAGAACCATAGGCGTTCGAGTTGCTTAGACCTATCTACCAAGATAACGCAGAAATGTCACACATCGTGTCGATTTGGGCACTATCCTAGGAGGTCGCTGAGTCCGAAACGACCCGCCCGTCGAAGAGGCGGACGACCCGGTTCGCTCGCTCGGCGACGTGCTCGTCGTGCGTGACCATCACGACGGTACGGCCGGTTTCATGGAGTTTGCTGAAGAGGGCCATGATGTCGTCGCTCGTGCGCGAGTCCAAATTACCGGTGGGTTCGTCGGCTAGCAGCACTGCCGGATCGTTGATCAGCGCGCGAGCGATCGCCACCCGCTGCTGCTGGCCGCCCGAGAGCTGGCTAGGCAAGTGATGCCCGCGGTCGCCCAGGCCCACGCCCTCGAGCGCGGCGCGAGCGCGTGTAACCCGCTCCCGGCCCGACAGTCCCGCGTAGAAGAGCGGCAGCGCGACGTTGCCCAGAGCGTCGCTGCGCGCCAGCAGGTTGAAGCCTTGGAACACAAAGCCGAGTTTGCGCAACCGGATGTGTGCCAGCGCTGCGTCGTCGAGCTTGGAAACGTCGACCCCGTCGAGCACGTAGGTCCCCGCCGTCGGCCGGTCGAGGCAGCCGATCAGATTCATCATCGTCGACTTGCCCGAGCCCGAAGGACCCATGATTGCGATATATTCTCCCGCGCGCACCGTCAGATCGACGCCATGCAGTACCGGGACGCGCAGCGGGCCTTGCTCGTAGGTTTTTTCGATGCCGGTTAGCTCGATGGCGACGGATTCACTCATAGCGCAAAGCCTCGATCGGATCGAGACCGGCCGCGCGAAAGGCCGGATACGTTCCGAACGCGAGCGTGACCACAATCGCGAATACGACGGCGATCGCCAACGTCGGTACGATCGGTAACGCGGGAATCGAACCCGCCACCTTGACGATGGCGAGGTTATCGACTGCCCATCCGGCTACTATTCCAAGCACCCAACCGATTGCGCAACCCGCACTGCATAAGGTCAGGGCCTCGATAAAAAACTGCGCGAGAATTTGCGAACGTCGCGCCCCGATGGCCTTGCGAACACCGATCTCGCGCGTGCGTTCGGCGACCGAAACGAGCATGATGTTCATGACGCCAATACCGGCCACGAGCAACGAGATCGCACCGATAAAGGCAACGATCGCCGTGATCACGCCGAACACGACGTTGATGCCTTGCGTGGCCTGCGACTTGTCGAAGCTTTGATATTGGAGATCCGGGCGGTTGCGGAGTACGCGCATCATTTTTATCACGGCCGTCTCTGCGGATGCGATGTCGCCCGCGTCGCGCACGACAAATCGAGCAGCGAAGACGCGGTCTCCGCGAACGTAGCGCTGAACGAAGGTCGTCCACGGAATGGCGATCGGACCCGAAAAGTTGGCGTTGAGAAAACCTCGCCGCGGTTCGGTAAGTACGCCGATGACCACGAATCGATTCGGTCCGGCATAGATGCTCGATCCGGTGGGGTCGCCCCCCTGCGGGTAGAGCCGGAGATATGCGCCATGCTGGAGCACGGCGACGTGACCGGCAGCATCGATGTCGTGTTGGTCGATACGTCGTCCGTAGAGAAGCGGCAGATTGGTGAACGGAATCGCGCTTTCGGGCGATAAGCGATAACGACCGCGTTGGTGGCCCGAACTCACGAGATCGGTCACTTGTGCGATCGGAACTGCATCGACGACTTGCGGAAGGGCTTCCCGAATTGCGGGAAGATCCGACAACCGAAATTCGGAGGCCGCAAAATCGGTTTGCTGCTGATTAGGAAAGAGGATAAACGATTCGTCGGACATGCCGCCGAGCAAGCCGCCTACGCCGCCGGCCATACCGCTACCGAGGACCGCGATCGCAACGACCGCTCCGACACCCACAATAAGCCCCAGCATCGTCAGCAGCGATCGCAGCTTGTTTGCGAACAGAACTCGAAAGGCTTCGACGGCGTAAATCATGTGCGCAGCGCCTCGATCGGATCGAGTCGTGCGGCGCGAATCGCCGGATACGTACCGAACAGCGTTCCTACCACGAGCGAAAACGTTAGTGCGATGCAGATGATGGCCAGATACGGAATTAACAGCGCGCCAAGTTGGCGACTGAGAATAGACGCCGCTCCGATCGTCACGACCAGGCCGATAAGCATTCCGATTCCGCCTCCGGCCAGCGATAAGACGACCGATTCCATCACGAACTGCATCGCAATATTTCCGCGGGTCGCACCGATGGCTTTGCGGATGCCGATCTCGCGGGTGCGTTCGGTGACCGATACGAGCATGATATTCATAATACCGATACCGGCGACGACCAACGCCACCCCGCCGATTGCGGATAAGCCCGTAGCTATGACGCTCAATGCCCCGTCGAAACTGCTTACGAATCCGGCACCATTTTGCACCGTGTATTGCGAACGTGTTCCGTGGATGTGCTGCAATACCGCGACAGCCGCGGCTCCCACGGCGTCCGCGCGGTCCTGTTGCGCAGCGAATACCTGCAACGAATCGACGCTGCCCGGCGAAAAGTCCTGATAGAACGCGGAGTACGGAACGAAGACGGCGCTGGAGCTTAAAATAGAATTTAAGAACGACCCTTTTATATCCGCGTAAACGCCGGTCACGACGAAGCGTGCGCCGCCGACCCTCAAAACGTTTCCGACTGCCGGTTGCGTACCGAAGTACTTCCGCGCTAAATCCGCGGTGAGCATGCAGATACGCGCGGCACCGTCGATATCTTGTTGGGTAAATCGCCGACCGCCGAGTAGCGCCATTGAGTCGTTGTGATATCCGCCGTCGGACGCGACCGATTCGTAATCGTGTGCAGTCGCAGAAGTGATGCGATAGGTGCGCTGCCACGAAGGCTGGACGGACGCCGCTTCGTCGCCGAGCGCAGACGCAACGGTTTTGGCGTCGCGATACTGAATGGCGGCTTGCTGCGGGTAGTTTTGCGAGGGATCGGGGAAGACGCTGACCGGTAGTTGTCCGAACGATGCGAAGGTCGACGCGATGCCGCCCGAAGCCGCACGGCTCACGCCGAAAACGGTGATAATCGACGCGCTGCCGATGATCATGCCGAGCATCGTCAAACCCGAACGGGCGCGATTACGCCAGAGCGCAGTAACGGCTTCTTCTAAGTAGGAGAAGAACGCCGTCACGCGCCGGCCGGCGCAGCGGATGCGGCCGGAAGTACGCGCACGCGAGCTCCGTCGGTGAGGCCGGGAACCTTCGTCGAAACGACCGATTCGCCAGGCCGCAGGCCTAACGAGATCCACGTTTGCGTATCCGAGGCCTTGCCGATCTTCACGACGCGTTTGTGCGCGACACCCTTGTCGACCACGAAGACGCTCGAGCGGCCGCCGGCGGTAGTAACGGCGTCGTTTGGAACCACGATCGCGTGCGGGACGTAGGTGGTGAGAATGTCGACATCGGCGCTCATGCCGTCGCGGAGAAACGACGGCGAGCCGTCAAGCGAGATCGTGGTCTCGACTTGTTTGGCCGTGTTGCTGGCGTCGGCCGACTTGGCTGCGACCGGTGCGATGCGAGCGACGTGTCCGACGATCGTGCGGCCGGGAAAGTCTTGGCCGCCGACGTTGACGCGTTGGCCGATCCGAACGTCGATAATATCTTGCTCGTCGACCTGCGCTTTGACGATGAAACCGCCTTGACGCGCGATGGTGAACAGCGCTTGACCCTGCGTCACGGGATCGCCCGATTGCAGCGTGCGAGTCGCGTCACCGCTTCCCATGGCGATCGTTTGAATCGTTCCATCGAAGGGTGCGGCGATCCGCTCGAACGCGAGTTGCTGTTGGTCTTGCGCGCTGGCGATTTGCGACTTGCGCGCGGCGGCCTGTGCGTATTGCACGCTGTTTCCGTTGAAGCCGGAGACCGCGCCAAGCTGTTCTTGCTCTTGGGCTTGGTCGTACGCCACTTGGGCTTGATCCAGCTTGGCCTTGTCTTCGTCCAACTGGTTGCGCGGGATAGCCTTATTATCGAACAGCGATTTGTCTGCCAGATAGATTCGCCGGGCGTCCTCGAGTTGCGAGCGCGTCGTCGCGACTTGCGCGCGGTATCCGACGCCGGCATTACGTTCTTGAACCCGGGCGGCAGAAACGTTCGCGACGGCCGAATTGTAATCGGCTTGCGAGCCCGATGCCGTGTACGAAAGCGTGGGGTTTTCGATCGTCGCCAGCGTCTGCCCGGCGGAAACTGCGTCTCCGACTTTGACGTTCATCTGGGCTACGTTGCCGGCGATCAACGTCGGTACGGTGGCTACAACGGGACGAAGAATCGTACCGCTTTCGGGAAGTTTTACTTCGAAGGTCGTCGGCGATATGCGTATGGTCCGCACCCCGATTGCGTCGCTTCGATGTCCGCGAGACGCAAAAACCGCTATACCGACTACGATCGCAACCGCGGCGACGAGAATGAGTAAGTTGCGCACGCGTTTCATCGTTCGTTCTCCCGCCTCATTCGAGGTCCGCCACCGCCGCGCGGGCGTCGTAGGTGCCAAGCGACACACGGAGTTTGACCACCGCTTCGACGTAGTCGACCCGTGCCGTAATGTCGTCGACCGCCGCTTGTTGCGCGGCTTGCTGCGACTGCAGCACGTCGTAGATCGTTTTCACGCCGGCCTTGTACTGGAGTTGCGCGATCCGCGCCGACTCAATGCCGAACGCCGCCTCTTGTTTGGCCCATGCCAACTGCCCGAGGGCCGTCTGCGCACCGCGATAACTCTGGCGCACGTCTAACTCGCTTTGTAACACGGTCTGCTCGAAGGTCGATTGCGCCGAGGCGAGTTGCGCGTCGTCGTTCACTCGTTCGCTGTGCCGCGCGTTGTAATCGACCAGGGGCAGCGAGAACGTCGAAACGGCCTGAAGCGACCAATACCCGAACGAACCACGCGGCGCAAAGAGCGGACAGCCCTGAGGCGGGGGCACGGACGCCGGCGGGTTGCACTCTTGATCGAGTTCGGTTTGTAGCTCTACCGCGCTGGTCGGCGAAAACTGGTTGCCGATCCCGGCCGAGATCGCGATCTGCGGAAAGAGTTCGACGTTCCAGCTGCGACGCGTGGCTCGCGCGGCAACCACCGCTTGATGCGCGGCGCCGACATCCGGGCGGCTGTTTTCGGCAACGCCAACCAGCGTGTCGACGGTCCCATGCGGAATGGGCGGCTGCGGAATATGAATAGGTGCCGCGAACGCCGTCAAGATCGGAGCTCCGATTTGCTGGGCCAACGTCTGACTGGCGTCTTCGACCGAAGCGCGATCGGCGATTAACGTCGATTCGCTCTTGGCCGCCGAAGTCTTGGCCTGAAGGACGTCGACACCCGCGGCTACGCCGGCGTGTTCCTTGATCTGCGCTTGATTGACAAGTTCATTTTGATACTTCAGCGTGAACTCGTCGACCGCTACGAGTCCGCGTCGTTCCACGATCGCGTAAAAGCTGTTGGTGACGCTGCTGGCGATTTGGTTTTCGGTGTTGGCCAGCGTTTTGGCGGCCTGCTCTTCCTGAGCTTTCGCGGCGGAAACCAGCAAGAACGAATAGCCGCCGGTCGTGAGATTCCAATTCGAAATTCCGACTTGAGCCGTGTTCTGGCTCACGACGTTTTGTTGTTGGGCACCGATCACGGCGAAGCTGCCTTGATAGTTTGCGCTCTTGGACAAGATGCTCTGCAACGACGCATCGACCAACGGATAGGCCACCCCGCGTTGCAGGGCTAGTTGATGTTGCGCCTGCGTGAGCGCCGCTCGTTGCGACGCGACCGTCGAACTGTGGTCGAGCGCGTACGCAACCGCGTCGGGGAGCGTCATCGTTGCGGCTCCGGCGCTCGAGGGCCGCAAGGCGACTGCCAGCAACGCCGCCATAACTACGGCAGCGCGGCGAGCGGACGAACCGATCAACGTGCCAAGAGCGCGACGAGCGCGCCGTTAACCAAGAGCCAAACGAGCCCGGTCAGCCACGCCCATGTGCGCGACACGCCGGCGACGATCACCATCGCGGCGACGGTCAGACCTACACCCCACAAGGTGAAAGGGTTGAAGATGCTGAGGAACGCGTGCAGTTTGAGCGCCGTTTCCGGAACCAGAATCGCCAGAGACGGCATGACCCCTTGCAGCGCTTTCGGCGAATCGAACGACTGCGGACCGCGCACGAGCGCGATGATCGCAGCAACGACGTAGTAGATGGCGATCATCGGAATGCCGATGTTGACAGCAACGGCCCACAACCGGCGAAACGACGCGGTTCCGCGGCCGGCCATGTTTCCGATCGTCATCATGACGGCCAGCAGAAGACTTCCGAGAAAGACTACGGCGGGCGCTCCGACCCACGCCCATTGCGAGACCTTTAGTACGAGTGCGAGATGCATTTGTTGTTGTGCCGGTGTCTCGGCTGCCCAGGTTGGATTCTGTGCAAGTACTTCGGGCCAGCCGGCTTGCGTGGCGTGAAGCAACGCCGGAACCATCAAGAAACTCGCCAGCGTATAAAGAACGATGACGATCAGTATCGCCCATCCCCATGTCGCGTGGACGCGAAGTCGCTCCAGCGCGTCCCGCGGCGCAACGACGATGTCGAGCGCTGTCTTTAGCCCGTCGGCGTTCGACGTTTGACCGCTTTCGATTGCCACCCGTATACCTCGCTATAAGACGGATACGAACGCCGATAGGTACCCGGCGTCGCCTTGCATTGTTTCGCACTGTCCGAGTCGGAGCCTGGAGGGACTAGTTCTGCGGGAAGCCGGCGCAAGATCGCAGCGCGCACGCATTCGAGACGTTCGGCACGCAATTCCAGCAATCGCATTTGAATTAATAGACGTGCGTTGCGGAGCGCGCGCCGCGATAACAACGCGCTGGGAGCGACGTGGTGCGGGGTGGCAATCGGTGCAGGGGACACCTTTTCGCGGGGTAGTGAGGCCGGAGCGGTGAACAGCACCGTCATAACAATCATAATGATATTCATAGAACCTCCGGGCGGGCAGGGTAATTCGCCATTCACGCCCCGGACGGTCAGGAGCAAGACCAGCTATTGAACTCTGACGTATTGAGCGTACCGGCGCCCCCCGACGCGCCGTACACGCGGGTTGTCCCGTTGGGCGGCTGCGGCGAGATCGGCCGCAACATGACGGTCATCGAAACCAACGACGACATGGTGGTCGTCGACTGCGGCCTGATGTTCCCCGACGACGAAATGCTCGGAGTCGACATCGTGATCAACGACTTCACCTACGTTCGCGAACGGCAACACAAGCTGCGCGCGGTGCTGGTGACACACGGCCACGAAGACCACATCGGCGGCATTCCATATTTCTTGCGCGAATTTCCCGAAACGCCGATCGTGGGTACGGCGCTGTCCTTGGCATTGGTGCGCGCGAAATCGCGCGAGCAGCGGCCGGGCGACGTCAACTACGTGCAAGTGAAGCCCGGCGACCGCGTGCGGCACGGTTCGATCGAGACCGAGTTCGTACACATCAATCACTCGGTGGCTGGGGCGTGTTCTTTGGCCATCCGCACGGCGGTCGGAACGATCTTTCACACCGGCGATTTCAAATTCGACCAAACCCCGATCGACGGCAAACCGGCGGACTTCGCGCGCATCGCGCGGATCGGCGACGAAGGCGTGCTGTGCATGCTGTCGGACTCGACCAACGCCGAGCGCCCGGGACACACGCTGTCGGAGCGCATCGTCGGCGAAGCGTTCACCAATATTTTTTCGCGCGCTAAAGGCCGGATTTTAATCGCGTCCTTCGCATCGAACGTGCCGCGTATTCAGCAAGCGGTCGATCATGCCGTGCGGTTCGGCCGCAAGGTCGCGTTCTTGGGCCGTTCGATGCAGAACGTCGTGCATTTTGCCGGAGAGCTCGGACATCTCAAAATTCCGGCCGGCACGGTCGTAAAGATTGAAGAAGTCGGCGGCCTGCCGCCCGAGCGCGTGCTCGTCGTGACGACGGGCTCGCAAGGCGAACCGATGAGCGGCCTATCGCGTATGTCGGTGCGCGACCATCCGAAGTTTGCGATCGTCGCCGGCGATACGGTCGTCATCAGCGCGACGCCGATTCCCGGAAACGAGCAAGGCGTCTACCGCACGATTAACAATCTCACGAAGCTCGGGGCGATCGTCATCCACGGCACCGACGGGCGTTCGCACGTATCCGGACACGGATCGCAAGAAGAGCTGTTGCTGATGCTCAACCTCGTGCGCCCGGAGTTTTTCATCCCGGTACACGGCGAGTATCGCATGCTGGTCGCGCACGGACGGCTGGCGGCCGAAACCGGCGTCGATCCGGCCAACGTGTACGTCAGCGAAAACGGCGACGTGTTGGAGTTCACCGGCGAGTACGCCGACAAGATCGGCAGAACATACGGCGGGCACGTCTTCGTCGACGGATCCGGCGTGGGCGATATCGGCCAAGCCGTGTTGCGCGACCGGAAAGCGCTGTCCAACGATGGCATCATGGTCGTGGTGCTCGCGATCGATTCCGAGGAGGCGCGAATTTCGGCCGGCCCCGACATCATCTCGAAGGGCGTGTTTTATCTGCCCGAAGCCGGCGGCGTGATCGAACAGTTACGCGACGAGCTGATGGCTACGTTGGCGCAGCTCTCGGTCGAAGGAATGCGCGACACCAACACGGTGCGCGAACACGTGCGCGCAAGTCTAGCGAAAGCGGTGTTCGCGCGCACGAAGCGGCGCCCGGTCGTGATTCCGGTAGTGCTCGAAGTCTAAAGAAAGCGAGACTTCGCTAGAGCGTCGACCAGACGTCGAGTTTGCGGCGCACGCCTTCGATGACCGCGTCGGTGTATTCGGTGGTGGTGGCGTGGCCGCCGAGGTCGGCGGTGGCAACGCCGGCGTGCAGCGTTTCCAACGAAGACTCGTAGATTGCGCGCGACGCGTCGGCGGCGCGACGGCCCTCGACGTACGATAGCACGGCGGCTCCGGCCAAAATCATCGCCAGCGGGTTGGCGACATTCTTTCCTTGCAGTCGCGGCGCGGTGCCGTGCGGCGCTTCGGCCATTACGACGCTCGGAGCGGCGCCCGCTGTATGATTCGCATCGTCGAACGCCAGCAGGAGCGATTCCGCACCGGCCAGCGAGCCGAACAGCTGCATCACCATGTCCGACAAGCAATCGCCGTCGCGATTGAGCGACGGGATCACGAGCGGCCGGTCTCCCGAACTCGACAGCAACAGCGCGTAGGTCGCGTCGATCAATTGCGGGTCGTACGGAACGTTCGGATGGCGCTCGTGCGCCGCGTCCATCTCTTCTTTCAGCATGCCTTCGTACACCGGACTCACGGTGTACTTGGGGCCGCCGAAGACGACGCCGCCCACTTTCTTGGCATGGGTGAACGCATATTCGGAGACGTGACGGCAAACCGAACGCGAGATCGTTTCGGTGCGACAGGCGATTTCGTCGCCGTCCCGAGACTCGCGCCACTCCTTGGCGCCGTAGGCGTCGCCGACGGCCATGCGCACGATCGAAATCGGAGCGTGAATTCCGGCCACGGGACGCACGCGCGGCAATCGCCGTCCGGTTCGCACGATTACTTTGCCGTCGACGCGTTCGCGCAGAATGCGATTCGGGGAGCCCACATCGCCCGTTTGTTCGGGTGTAATCGTCGCCGCTTTCAAACCCAGCCGTGCGCGCCGCATCGCGTCGGCCGCTTCGTGAACGATTTCGTTGCCGGACGAACGCCGGCGCTCCAGCGATAAGTCGTAGCGTTCGAATTGCAGCTCGAGCCCGATGACCGATGGATCGAGCACGCGGAGCGCTTCGAGCAGCAGCTCTTGGCCGGTTTGATCGCCTTCGAGCACGACGAGAGTGGGCGCGTTCAAAGTGAAGTCCTCGCAGGGTGACGAATCCGAAGTTTCCATGGCACGTGCGCGCCGTAAGGCGACCGCCAGGACACGGCTCAATCTCGAGATCGTTGGAATAGCCGCGATCGGAATCGCCATCCTGATGGGGATTTCTTTGGCGACTCCGCATCATGCCGGTCGAATCGGCGAATGGACTGCCGACGCGCTCCACCATCTCTTTGGAGGTGGGGCGGTTCTTTTCCCCGTGCTCGTTGCGCTGTTCGGTGCGATTCTGTTTCTCGAAGTAAACGTTCCGAGATTGGTGAACGAAATCGGGACGTCGGCGCTTGCGTGCTTTCTGATCGTCGATGCCGCGCTCGGTTCGGGCGGCTACGCGCGCGGCGGCGTCGTCGGTTCGAACATCTGGTGGGCGCTGCGTTCGTTGATCGGCGTCGCGGGTGCGTGGATCGTCGTGGCGGTCGCGGCCGTTTCGCTGCTGCTGTGGTTGACCAACGCTAGTTTGAAGCGGACGATCGGACGCGTCGCAGGTTGGGCGGGATCGATCCGTATGCCCGACCTTCCGGCGGTCCGAAGACCGAAGATCGAACTACCGCCCGGTCACGCTTCATTGCGCGAGGCGTTTGCGCTCGGCGCTCCATCCCCCAAAGCCGAAGTCGTCGCCCCGACGGCACGCGAACCGCTGGTCGCAGTCGAACCGGCCGCACCTATCGTTCCTCAGCCTCCGGTCGTTCGCACGCCGTACTTCGAACCCGAGCCGGTGCCGCCCGAACCGGTGCGTCCGGAACCGGCGCGCGGCTTATCGGGTGAGTACGAGCCGCCGGCCCCGGGTTCGATCAACTACCGGCTGCCGGACCTGGCGATTTTTGACCCGCCCGTGGCGCAAGTCACGGACGATTCGAATCGCGCACACCTGCTGGAAGATACGCTGGCTAGCTTCGGCGTCGGCGCCAAGGTCGTGCATATCGAGCGCGGCCCATCGATTACGCGGTACGAGCTCAAGCCCGAGCGCGGCATCAAAATCGCGCGCATCGCATCGTTGGCCGACGATCTGGCGCTCGCGCTGGCCGCGACGAGCGTGCGCATCGAAGCACCGATCCCCGGCAAATCGGCGGTCGGCATCGAGATCCCCAATCAAACGGTCTCGCTCGTCGCGATTCGTGAAATCCTCGAAGCGATTCCAAACCGCGGGCAAATTCCGCCGCTGTGGATGGCGCTCGGCAAAGATATCAGCGGCCGGCCGGTGTTTGGCGATCTCGGAAAGATGCCGCATTTACTGGTGGCGGGTGCGACCGGCGCCGGCAAGTCGGTATGTCTCAACACGATTCTCGCATCGCTGCTCGTGACGGCGACGCCCGATCAAGTGCAGTTGCTGATGATCGATCCCAAACGTGTCGAGCTGAGCGTGTATAACGGAATTCCGCATTTAGTGCGCGAGCCCATCACCGATCCACGCATGGCGGCCGGCGCGCTGTTCGAAATGACCAAAGAGATGGATTCGCGCTACGAGCGTTTTGCTAAAGCCGGCGTGCGAAAGATCGAAGAATACAACGCGAAGTTTCCGGACGAAACGCTGCCGTACGTCGTGATCGTGATCGATGAGTTGGCCGATCTGATGCTGGTCGCGCCGGCCAAGGTCGAATCGACCGTCACGCGTTTAGCGCAGTTAGCTCGCGCCACCGGGATTCATCTGATCGTCGCGACGCAGCGCCCGTCGGTCGACGTCATCACCGGATTGATCAAGGCCAACATTCCATCGCGCATCGCCTTCGCGGTGAGCTCGCAAACAGATTCGCGCGTCATCCTCGATATGAACGGTGCCGAACGATTGCTGGGTCGCGGAGATATGCTGTATCTGCCGATCGACGCTCCGAAACCCATTCGCGCGCAGGGCGCGTTGATCACCGGGGCCGAGGTCGAACGGCTGGTGGATTTCTGGGCACGTCAATCGCGACCGAGCAATCTCGTGGAGGTCGAAGCCGTTCCGGTGAGCGACGAGGAAAACGGAAAAGCCGTCGATTCGTTGTGCTACGAAGCGGCCAAGTTCATCATCGAAACCAACTATGCATCGACCGCTCAGCTGCAGTCGCAGTTTTCGATCGGACATCCGCGCGCCGTTCGCCTTATGAAGCAACTGGAAGAATTTAAGGTCGTCGGTCCGCACGAAGGGACCAAACCGCGCAAAATCGTCGTCGGTTTGGCCGAACTCGAATTGCTGGCTCCGCGTTTGGGCTCGGGCGAACGGCAGACCGATCTGTTCGGGTCCGAATCGTGACGCGCCGAATCGTTCTCGCGCTGGTAGCGCTAGCGGCGTTTGTCGCGTTTTGGCGGCTCGGCGCATACGTTCGCGCAAACGGCGAACCGGCGGCGCTGATCGTGTTCGAGGCGGAACTGGCCGGCCACGGCCTTCTGGCGGCGTGGTGGCTCACGTTCTCGTGCTACGTGCAGACGCTGGTCCTCGTTGGCGTGCTGCTCATCGTTCTGGCCTGGCGCTTCCCGGCGTGGCGTGTGCGCATCGCATGTACGCTCGTCAGTGCGATCGTATGCTGGCGCCTCGCCGATTTCTTTCAACACGTGTACGCGCGGCCGCGACCCGCAGTTTGGTTCGTACACCACGAAACCGCGTTTTCGTATCCCAGTAGCCACGCCGCCATCGCACTCGGATTCTACGGGTTGTGGGCGGTGTTGCTCTACAGCAGCGAGTTGGGTCGCCGGACGCGGCTGCTATCCGCCGCCGCCCTCATCTGCTTGACCGTTGCGATCTACTGGGCGCGTCTGGCGCTCGGCGCCCATTATGCGACCGACCTGGCAGGCGGCGCGTTCCTGGCGGTGGGCATCGTATGTGCCGGCGCAGCCGTACTCCCGGGAAACGTTGTTGCGCCGTTCGCGGGGCGCCGCTAGAGTAAACCCGAAGATTCGAACCGAGCTCCCGCCCCTCGAAGAAAGGTCCGCCTTGGTATACCGCGATCCGGCGCTCACCGGCATAGCACGCAAGATCGACGCCAACGCTTCCCTGTCGCTCGAAGACGGGGTCGCACTCTATCGCACCGCCGACCTGCACGGCTTGGGCGCGCTCGCAAGAGCCGCGAAAGAGCGCAAGAGCGGCAAAAAAGTCTTCTACGTGCTCAACCGCTACATCAACTCGACGAACGTCTGCTTTGCGGCGTGCACGTTCTGTTCGTTCGCAGCCGACGAGTTCAAAGAGAAAGAACGCGTCTTCCGGATGACGGCCGATCAAGTGTTCGCCAAGGCGCTCGAGACCGGCACGAACTTCAATCAGATCCACATCGTCGGCGGGCACGACCCGCGCCAGCTATCGCTGGACTATTGGTTGCCGCTGATGCGCCGCTTGAAAGAAGCCGTACCGCACGCGCAACTGTCGTTTTTTACGGCGGCCGAGATCGAATATATGGCGAAGCGCCATCGCCTGTCGTTTCCCGAGATCGTGTCGGTGCTCAAAGAAGCCGGGTTGGATAACGTCAACGGCGGCGCGGCCGAAATCTTCGCCGAAGAAACGCGCGCGAAAATTTGCCCGAACAAGGTTTCGAGCGCAAACTGGATCGCGATTCACGAGGAGCTGCACCGCCAAGGTGTCGCCAGCAACGCCACGATGCTCTACGGACATATCGAATCGATCGAAGACCGCGTCGACCATCTTATCCGTTTGCGCGAGTCGCAAGCTCGCGTGCCCGGGTTCAACGCGCTGATCCCGCTGGCGTTCCATCCCGACGGCAACGCGCTATCGTATTGCGGCTGGACCACCGGACTCGACGACCTCAAGACGTTTGCCGTCGCCCGCCTTATGCTGGATAACTTCGATCACATCAAAGCCTATTGGATGATTCAGGGCCTCAAGGTGTGCCAGGTCGCGCTGCAATTCGGCGCCGACGACATGGATGGCACGCACGGTTCGACCGATGAGGAGATGATCTATCACTCGGCCGGAACGCGTTCGGGCCAGTACGTCGACGACCGAGAGTTTCGGCGCTTGATCGAGGACGCCGGCTACGTCGCCGTGCGACGGAATTCCACGTACGACGAGTTTCCGTTCGATTGGACTCCGCCACAGCGAGAACTCGTCGAAGCGTGAGCTTACGGTGTGGCCGGATGGCTTATACCAACGTCGTTCCGCTCTATGCCGCGTTCGATTGCGGCGTGCTGGAATATCCCGGCTCGCTGGTTTCCGGAGTTCCGGCCGAGCTCAACGCGATGTTGGCGGACGGCTCGCTCGATCTCAGCCCGGTCAGCACTATGGCCTGGGCGCAACACGCCGATGCGTTCGCGCTGCTTCCCGATTTGTGTATCGGCGCGCGCGATGAAGTCGTTTCGGTGTTGCTCGCGTCGGAACGGCCGCCGGCTCTGCTCGACGGAGCGACGGTATACGTGACCGACGAATCTGCCAGCGGCTACAATCTCTTGCGCGTTCTGCTGGAACGACGCTACGGCGTGCGCGCATCGTACGAGCGCGCCCACGATGTGCTGCCTCGAGCGCGCTCCGGACAACCGGCGCTGCTCATCGGCGACGCCGCGATCGACGCGTTCGAAACGATCGACCCGCAGCATATCTACGATTTAGGACGCCTGTGGCGTGACTGGACGCAGACGCAGCCGGTCTTCGGCGTTTGGGCCGCGCGTCGCGAGATTTTAGAGCGCCGGCCGGCGGAAGTTCGCGCCTGTATGCTCGCAATGACCGACGCGTATTCGTGGTCGCGTGCCAATCGCGAGCGCGTTATCGAACGTGCGCAGGCGCAGCGATTGCGCAGTGCAGCGTTCTACGAATCGTATTTCGACAAACTCAACTTTACGTATCATCTCGCCGCGCAAACCGGCTTGGCGGCATTTTGCCGCGAGCTGCGCGCGATCGGCGCGATCGATCGCATTCCCTCGGTCGTTCCGGAGAATCTCGATGCCGTCGCTTGTTAGCCTATTAGATCGCGCCGCCGGTGGCGGCCGCTTGACCTTCGACGAGGGCGTGCGCCTGTATCGCGAGGCGGACTTGCACGAGCTGGGTGCTGCGGCGCACGAACGGCGCTCGCAGATGTACCCCGGCGACGTCGTGACCTACGTGATCGATACGACGATCAACTATACCAACGTTTGTAACGTGCACTGTACGTTTTGCGCGTTCTTCCGCCCCGAGCAGCACAAAGAAGGCTACACGATGTCGCACGACACCGTGCTGGAACGGGTTCGCTACGCCGAGGGTCACGGCGCCACGCAAATCATGATTCAGGGCGGCGTCAACCCGGAGTTGCGGATCGATTGGTTCGAGTCGTTGTTCCGCCGGGTCGCGAGCGAGTTTCCCGGCGTCGACATTCACTCGCTGTCGGTTTCCGAAATAATCGGATTGGCACATGTCGAAGAAATGCCGGTTCGTGACGTGCTCCAAAGACTACGCGAAGCTGGAATGAAGTCGCTACCCGGCGCCGGCGCGGAAATTCTCGTCGAACGCGTGCGCAAACGGATCTCCGCACGCAAGGTCAAGCCCGACGAGTGGCTCGGAGTTATGCGCGAAGCGCAGCTGCTGGGTATGCCGACCACGGCGACGATGATGTTCGGATCCATCGAAACGCCGGAAGAGCGGATCGAGCACATGCACGTGGTGCGCGAACTGCAAGACGAAACCGGCGGCTTTACCGCGTTCATTCCGTGGTACTACGTGCCGCACAAGACGCCGCTGCGCGGAAAAGAAGCCACCGGCCTCGAGTATCTGCGGGTGCTGGCGATTTCACGCTTGTATCTGGATAATGTGGCGCATCTGCAAGCGTCGTGGCTGACGCCGGGTCTCAAGCTGGGGCAGCTCGCGCTGTTCTACGGTTGCGACGATATGGGCGGCACCATCCTCGAAGAGCGCGTGGTGCACGACGCGGGAAGTACCAACGAAGCCACGCGTAACGATCTCGAGCATCTCATCATCGACGCCGGGTATCGTCCGGTCGTGCGCGACACGTATTGGAACATTCGCGACGGCATGGCGTTAGCCGCCGTCTAGGCTACAGCGCGCTCGATCGTCGCGGCGCCCAGCACTTCTAAACCGCCTTCGTCGAACAGTGCGACCAATTGTCCGGGCGTTACGGCACGCTGCGGCTGATCGAAGCGCACGCGCAGCGCGCCATCGACGACGCGAACCGTCGCCGGAACGGCCGTACCGCGATAGCGGACCGTCGCCAACACGCGTCGTTCGTCCGTACCGAATCGCTCCGGGCGAATCGCGTTGAATTCACCGGCCTCGAGTCCGTTCGCCAATAGCTCGAGTTCGTCGCCCACGACGACGGTGTTGGTTGCTGCGTCGACACGTGTAACGTACCGCGCGCGCTCCGAACCTCCGGGTAAGCCGCTGCGCTGCCCTACCGTATAACCGGCAACTCCCGCGTGCGTCCCTATCCGCTGGCCACCGGCGTTCAACACTTCGCCCGGCCGGCGGATGCCAGGACGAATGCGCTCCAGCACGTCGCGATAATCACCGCCTTCGACAAAGCAGATGTCTTGCGACTCGGTCTTGTCGTGCACCGGCAACCCGAGACGGAGGGCGTGGGCGCGAGTCGCGGGCTTGTCGAGCTCGCCCAACGGCAAGAGCAATCGATCGAGCTGCGCGGGCGTCAACTGGGCCAATGCATACGCCTGGTCTTTTCCGGACGGGCTGCGGAACAGCCGCGGTCCGCCCGGCCCGTGTTCCAACTGCGCGTAATGGCCGGTCGCGACGAAACGCGCGTCGAGCCGATCGGCATATTGCAGCAGCGTTCCGAGCTTGACGAAATTATTGCACGCGACGCACGGGTTCGGAGTGCGGCCGGCTTCGTAGTCGTCGGCGAAGCGCTCCACGACGTTTTTCCTGAACGTTTCCTCGAAGTTGAGCACGTAATGCGGAATGCCCAGAATCGACGCGCTGGAGCGCGCATCGTCGAAATCGTCGGAACCACAGCAGCTTTTCGCGTGCGCGGGCCGGGTTGGCGCGTACATCTTCATCGTCACGCCGACGACGTCAAAACCACGCTCCACCAGCAGGCCGGCGGCGACAGCCGAATCGACTCCGCCGCTCATAGCAGCGATCACGCGTTTCTTCATCATAGACTCTGGACAGGATAACACTAGGTCGAATCTAAGAAAAGCCGCGCATGGCATCGCTGGGCGAGCGCCTTCGCGAAGCGCGCGAAGCTCGCGGTCTTAGCCCGTCGGAAGTATCCGAGAAAATCCGCATCCGCACCGTCTATCTCATCGCCATCGAAGAGGAAAATTGGCGGGCGGTCGGTGCGCCGGTCTACATCCGAGGCTTCTTACGAACCTACGCCCGCTTCCTCGGCTTAGATCCCGAGGAGGTGGTGGCCCAATTCGGCGAGCTGGAGCCCGGTAACGCGGCCTCAGAACCACAGTTCGTGGTGGGTCCGCCGGCCCGGAGAAATCATGCTCTCACATGGATCGCCGCCTGTGTCGCCGTGCTGCTCGTGGCATTCGTCGCCTACAATGCGCTGACGATGCACCGCCAGGGCCAGGAGCCAGCCGTCGCAACGGCCGCATCGCGTAGCCCCGAGGCACCGCCAACCGCCGGTACCACAGCCACCTTCGCCCCGGCGAAGGCCACCGTAGCCGGGCATTCAGCCACGCCGACCCCGGGACCAGGCGGAAGGCAGTCGATCGCTCTCGTGCTGTCGGCACCGTCATGGCTTCGGGTCACCGTCGATGGTACTGTTAGCATGGAGGGTACGTTTCCGGCAGGGACGTCTAAGACGTTCCACGGTCGGGCAGCGTCGATTCGAGTCGGTAATGCCGGTGGGGTAGACGTTTGGGTCGACGGCAAGAGCGTCGGCGCGCTCGGTAAGACCGGTGACGTCGTCGACCGCGCATTCGACTTATAAGCACCCCTACAAAAGGAAAGCGGGATTAGAAGTTGCCTACAGACCCGTCGTTCGACATCGTTTCTCGAATCGACCAACAAGAACTGGATAACGCGCTCAATCAGTCGCGCAAGGAGATCGAGAACCGTTTTGATTTCAAGCACAGCAAGACGAGCATCGAAGCGAACGAAAAGGCGATCACGATCATTAGCGATGACGAGCTGAAGATGCGCAACGTGGTCGATATCCTTCAGGGCAAAGCCATCAAGCGCGGCCTCGATATCAAGGCATTCGATTTCGGTACGGTCGAGCCGGCCGCCGGCGGCACGGTGCGTCAAGTGCTGACGCTGCGCTCCGGAATACCGAAAGACAAGAGCAAACCGCTGATGGAGAAGATCAAAGCGCTCAAACTCAAGGTCTCCGCACAGTATCAAGACGAGCAGATCCGCGTGACCGGCAAAAACCGCGACGATTTGCAAACGGTGATTGCGGCGATGAAAGAGCTCGACTACGAACTCCCGTTGCAGTTCGTCAACTACCGGTAACCCAGGAGAATCGTTTAGTGCGTTCGGTAGCGTTCGTGAGTTTGGGCTGCGCCAAAAATCTGGTCGACACCGAAGTCATGATGGCAAAACTCGGTGCGGCCGGCTGGCGTCTCGAGAGCGAGGCAAAAGACGCCGATGCGGTGGTCATCAACACCTGCGCCTTCATCGATCCCGCGAAGGCCGAGTCGACCGAGACGATCATGGAACACGCCGCCGCCAAGCGCGACGGCCAGCAATTGGTCGTGGCCGGATGTTTGGCGCAACGCTACGGTGCGCAACTGCAAGCACTCGTTCCCGAAATTGACGCCGTCGTCGGGACGGGATCGTACGCCGGTATCGTCGAGCTCATCGAAGACGCGTTCGGCGGACAGCGTCCGTTGCGTCTGGAGTTCGAACCGGAGCCCGAACACGATTTTCTTCCGCGTCTCGTTACGACGCCTCGTGCTACAGCATATCTAAAGATCGCGGAAGGCTGCGACCATCCGTGTACGTTCTGCATCATCCCGGCGCTACGTGGAAAGTTCCGCAGCCGCAGCGAGGAATCGATCCTCGCCGAAGCGCGCGCGTTGGCCGCTGCGGGCACCAAAGAGTTGATCTTGATCGCGCAAGACACGTCGATGTGGGGCCGCGATCGCGGGATCCGTCGAGGCGGTCTAGCCACGCTGCTCGAGCGGTTGCACGAAGTCGACGGCCTCGAGTGGATCCGGCTTCTGTATCTCTATCCTGCGACGGTCGATTCGGAATTAATCGATGCTATCGCCGATCTCCCCAAAGTCTGCAAGTACATGGATATGCCGTTGCAGCACGCGCATCCCGAGGTGTTGCGTGCGATGCGTCGCCCGAGCAACGGCGAGCGCTATCTCGAGATTCTCGATACGTTTCGCAATCGCGTGCCCGGCATTACCTTGCGCTCCACCTTTATCGTGGGCTTTCCGGGCGAAACACCCGAACACGTCGAGTACCTCGAACGCTGGATCGCACGGGCAGAGCTCGATCGCGTCGGCTTCTTTGAATATAGCGCGGAAGAAGATACGCCGGCCGCGACCTTGGACGGTCGCATCGGTTCGCGCGAACGGCGCCGGCGATTGATTCTATTGCGCGAAGCACAGCGGGCCGCATCCGAGCGCGCACGTTCCAAGCGAATCGGACGTGAGGTGCGCGTTCTCGCCGAAGAGCGCCGCGAGTTGCGTCGTTCGGATCCGATGCGCGCGCATTTGGCGGGCGGCGTCACGTGGTTCGGACGGTCGGAAGGTGAGGCACCGGGTGTCGATGGCGGCGTGTACTTCGACGATACGGGCGGTGGCGTGACGGCCGGCGATTTCGTTCCGGTCCGCTTAACCGGACACGGTGCGTTCGACTTTTGCGGTTCGGCCTCGGAGGCGCTCGTTGGGTAAGCATTTGGCTCCGCTCGATCCGGATACGCACCGCCGTACGGGTATCTGGCGCCGCGTATTGATGGTCGTCGGATTGCTGGTTATTGCCGGCGGATCGGCGCTGGCCGCATACGCATTCTTCGAGCACAAAAATCCGGTCGTGGCGATCACGCAGATGTTCGTGCCGTCACCGGAGCAAGTGTTCGGCAAACAAAACATCTTAGTGCTGGTCGAAGGCTTGGATTACGACTACACGGCGAAGGACGAAGAATTCTCGACCAACTCGCGCAGCGACGCTATCTGGGCCGTCAATCTCGACTTTCGCACCAAGCGAATTTACCAATTATCGATTCCGCGCGACATGGAGGCGACGCTACCCAACGGTGCGCACGCCAAAATTAACGAGGCGCAATCGGACGGGGGCATCAAAGAAGCCCGCAACGTCATCTCGCAGTTTTTAGGCATTCCGGGCTTCGACCGGTACGTGATCCTGCGTATCGACGCGACTCGCGAATTCGTCAACGCCGTCGGCGGCGTGGATGTCGTCGTCAAAAACTCAAACTGCCTGCGATACAAAACCGATTGCACCGGCCAGACGATCGACTACGACGATAATTGGGGCCACCTGCACATTCATCTCAAAGAGGGCATGCAGCACCTCAACGGCGATCAGGCCGTCGCGTACATGCGCTTCCGGCACGATTGGTGCAGCGATCCGTGCCGCATCATGCGCCAACAGCAAGTGATGCACGCCATGGCCTCGCGAATGCGTGGCGACCGTCTGAATCTGATCATGCACGTGGGCGACTTGATGAATATTTTCCACAAGTACGTGCAGACGGATTTCTCGAATTCGGAACTATTGGCGATCGCTTCGCATTACCAAGGGGTTCCCGACGCCTCGATCATCAACAAGCAAGTGCCGTACACCGACACGGTCGAGTTGCCGAACTACGGCGACACGCTCGTGCCCGACGACGCGGCAAAACAACAACTGGTCGCGAGCATGTTGTTGGCTCCGCCGGCACCCGAACCGTCGCCCGACGCGATGGCTTTGGCCGCGATCCCTCCCGCGACGCTACGGGTAGACGTCGAAAACGGCAGCGGCGTGGCGGGCGCGGGTAAGCGTGTCGCGGGCGCTTTAGCGAAGGCCGGCTTCGTCGTTTCGACGGTTGGAAACGCAGAACGTTCGGATTATACCGCGAGCGAGATCCACGAGCACTCGACCGTATCGTTTGCGGGCGCGCGCGTGCGTGCCGCCTTGCCCGCCGCGTTCTCCAAGGCGACCGTCGTTCCGGATCCCTCGCCCTCCGGTTCTCCCGACGCACAAGCGACCGCGACGACGACCGACGTAACCGTAATCGTCGGCGAAGATCTTGCGAAAGAGCCGTTGCAGGCCAAATCGCCTCCTAGCCTCCCGAATTTGTGATGCTCCCGAAGTCTCCGTCTATTCGCGCGGCGATCGCGCTGCTGCTCGTCGTGGCCATTGCCTACGGCGGGTGGCGATTGCTCGTGCACGGCAGTAACACTCCGCCCGCATTGGTGACGCCCAAGACCAACGTACATAGCGAAATCTCCGAAGACGTTCCGTCGCGGTTGCACCGGATCGCAGAAGATTTGCCGTTGCGAAACCGCGACAGCCGTCCCCGCCTGATCGCGCTCACATTCGATGACGGCCCCTATCCGATCTTTACGCCGCTGCTACTCGACACGCTGCGCGACTTGCACGTGCCGGCGACATTTTTTCTGATCGGTCACGACGCCGTGCAGTGGCCGGAGATTACCCGACGCATCGAGGCCAACGGCGACGAGGTCGCGGATCATACGTACACACACCCGGATCTCGATCGCGAATCGGATGCGACCGTGCGATCGGAGATTCTCCGGGGCCGCGATGTGTTGTGGCAATTCACCCACGACCCCTCGGTGCGCACGCTGATGCGGCCGCCGCATGGCCGGTACACGGAGCGGACGCTGAAGGTGGCTCAGTCGCTGGGTTATTCGGTTGTTCTGTGGACCGACGATAGCGGCGACTGGCGAACGCTGACCTCAGCCCAAATCCAGCGGCACCTCTTAGCCCACGCCACTGCCCCGGAGATCGTTTTGCTACATAGTGGAAAACTCGCCACGATCGAGGCGCTGCCCGAAGTGGTCGCTCGCTTCGAACAAGCCGGCTATACGTTCTTGACCGTCGGACAGCTGCTTCGGCAGGTGACGCCCACCGAGCTCAACCATCCGCTCAGGCGCCCGGTCTGAAGGATGCCTCGTCAAATTATCGATACCGAGTCGAGCCGGCCCGCTTACGTGAGGCGGCGGGTCTTCACGGCTGTGGCTTATGTCGTCGGTGGGGCGATCCTCGCCGTTGCGGTTTGGGCATTCTGGCTCCACTCAACAGCACACGTAACCCATTAGAATCGAGTAAGCGTCAAGGAAACTTGGCGGCCCGCGGGAACCTGGGACCGGTTCCGGGGGTTACTTTCGAGGAGAAAGCATGCGTTCCAAGCTCAGCATAGGGTTCATCGCACTGGGGATGGCGATTGCGGTCGCGGCCTGCAGTTCGTATGGCGTCAACAATACCGTCAACGTCGGGCCGGATTTTCCGTCGATGACGCTGTACGCCAGCAACAGCAACCAAAACGCGGTTGGGATCTACACGTCCGCGCAAAAGGGCGGCACGGGGCCGACCTATCAAATCGGCGGCGCGACAACCGATTTTAACGGGCCACAATACCTGGCCTTCGACGCGGGGCAAAATCTGTGGGTGACCAACTACAACCCGTCGACGAATGCGGCGGCGCTGATCGAGATCGAAGCGCTTGCGACCGGTGACGTAGTTCCGTTGCAGGCAGTCGCGTTGAACGGTCACCTGCGCGGCATCGCGATCACGCCCAGCACGAAGACCGAAGCTGGGTTGATGGTGATCTCCGACGTCATCCCTACCAACAAGTATCCGAGCCAGCTCTTGTTGTTCGCCCCGGGTTCCACATCTACGTACGCGCAGATCGCCGGGCCAAAGCCCTCACTGCACGTTCCGGGCGGCGTGGCGCTCGACGGAAATAACAAGATCTACGTCGCCAATATTCAGGGCCGCTCGGTACAGCAGTTCATCGTGCCGTCGCCGACTCCGACCCCGAGCGGGTCGCCGAGTCCGACGCCGTCGCCCAGTCCGACGCCGTCCGGATCGCCGAGTTCGTCGCCAACGCCGTCGCCGACCCCGACGCCGATCAACATCAATCCGCATTTTCAACTCTCGGGTTCCAACACCGGAATCATCACGCCGATCAGCGTCGCGATCGATAGTAGTTTGAACATCTACGTCGTCGATCAGGGTGCCCTCGGCGCGCAGTGCTCGGCGTCCAACGCCGCGGCGATCTTGGTCTTCCGCAAGCCGTCCTCGAAAGGGACGCTGAACGTTAAGCCGATTCGCACGGTACGAGGCTGCGCTACCGAGCTAACGACGCCGACCGACATCAAAATTAACATTAAGAAGTCGTTGATCTACGTCGCCGACTCGCAGAAGATTCTGGTCTTCCCGCTCACCGCCAACGGCTCTCCGGCACCGATGTCCTTCTATAATTCCCCCGGCGCGGTTACGGGCATCGGCTTGGTGCCAGGCCCGCAACCGACCGCCACGGCTACGCCTGCAGCGCGCAGGCTAGGGCCGAAATCCACCACGGAGAAACACCCATAACCCCATGGCATTCCTAAAGGCGCTGGTCGACGGTAACGAACGCGAAGTCTCCCGGCTTCGCCGCACCTCGAACGCGGTTAACGCGTTCGAGGGCCGCATCGCTGCGCTTTCCGACGATGAGTTACGCAATAAAACGGTCGAGTTTCGCGAGCGGTTAGCGGCGGGCGAATCGCTCGATGCGATGCTGCCCGAAACGTTCGCGGTGGTTCGTGAGGCCGGTAAACGCACGCTTGGCATGCGCCACTTCGATGTGCAGATCATGGGTGGCCAAGTCTTGTTCGAAGGCCGTATCGCCGAAATGAAAACCGGCGAAGGCAAAACGTTGGTGGCGACCTTGCCGGTCTACGCGCGAGCGCTCGAAGGGCGCGGCGTAACCGTCGTCACGGTTAACGATTACTTGGCGCGACGCGACGCCGAGTGGATGTCGCCGATTTACGAAGCGCTCGGTCTGACCGTCGGTATCATCCAGCACGATCTCGATCCGGTGCAGCGCCGAGCTGCCTACAACTGCGACGTCACCTACATCACCAACAACGAAGTCGGCTTCGACTATCTGCGCGACAACATGGCGTGGCAGGTCGAAGATTTGGTGCAGCGCGAGCTGTACTTCGCACTGGTCGACGAAGTCGATTCGATTCTGGTCGATGAAGCGCGTACGCCACTGATCATCAGCGGGCCGTCGCAAGAGTCGGGCGAGCTGTACGAAAAGTTCGCGCAAATCATTCCGCGCTTGAAAAAAGGCGAAGATTTCACGGTCGACGAGAAAGCGCACGCCGCCCCGATCATGGAAGCCGGCGTAGCAAAGATCGAAAAAATATTGGGTGTCGGCAATCTGTACGACCAGCGGAATATCGAGCTGACGCATCAGTTGAACGCCGCGCTCAAGGCGTGGAATCTGTTCCATCGCGACCAGCAATACATCGTTAAAGACGGCGAAGTGATCATCGTCGACGAGTTCACCGGCCGGTTGATGCATGGCCGCCGCTATTCCGACGGTATCCACCAAGCGATCGAAGCCAAAGAAGGCATCAAAGTCCGGGGCGAAGATCAGACGCTGGCGACCATCACGTTCCAGAACCTGTTCCGGTTGTACAAGCATTTGGCGGGCATGACGGGTACGGCTAAAACCGAAGAACGCGAGTTCCGCGACATTTACGGTCTCGACGTCGTCGTCGTTCCGACCAACCGTCCGATGGTGCGCAAAGATAGCTCGGACATCGTGTTCAAGTCCGAAAAGGCGAAGTTCGAAGCCGTCGTCGACGAGATTATCGCGGAGCATCAAAAGGGACGGCCGATTCTGGTAGGTACGCGCTCGATCGAAAAGAGCGAGCTTCTGGCTGCAATGCTGCGCCGGCGCGGCGTCGAGTGCAACGTCCTGAACGCAAAGTATCACGAGCAAGAAGCCGATATTATCAAGGATGCCGGGCAAGGTTCGCAAGTCACGATCGCGACCAACATGGCCGGTCGCGGTACCGACATCAAGTTAGGTGACGGCGTACCGAGCGCCGGCGGCTTGCACATCATCGGCACCGAGCGGCACGAATCCCGGCGCATCGACAATCAGTTGCGCGGACGCTCCGGCCGGCAAGGCGATCCCGGCTCGACCCGTTTCTACATTTCGCTGGAAGACGAAGTGATGCGCCTGTTCGGAGGCGAGCGCATGACGTCGATCATGGATCGCGTCGGCTTCACCGACGAGCAGCCGATCGAGTCGGGTCTGGTTAGCAAGTCGATCGAGCGTGCGCAGAAGAAGGTCGAGAACCACAACTACGAGATTCGTAAGCACGTCCTCGAGTACGACGACGTGATGAACAAGCAGCGCGCGATTATCTATCGCGATCGCCGCGATATTCTCGAGGGTAAATTCGATTCGCGCTCGTTCATGACGCAGACGGTGTCGGCTAAGGTCGACGAAGCGCTCGAACAAAACGCACCGGAGAACGTGCATCCGAGCGAATGGGATTTCGCCGAGATGCTCGAGCAGTTGGAACTCATCTTCCCGATCAAGCAGTCGCTGTCCGTCGCGGACCTTGAGAGTAAAGACCGTGAAGAAGTGCGTCGTATGCTGCACGAAAAAGCGCAGGAGGCGTACGAGGCTAAAGAGACCGAGGTAACGCCGGAAATCTTACGCGTGGTCGAGCAGCGTTATTTGCTGCTGCCGATCATCGACCGCCAGTGGGTCGACCACTTATATGTGATGGATCACCTAAAGACGGGCATCGGGCTGCGTGGATACGGTCAAAAAGATCCGCGCGTGGAGTACGAAAAAGAAGCCTTCGAAGTTTTCGAATCGCTGAAGAACAATATCGCCGATGAGGCAGTCAAAGGCGTGTTCCGCGTAGTGATCGAGCACGGTCCGGCTCCGCAACAGCAAGTTCCGCAGTACGAAGCGATTCCGACCGGAGAGATGATTCCTCAGCCGTCTGCGGAGCCGCACGAGCCGCAAAGTCGTCTGTCGCGACAAGAGGCAGAACAGCTACTCGGACCGATGCCCGGCTCGGATCGTCCGGTGCAACAACTGCACACGAATAAAGACGACGAGTCGCCTGCGAAACCGCAACAACGCGAGGCGCCCAAAGTCGGCCGCAATGAAATGTGCCCGTGCGGCAGCGGTAAAAAATTCAAGAAGTGCCACGGGGCCGCAGCGTAACGGGCATAGGGGAACGGACCTAAAACCGGGCCCCTCTCCGGCGCTCGTCCGCGTCGGCGATCGTCGAAAAAGCCCGTAAAATAAGGTGTTTCTACATATCGCGCCATCGGCCAACCTCGCGCGCGGCGCGTGCAAACTTTGCAATCGCGTTTGCAAAAGTCGGGATGCGTCGAAAACGCTATATAAGATAACGCTTTTCGCACAGTCCGGACATGCATGCTCCATGTGCGATGCATCGGGCGCTGCGACTTGCCCCGCTACCATCCTCAAGCGCAATGCGAATCCAGCTGCGGTGTAAGTGCCGCGGCCATTGTTTCGGCCATTACTGTGCTTGTGGTCAGACCTTGAGCGCTTCTTCGGCCGCTTGATCTTCCGACCACGCTGCACCTTCGGCCGCGAGCTTTCCTATCTCGGCTTCGCTCAGCTGCTCGTGCAATGCGGCCATGAGCTTCTCGTAGCCCCACGTCTCCGTGGCCTCGCGTTCGTACCGCAGCTCGTTGAACTGCACGTTGACGTAGCCGATGAGCCGCGCTGCATCGTTCACTTCTCCACGCAGCGCCAAGAGCAGCCCGATATGCTGCAGCGCGATCGCGATGTAGAACGTATTCTGTGCTTGTCGCGCCCAGCGCAGCCCCTCGCGAGCACTCTCGCGCGCTCTATCCACGTCTCCCAGCGCAATGCTATAGGCAGCGACGTTGCTATGGTCAACCGCTAAGGTCAGCGCGTGCTTTCCACGCGAGTCGATCTCAAGGGCCTCGCCTGCCAGCTGCAGCGCCTCCTCGACTCGACCGCGTGAAAACTCCAGCTCCGCGAGATTTCCCAGCACCACAGCTGCCCCGGCCTCGTCTCCGTAGGCCTTGTATGCCGCCAGCGCCTGCGCGAACGACTCACGCGCCGCGACATCACCGCGAGCCTCCTGGATTCCCGCTTGGATGTTCAGGCAATGAGCTATTCCCGATTTATGTCCTAACGAGTGCATCGCCGCAAGCGCGCGTGCGTTCACGTCACTCGCCTCTTCAAGTTGACCCATTTGATAGAGACTGTGCGCAAGACTATTGAGCGCCCGAGCCTGCCCCTTCTCGTCGCCCACTGACTGGTACAGCGCGACGGCGCGTTGCGCACAGTCGTGTGCGCGCTCGCCGTATGAAATATTACCGAGCGCAAGCCACAGCCGGGCCGCCACCTGTGGGTGCATCGATTCGTCAAGGCCCGCTTGCGCAAGGCCAATCCAATAGCGCCCCTCCACCGTGAGTCCACCAGCAAACCAAAGCGGGTACAGCGTTCCGGCCACGGCACCACCCAGCGTCAGGTCGTGCCCGTCTTTCAGCGCCCACTCCAACACGGCGCGGTAGTTGTCCAGTTCCAGTTCCACGCTCACCAGCCACGCCGCCGTCGAGCCGGTGCCCCAACGTTCGCCGGCTTCTTGCGCCGGGTCACGAAAATACTCTGCGTGACGGCGAGCCAGCCGTTCGTGTTCGCCGGCTGCGGTGAGCTTCTCCAGCGCATAGGCACGCGTGCTTTCCAGCAACGAGTAGCGTTCTTGCTGGCCGGCGGTATCGGCCACGACCAACGACTTGTCGGTCAGCGATGAGACCAGGTCTAAAATGTCAATCTCATCGAGGTCCTCGCCACTGCACACCGCGGCAGCCGCATCCAGGCTGAACCCGCCGGCGAAGATGCCGATGCGATCGAACAGCATCTGCTCCTGGGCAGTGAGCAGATCGTAGCTCCAGTCGATGAGTGCGCGCAGCGTCTGCTGGCGCGGGAGCACGTCGCGGCCGCCGCCGGTGAGAATCCGCAAGCGTTCGTTGAGCCGTTGAGCCAGGTTGGGAATGCTCAAGACCTTCACCCGCGCCGCGGCGAGTTCAATCGCGAGCGGAATGCCGTCCAGGCGACGGCAGATTTCGGCAATAATCGGCGCAGTGTCATCGGTGAGTGCAAACGTAGCGCTGGCGGCTCGCGCGCGTTCGACGAAGAGCGCAACGCCGGTCGGAAGATCGAGCGAGGGCACGTGATACGTCGCCTCTCCGGCGACTCCAACCGCTTGGCGGCTCGATGCCAGCACTTTAACCTTCGGCGCAGCGCGCAAGATCGTGGAGATGACGTGCGCGGCGGGCTCGACGAGATGCTCGCAGTTGTCGAAGATCAGCAGCAGCTCTTTGCCCTTGAGCGCACGCGCGAGATGCTCGACGAGATCACCTTGAGATGGGAGCGTGATGCTCAGCGCAGACGCGACGGTGGTGGGGATGTATTCGCCTTGGCTGAGCGGTGCGAGTTCGACAAACCACACTCCATCGTGGAACTCGTCAATGCGATCGGCTGCAACGTGTAAGGAGAGCCGCGTCTTGCCGACACCGCCCGAGCCGACGAGAGTGACAAACCGATGCCGTTCGATAAGCGCGGAGACCTCGATGATCTCCGCCTCGCGGCCGATGAAGGACGAAACCTGCGCCGGCAGGTTGTTGGAAAGATGTTCGAGCGAACGCAGCGGTGGGAAGTCGCTGATCAGCTCGGGTGCGAGCAGCTGGTAGATGCGTTCGGGCTGCGCGAGGTCTTTGAGCCGGTGCTCGCCCAGATCGCGCAGACTGCACTTCGGCGGCAGCGTATTGGCGAGCAGTTCGGTGCAGGCGCCCGAGAGCAACACCTGACCGCCGTGACCGACGGTGAGTAACCGCGCGACGCGATTGACCGTCGGGCCGAAGTAGTCGCCGTCGCGTTCGTCGGCAATGCCCGCGTGCAGCGCCATGCGCGCACGCAATCCCTCGACTGCGGAGAAATCTTCGTTGGCCAGCGCACGCTGAGCGTCGAGTGCCGCGGCGAGGGCATCGAGCGGCGTTGCGAAGGCCGAGCAAAACGCGTCGCCCATCGTTTTAAAGACGTACGCGCCGCGCGCTTCCAGCGCCGCGCGCACCAGCGCATCGTGGCGCGAAAGCGCCGTGGCCATCGCTTCGCGGTCGCGCTCCCAGCGCACGGTGCTGCCTTCGATATCCGAAAACAGAAAGGTAACCGTGCCTGTCGGACGCGCCGAACCCGGCGGGCCCGAATCGAGCTGGGTCGCCATGGGTTCGCCTTTCGTGTTTGGGGTGTTCCCCACCGCCAAGCAGCATAAGGGCTGCCGCGATCTTCGAGATCGTCGCGGTGTTAGGCGTGGTCTTCCGGCCAACAAACCCTTGAAGCTGTGAACGAGTGCGCCGCTTATGCGGACGATTCGCTTAATATCCGCCGCCCCGACCGCCACGCGTAAGGCTTCGAGCTTCTCTCGGGGTTGCGATATTCTAGAACGTCGGTCGCGCTGAGCATCTCCGCAGTCTAGTCTTCATTTGCATCGGTAGGATCTGCGGTCAACTCCTTGCCGATTCGGGTTCTCAACTTCACGTGGACCGGCCGCGGAATCGTCACGCCGTGCATCACCATTGTTGCCTCGCTGCCGTCGGCATTGAGCGGCTTACGGTCGACCGTTTGCAGCGTACGTTGCACGAGTTCCCCGTAGGTACGCAAGCGGGGAAACGTGTCAAAGTCCCAGGCTGCGCCGCAGCTCAAGCAGCGCCAATCCTGTGCACTTCGAGATCGCGCTGATGGGACTTAGAGCAGCATGCATTAGATGGGTTATGATATCGATCCGATTCTTCGAAAGTGATTCCGCCTTAAAATAGAGCTTGATCGCGTGTTTATCCCCGTTGATGTCTAGCCCCAATTCGGGGTTAACCGCGACCTCGAAAACGCTAGCGGGTGGTGACCACGTGCCACGCGGCGGAGTCGCCCAGGTTAAAGTCTTGCGGCCCCACCAGCCGTTGTAGTTCGTCGCCAAGGCGGTATAGGATGAAATCCGGTTTGCGTGCGCCGACGCAGCAGTGTTCGTGATATGCCTCTTTCCCAGTCCTAGCTGGTGCGCCTCGATGATCGCTTCACGAATGCCTTTGTAAAAATCCGTGGCGGGATCATACGGAGTCGTAACCTGCTCCTTGACAACTTTGGCGGCGGTGGCTTTAGGCGTGCCCGACTTAAGCACAATATCCACGAGGCCTGTTAATGGTAACGTCGGCACTTTATACATCTCCCCACGCCTGATCTGGCGCACGCTGCCCACGATGTCTTCTCATAATGGAGCCGCCAAAATTTTTTGCTGACTTACACAGACTAAGCGTCACCCCTTGTGGTCTTCATGTAAAGACCCCCCCATATATGCCGCGACCGGCAATAATTGGTACGAAAGACCTATCCCATAAGGTCTTTTAGCATTGCCTCCAGAGCGGTCCAATGCCGTTTGTGCGGTACCCGTTTGCCAGCGCGGAATCGCGAGCATGCGGCTAAAGAGAGCCCCGTTACCGCCGCGATTTGACTCAGCGGTACCTCGTCTAACTTGCGCAGGATGTGGAAGTGAAACCACTTCTCGTCACGTCCGTCGTTCGCATAATCGCTGCTCCTCTCGCGGTTGCGGCGGTGGCCTTGTGCAATGGCTCGTCCGCGACGCCGGTTCACCTCAGGGTCTTTGCGTGGATCTTCACCTGCGGCTGTCTGCACGGCGAGAGTAGCACGGGCCACGACGACGATCTTACGAGCATGATCGGCTCGCACGCCGGGAATGCATTTGTCGCAGTGCTTTCGTCTGCGCTTAACGACCGGCTCGTTACACCTCGCGCATGCATTGGGAGTCAGAAGTAGCGGCTCAGGGCGCGGGGTTCCCCACGCCTTCGACGCATATGGTCGTTGAGGTCGCTTTCTGCGCGGTGTAGCAAGGAGTGGAGATGGTGAGCTCGCTGGCGTACGCGTTGCCTGCGAGAGCTTGCGATGGGGTGCAGCGGCTAACGTTACGGCGCTCGGATCGACTCTGCGGAATGCTTGCGCGAGATCGGTTGCGACCGGTGCCATTAGTTGACGCCAACGCGGTAATGTCAGTGCGAGGTCATGCGTCATTGGTGCACGGACGCGGCAAACACCATTGGGCAACTCTACGAAATCGCGCGAGGTCAGTATGCGTTCTTCGAGGAGATCCAGGATGAATGCGTCGACCATTGGCCGCACCGGTTCCATAGCGTCCAATGCGAACGAGTCTCTATTCCGTTGGTCCGCATGAAGAATCCCCAAAGTAGGATCTAAACCCACGCTTAGGAGTGCTAGGCGTGCCTCAGATTTCAGGAGACTGTAGGAATAGTTCAATAGGGAATTTATCGGATTGGTCGCTGCTCTCGGTGCTCCCGTGAGCGTGGACTTCCGTGTTTCGTACCTCGTCCAGCTAACCGGGACTCTGGAAATGTCCCTCGGTCGCAGACGAATCGAGACGTTCGTCCACGAGTTCCAGTAGATCGCGGCACATTTAGCCTCGCAGAGACGTACTTCTTCAATAGTCCGAGCAGTCTCGATCGATGCGTGCATTGCATCGAATCCACTCAAACTCGCGGCCCTAAGACGCACGAGGTTTATTCGTTGGCCCGCGACCTTTTGCTGGACGAGTTTGCGCGCGAGTACGACATCCTGTCCGTTGGCGACGGCCAGCGCCTGGGCGCGACGAATAGGGTATCCGTCGTAGCCGAATGGCGCTGAATGCGTGAGCACATTACCATCGAGGCGAGGTGAATGAGCGAGGCACCCATTGCTCGCAGCCACGCAAGGCTTTCGAGCGTCACGGAACCGGTTTTCCCGAGGAGTACGAGCCTCTCAAGGCCCGAGCCGGCCCGATCGATCTGTATCGACCGTCGATGGTGTCCAATCCCATCTTCCACCACGAGCTTGCCGTAAAGGACGCGCACTGAGATGCCGTAGCCGTCAACCACGAGTACCCCGGCTCGTACTTGCAGCGATGGAAAAGGAAGTGTAAACTTTTGAACTTGCATAGGGAGATCACCCTCCTGATGCGACGCCTCCGGTTCCGCGCCAACGGAGCCGGGGGCACCTAGTGTGTTATTGCGAGGTCGTAAGAGACTCGATATCAGGTAGGTCCGCGAGCCTTACTTGCGGCATCATTGTGAACGTTGATGGTCTTGGCACGCGCGTCATTACGGGCGCCCCGCCAAGCGGACCGTACACAAAACGTGGCGCCCCCCTGCGGCTAGGCTCGCGTGGCTGGCTTTGCCGATCGGCCAGCGATGCGGCCAGGGCGTGGATGCGCAGGGTGCTCGCAGCTATGCTAGGCGCAACCACAGCAGTTAAGTTTAGCGCGCCAGCATCGGGGCTTCGAGATGAGGTTTGGTTCAAGGATGAAATCGTGCTAAAGCGTGACTGATCACTCATGTGGATCGGTAAGGTCACGGGATCGTCGCAGTTGAGATGCTCGTGATCCACCCCGCAGCGATAGAACCGGAGCCGAGGCATTGGGACGGTCCGCTCGCGCCGATCAAAAAATGACCGTTCTTACGGTGGAACCTGACTTCACTTTCCAGAACATGCGCGGCGTGTTTTGCCGAATAGGCCTTCGCCGATCTAATGCCTCTGAAAATGAAGGAGCTCTTTAAAATGACGCAATTGATCTTTTCGAGCAATCCTATCGTGATGTTCGGCGCCCTGCTGCTAATACTGTTACTCGCCATTGAGATTCCGTATCGGTGGGGAAAACGCAACGAGAAGCTCGCAGAAATCGACAAGGGCAACTGGAATACAATTCAAGCGGGAATCATAACGCTAGCAGCCTTCATGTTGGGACTTACATTCGCTCAAGCTCAGGGTCGATTTGACGCTCGCCGCGATTTGGTCGTAAAGGAGGCCAACGCGATCGGAACGACGTGGCTAAGGGCGGACCAACTCGTCCCGCCCGAGACCGTGCGGTTCCGCAAAATCCTAACGGCTTATACGCGCGAGCGACTTCAAGCTTATTCAACGCCTGGAGATTCGAATATTCATCGACAAGTCATCAGCGACTCCGACGAGCAACAGGCGCAAATGTGGTCGATTGCGTCAAAAGCGCTGCGGGATAAGCCCAACGACCTCGGACACTCACTGTTGATGACGACGCTCAACGATACGATAGATATTTCATCGGAGCAGCTAAACGCCTTGACACATCACGTGCCAACTGCAGTAATCGAGTTAACCATTCTCCTCGCCATGCTTGGAGCCATTAGTATCGGCCTGCAGTTCGCACGAAGCAAATCTCGGCCGTTACTTCTTACAGCTCTTTATGCGGCGGCGTTTGCGATCGTCCTGAACCTAATTGTAGACTATGACAGACCACAGGTCGGCTTTATCCATGTTTCGCTCGATCCAATTAGTATACAGCTTAGCTCGATGGAACGATGATGGCGTTCACGCCAATCTCCAAGTGCAGAGCCGCTTGAAGCATGAGAAGCTTCAACCTCACGGTTGAAGCTTCTCATGGGCGTACCAACGATTGAAGGGCCTAATTAGTTGCCCGTGGGCAGCGGCATCTTAATCCCTTCTTTTGAAAGCATCTCTCGGACGTGCGCGAAGCGCTCGTACGCGGAGATCCTGATCGGGCCGCTGTACGTCTCACTCTGGATCTTGCGTGGTGGATACTTGATATACGTCTTCATCAGGTCTTGGATCGCTTCACCCATACTAACGAGCACCCACGTGCGTTCCGTGTAGTTGTTCATGAAGATGTCGTAGCGTTCTTGCGGGTCTTGCCACAGATCGAAAACCTGGGGCACGGTAGCAACATAGCTCTCCGAACCCTTCCAGCCGAGGTTGGCATCGACTGCAAGACCGCCAGTAGCCATTCCGTCGTCGCCACGAAGATTGTAACAAGCCTTATAGTTACCGACCCGAACCGCTCCGGGGGTTAGCTCGTCCTCAGTAAAATAGAACCACGACTCGCGCGGGCACGGTCCGGTGCCGAAAAGAACCGGCGAGATGTCGTAGCTGTCGAAGATGATGGGCTTCCCTTCGCGATCTTTTTCGGGCAGTTTCACTCCCGCGATCGAGGCATACGTAGCCATTAAGTCGAGCCCGCCGACAATATCGTGGTTTTTCGATCCGGCCTTTATTTTCCCGGGCCACCAAGCAATGGCAGGTACGCGTGCTCCGCCTTCGCGCACGGTACCTTTTGAGCCGCGAAACGGTGTATAGCCGGCGTCAGGATAAACGTCTTGCCATGCGCCGTTGTCGGTCGTCCAAAAAACGTACGTGTTCTCGGCCTGGTCCGATGCACGAACTTTATCCATAATGCGCCCGATTCGCGCGTCGAGTTCCATGAGCGAGTCGGCGTACTTACTCTTTGAAAGCGACTTATGGATGTAATCAGGGTGCGGCATGTTCGGCTGGTGCACCTTCATAAAGTTGATGTGCGCAAAGAACGGTTTGTCGGAAGCATATGCGCGGTCGAGATATTCGGTAGCCGATTTCTCGACATAACCATCAAAGAACGGAATGCCAACGACGCCTTTCTCAGGCGTGTCCACGTATTGACCGTTTATTTTGAAATCCTCGTGGGCCTCTTCGCCAGCTTTTCCCGACATCGAGCCCTTCGTTACTTTAGCGAACATCGCACGCAGTTTGTCGGGCATGTCCGGAAACCAAGTCGGATCGGCGTACGTGTACGCATTGAGATGGTAGAGACCGACGTGCTCCATCTCGTCATAACCCTGAGCGTTAGGAAGTGCGTAGTCGGCCTCGCCGAGGTGCCACTTGCCAGTGTAGAAGGTCTGATACCCACCCTGCTTGAGTACCGAAGCTAACGTCCACTCCGCTGCAGGCAGACCGCCGCCTTGTCCTTGGAAGGCTACGGTCGTCATGCCGCTGCGATTTGGGATACGACCAGTCAATATTGCCGCACGCCCTGGCGTGCAACTCGGCTGTCCGTAGTTATGAAAAAACGTCATGCCTTCATCGGCTAGCCGATCAAAGTTAGGGGTAGGAATTCCGCGCCCTAGGCCGCCTCCGTAGGCGCCCAAGTCGCCGTAGCCCGTATCGTCCGTAACGATCAAGATGATGTTGGGCTTGGACTTCGCCATAATAATCCTCCCAATGTAAGCTCCGGTTAGGCTTGCTAGGTTAGCCTTGCTCCCGAGCCCCCTGCGGAAGCCCGATGTATTGGGAGCCGGGCGCTTTTCAGGTTAGTCGCACAGACCGGCGCGGCTGCCTCGGCATCGCAGCAAGTCCAGCCTATCAGCGCGCTAACCAAGCGAACCGGTGCCTATTCCGCTGGGCCTGGTTTGCTATGTTGAACGACGCCGCAAGGCGATAAGGAGGTCGGTAGGAGGAAGCCACCGAGCAGCCGACAGCCTCCGATTCGCTCATCTAGTAATAGATTTTTGGAGAGGTTCATAGGATGAACCTCATTTAGGACCCGGTCCGCTTCACAAGGCCTAGCAAGGCTTCCCAGTGTCTCCGATGCGGCACCCTCGTACCTTTACGAAACCGCGAGCGTGCTGCGAGTGATAAATCGGTCGCGGCTGCGATCTCGCTCAGCGTAAAGGCGTCGAGTTTCGGCGCGATCTCGCGCTTGTACCATGATTCGTCACGCTGTGATGGATGCTCGCGACTCCAACCACGATTGCGGCGATGCCCCCTTCACTAATCGCTTCGCCTCGCGCGCGGTTTACAGCAACACCTTTGCGGGGATCGTTCCCTTCGGCCGTCTGCTGAGCCAGCATCTTGCGAGCCGCCTCGATCGCGCGCAGGCCACGCTCGCGCCGCGCTTTGGGTATGCAGCCTTCGCAATGACGACGCCTGCGCTTGAGAACCGGCTCGCCGCACATCGCGCATGCGGTCGCTATACTCGGAGGCGACTCCACGGTCTTTGCCCCATTCTCGCGTTGCGTACGGACGCAGTTGTGCGACGCGACGAGGCGTTGTCGACAACGCCGATTTAGCCGCGGCGTAACCGGGACGGCGCTTAGCCGGCGGGTTAGTGACGAGGGGGCGGCTGCACTCGGATTTGTAAGCGCTTTGCGAAACGTCTGCGCGAGGCTCGCGCCGATCGGAGCCAGGCATTCGCGCCAGCGGGGAAGGGTGAGTGCAAGTTCGTGCCTTAGCGGCGCTGCGATCCGGCCACACCGTTTGAAAGTTCCGTGAAGTCGTTAGCCGTGAACGTACGACCTTCAATAAGGTCGAGTAAGAACGCATCGACTTTCGCGCGTACTGGCTCCATTGCATCGAGCGCAAACGAATCGCGGTTGCGCTGATCGGCATGTAGAACGCCCAGAGTCGGGCACATTCCGTGTGCAAGCAGTGTGAGGCGGGCCTCGGCCTGGAGACCGGCCATGAGGTAGTTCCTCATGCTATTGATCGGCGAGGTCGCTGCGCGAGGTGCGCCAGTCAGTAACGAGGCGCGCGAATCGCACCGAAGCCATCGCGCTGGAATACGTGCGACGTCGCGAGCGCGGAAACGAATCTGCACCTCGCGCCAGGCCGGAAAGTACAGCGCCGCTGTATTGGCCTCGGTCACGCGCACGCGCTCGGTTGAATCCGCCGATGCGAGCGCGGCTCCCAGCTTGTCGAACTCGCGCAGATCGGCGCCAAGCCGAACGAGAATTTGGCGCTGACCTTTAAGCTTGCCCGCGATCAGCTCGCGCGCGATGGCAACGTCCAAGCCGTTCGTCACCGCGAGCGCCTGCGCACGGCGGATCGGATCGCGACCTCCCTCGCCGCCGCCAGGCTAAAACGCCCATCTAAAGCCGTCCAAGTCGTACTGCTTGCCAAACCGAGCGAGCTCATGCTACGTTTCGAAATGCGGCCTCGCTACGGGCCGGCTATGGAGGACCTGTGAACTATCGCTTGCCGTTCGGGTTCGTCACACTTTTGATCGCGGTCGCCGGTTGCAGCGGCGTCGCTAATATGCCATCGGCGTCCGCCAATCAAGCGGCGTTCTCCCCGTCGGTGCAGGCCTCCGGGCGAACCGTTCGTTCCCGTCCACGCGGTTCGTCAAGATTTCAGATCATTCACTCGTTCCAGAACAGTGCCGACGGCGGAAACCCCTTTGCCGGCCTGACCGTCGACAGCGCGGGAAACTTTTACGGCACGACAAGCTCGGGCGGCAGCGGTTACGGCACCGCCTTCGAGCTGAAGAATACGGCCAAAGGATACAAGTACGTCGTTTTGCATACGTTCGACGGCGGCGTCGACGGCGCGAATCCCTACGCCCGCTTGATGCTTGGCGCCGGAGGGAAACTGTACGGGACTACAGTCAACGGCGGCGGCGGAGCCGGAACGGTTTTCGAATTGCTGCCGGGCAAAGCGCCCCGTACCGAACGCGTATTGTATGCCTTTACGCAGAGCGCTCAGGGCGCCAATCCGTCCGCCGGCGACCTAACCACCGACGCGAAGGGCGCAATCTACGGCACCACGCAATATGGCGGCGCCTACGGGCAGGGCACCGTCTTCGAGTTGTCGCCCGCAAAGGGAGCCCATAAGGAAAAAGTGCTGTACAGCTTCGGTGCGAACGCAAACGACGGTACGCAGCCATACGCCGGGGTCACCTTTGACCGGGTGGGAAACATATACGGCACCACGTCCCTCGGCGGCGAAGGTTACGGCAACGTCTTTGAGCTGACTCCTTCGAAGAGCGGATGGACCGAACAGATCATCCACACGTTCGGGAACGTGACCGACGGCGGAACTCCGTACGCCGGCCTAAGCCTCGATGCGCAAGGCAATCTCTTCGGCTCGACTACGCAAGGTCCGGGCGGCGGAGGGGGCACGTTTTTCGAACTGACGCCTTCAAACGGAAGCTGGTCGTTCAACACGATCTACAGTCTGTCGGGATGGGGGATCTCGGGCGAATTCCGCACTGCTTACCTCGACCCAAGCGACAACATTGTTGGGACGACCCATTGCGACGGTCAGTACAGTGCCGGCTCGGTGTTTGAACTGCAGCGCTCGGGGAGTACCTACAATTACGTCGACCTGTACGATTTCACGGGCGGAACCGACGGACAGTACGTTTTCAGCAATCCGGCGTTCGATGCGCAAGGCGACATCTTCGGCACGACCAACGTGGGTGGCTCCGGGTACGGGGTCGTTTGGGAAGTTCGGGCGGCCGGTAAAACCGGCCGGCGCCACGTGTAACCTCAATTGTTCCGGGTTTAAACGCCCACTACAATCGGGGGAACGGGGACCTGTAGCGGCGGTTCGGTTGCCGCCGCAATCTCGTCGAACGTAACGCCGGGCGCGAGTTCGCGCAGGATCATGCGCCGCCGTTTTGGGTTTTCATTGATGGGAGCGCTTTGACACCAGTTGGGCTTTTGCTCATTTGCGTATACCGGTTCGCGTATCGGAGACCATCCGTTTAAGTGCTTAGTGAATACGCATCTCTCTTGTTCCGTTGAAGAAATCACGAGGACGTCGTTACTCAGGCTAGGCGCCAAAAGACGAGTCACTTTGTCGGCTGCTTTGCGGTGAGGCGGGTGTGGATGCGATGCTGCAAGGCAAACGGTCGTTACAAAATCTGGCGATGCGTCACCGATTCAGTATCCGAAGCGGTTGGCGATGGGTGGGGCGACGGACTAGGTGGTGGACTCATAAGCGCCTGCGTATTCTTGATGTTCCGCGCAGCCATCGCTGCGGATCGTTCATCGCCAACCTGCTCGAAGAGCGTTAGCGCCTGCTGATATGAGAGCATCGCATCGGACAACCGACCTAGGAGCACCTGGACGTTGCCTCTGCCAAAGAGATTCTGAGCTTCGGCATCAAGGTGACCCAGCTGCTGGTCGATTGCCAACGCCTGCTGGAACGATTCCAGTGCCGCGGAGTATTGGTTCAAGTGGGCTTGGGCGGCGCCGATGTCGTTAAGCGCCCGCGCTTCGCCGTCGCGGTCGCCCAAATGCCGAAATAGAGCCAGGGCCTGCTCAAACGACCCCAACGCCGCATCTGCGTGACGCTGGCCATATTGGAGGAATCCAATCATGAGGAACGTCCGCGCCTCTTCGACGCGGTCATTCTGCTGTTGGAACAGCGCGAGCGCCTGCTGCTCCGTTTGAAACGCATCGGCGTACCCCGATACGTTTACTTGTACGATGCCAATCTGTAGGAGAGCCTTCGCCTCGCCGTCGGTGTCTCCCGATTGCTGATAGAGCGCCAGCGCCTCTCGATAAGAGCGCAAGGCGTCGGCATATCGGCTTTGTTGAAATTGGCTGTTACCGGTAGCCATAAGCGCGGATGGAGAGTTATTGGCGTCGGTCGGGTCAGCGGCGACGGGCACCACGGTAAACCTGAGAAGGAAAGCCAAAACAGCTATACTCCGAAGCATTTCCACCTTCGTCTTTGCAATCCGGCAACCATAGCCTTCGGGCCCGTGCCTAGAGCGCAGCAATCATTATCCTTAAGTAATCTTCAACTCTACGCCAGTTGCACGATCGAGTCCGTGAAACTTCCGGAAGCGACTCCGAGTGCCGTGAATATGAACGGGTTCCCGCCGCACGATACCATAATCTGTTGCCCCCCAGTACACTGGGCGCTCAAAGACGAGACACCCGGCTCTCCCTACCCGACCCTGCGGCGAGGTCAATCCGATGCAACGTTGCCGAGCAAAGCCGTTGATTGCGTTTTTGACGTACCGTTACGGCGCAAGTTTCAGGTCGCCCAGCCGGCGATCCTAGAACGCCTGAATAAAACGTTCAATAAGGATCGCAGCTTCGATCCGCGTGCAAAGCCATTCGGAAACAATATTCGCAACCTCGCCTCGCTACCGGTCGGCGAATCGCCATGTTAGCTGAGCGGCGGCGAGCCCTACGGATAACCGCGCCTAGTGGCCCGCCGCGTCTCTCAAGTAAGCACCTCTTGTGAGGCCCCGAACGTCCCTTGACACTGGGGGGCACCTTGAGTATTGTATCAATACACTAGGACAAAGGGACAAACACTGAAGCCAACAGACCTCTCAATCGACTCGCAGAGCGCGTTACCTGTGTATGCACAGCTTCGAGACCAAATCGTGCAGGCGATCGGTCGGGGAGCGCTACAGCCTGCGGCGCAGTTGCCGACCGTTCGGGAAGTCGCCGTGGCCCTGCGAGTAAATCCGAATACCGTCAACCGCGCTTATATCGAACTCGAACGTGAAGGAGTTCTAATCACCGCTCGTGGCCGCGGTACGTTCGTAGCCGATAGCGCGCGTAGGGCTGCTCCGTCAGTGCGTCAGGTACGCCTTCGCGAGATTGCCCATCGGGCGGTTGCAGAGGCGAAGGCCGCCGGTTTTGATCCTAGCGACCTACTAAGAGCCATTGATGTCGCCGCTCGAAAGACTCAGAGGAGATAACATGCTCGGTCTCAACCAACAATCGTCGGACCTACTCTCTCCTGCAAGTGCAGGTCCCCGATTTAGAGTGAACCCAATATCGACACTGTTGTCGGTCGTTATACTGATACCAGCGGTAGGCTTCGGAAAAGCCATGAACAACGTCCCGCTAATCGCAGTTGGTTGTATCTTATTCGTGCTGATCTTATTCGGTTTACAAATGGCTTATCCGTGGGAGTCTGCGGTTGTCGTACGCGCAGGCAAGTTTAGCAGGCTCGCGGGGCCCGGGCTTTTCTTCATCGTGCCTGTCGTTGAGAGCGTCGTGGTCTGGATCGATCAACGCGTTCAGACATCGCCTTTTGCGGCTGAAAAAACGCTCACGAAGGACACGGTCCCCGTCGATGTCGACGCGGTACTTTTCTGGATCGTTTGGGACGCAAAGAAGGCGGCACTCGAGGTTAGTTCTTACCGACAGGCCATCCAATGGACGGCGCAAACGGCACTGCGAGATATCATTGGCACCATGACGCTCGCCGAGCTCCTTTCGAATCGCCAGAATGTCGATGCGTCACTGCAAAAGACTATTGACGCAAGGAGCACCCCATGGGGCGTAACGGTGAATTCGGTCGAGATCAGAGATATCACGATCCCGGATAGTCTGCAAGACGCGATGTCTCGTCAAGCGCAAGCCCAGCGCGAAAGCGAAGCGCGTGTCATCTTGGGAGACGCGGAGAAGCAAATCGCCCATTCCTTCGTCGAAGCCGCCGAGCAATATAAAGGCAACGGAGTGGCGCTTCATCTGCGTGCCATGAACATGCTCTACGAAGGGCTTAAGGAAAAGGGGGCCATGATCGTTGTTCCGAGTACCGCGGTGGAGACGATGGGGCTCGGAACTATTACTGGACTTGCGGCGATGACCGAGAATTCAACCCCGCCTGGAAGCTTCGGGGGGCAGGTTGGGCAATGAATGTCCTTAGCATCTCGATCCTCTGCGGCTTTTTAGTTGCAACGGCGGCCACGCCGGTCCGTCCTCCCGACGGTACGTATTCGTATCGAACAGCTGTTTCAGGCGTCACATATCAGCAAAGTACCGTCACCATCGATTCGAACCAGGACGCTGTATCGATTCATGAGACAACCAGCATTCCTTCGGCGAACTTCAGCGCAGTTACGACGAGCCGGTTTGACCCATCGACATTGTTGCAACTAAGTTACGAGGCGGATACGAATAGCTCAGGTGAGCAGCAGCAAACAATAGGTGATTTCAGTCCTGGACAAGTCACGTTACACGCCGGGTCGCAGAGTGTCCCTGTAAAAGCGGACCCCTCAGCATCCACGGAAATTTTAACGGACAATTTCATTGGAACGATGGTGATGGTGCCGGCCCTCTTGGAGCATACACAAGCCCCTGCAGTCACCCTCGCCGTCACCCGAGGCGGTCGGGCTCTGGTCGCCAAGGTAAACCGCGACGTTTCGTCATCGCGCCCCGCGCAAGTACCGACCTCCGACCGTTCCGTTGAACTCGCCTTCGGCGGATTGAGCGAAATCTATTGGTACGACGGCCGCACATATGTTGTGCATGATATTGAAATCCCAACGCAGCACGCGAGAATTATACTGGTCTCGCAATCACCCATCATAACCCCTATTGGATCTCCCTCTCCGGTTGTAACGCCGATTCCAACTCCTCTTTTGCATTTTGTCAGCAATGACGTCGGATTCCGCTCCTCCGATGGAACGTATTTGTCGGGCACCGTTACTATCCCAACGGGGCGAGGCCCGTTTCCGGCGATTGTTCTTGTGGCTGGCAGTGGACCGGAAGATCGAGACGAGGCCGTCGGTCCGAACAAAGTGTTTCTACAGCTTGCTTACGCCCTCTCGAACGCCGGTTTCGCCGTGCTGCGTTATGACAAACGTGGCGTGGGAAAGAGCAGCGGTGTTGTCGGGACGCGCGCTGCTCTAATCTCCGATGTGCATGCAGCTTTCGCATTCCTGAGGCAACGCAAGCAAGTAGATCCGAAGCGCGTATTTCTTCTGGGCCACAGCGAGGGTGGCGAGCTTGTACCGGCCGTCGCTGCGAGCGACCCGCGGGTGGCAGGAATTATACTGTTAGCAGCGCCCGCGATTCCGCTGTGGAAAATTTCTCTGCAACAAACTCTTGCGATGACGCCACCTGCTCAACGAGCGCAGGTCCGGTCGGAAGAACTCAAGGCACTTGCCGAGGCACGCGCTGACAAGCAAGGCGGCCCCAAGGTGGCTTGGTATCGTAGCGAAATGGATATCGACCCGCTCGAAGCGGTGCGACAAGTTCGTGCCCCGATCCTAATTCTTCAAGGGGGTTCGGACCTTCAAATCTTGGCAAGCGATGCACCGAAGCTGCTGCGAGCTGCGGAGTCACATAATTCCGACGTAACACTACACATCTTTCCGAACGACACGCATTTATTTATGCAAATGCCCGTTGATGAGCCTCGAACCCTCAAAGCGGAAACTGAAGGCTACGTTACCATAGCGCAACGTATCGATCCCGACGTTATTCGCGTGATGGTTTCATGGCTTAGTCAACACGCATAACATTGCGGGGGGCGACGGGCTGCGTGAATAATCTCGGTCCGAGAAAAGCTCTACGGCGGTGTCGGTGCTTTTCGCTAATACTCGCCTGGCAGCAGTTTCGCCGTTAAAGGTAATAACCAAACACATCGATCGGCCGCAGTCGTTCGCTTTCGAGTCTTCAAACAATCTCTACGTGGCTAATCAAGGTGCGACGAGCGACGACTATGGAAGCGTTACAGTTTACGCTGCCGGCTCGTACTCTCTGACTTCCTGGTTATCACGCTCGTTTGATTGCCCTACGGGAATTCACGAGGGTTCAGCGGAGGTGGATAGTAAGTCTGGGCAAATTACACACAGTGTAGCGTGCTCTTTCGAGCTTTGGGAGTTACGAATGGAGAATGATGATCGAGAACCTGCGGTCACTGCCTGGAGAACTCTCGATTATGTAGACGGAGACCTGAAGGGACGAAGTCTATTGTTAGAGGTCGTCGGTCCCTATCGCGACCCAGCCGTGGGTTGGGTTTGCAAATATACAATTACCGTTGATGGCGAGGAAAGCACCACGTTTGAGACGCGTGGCGGAGATTCACTCCAGGCCCTCGTGCTGGCGATTCAGGGAATAGTGCGTGACCTAAAGGCGGATTACAATAATTTATCTTGGTGCGGTGGTCCTAGAGGCGAAATAGGCTTGCCGTTTTTCATGTTGCTTCCTGCGGGTACGTCGTCGAGCGCGGCGTTTTCTACCAATAAGTTGCAACTTGACGTCGAACGAGCCGTTCAGGAGTACGAGCAACGAATCCGAGAGGAAAACGAGCGCTTCTTCGACGGAAGCGGCTCACAATGGCGAGACGGGCCCTCCCAATAACACTGGGGAACTCAGACTTGGCAGGGCAAAACCAGAAGTTACGTATACTAAGTTTAACATCTGTGCCTGGTTCTTGCCCCCGGGATTGACGGTCCTCGATAAGCGAGACTCTTGCATTTATCCGAGAGCCAAGGCGACGCTGTCGCTCAAACGCTAATCGCGTGCGACTAACGATCGACGTGGGCCACCTATGCTTGCCCGCGGGCGATAAATCGAAACGGCCTCGCTCAAACGAGCGAGGCCGCAGGCATGTCCGATCGATCAAGGTGAACCGTTAACTACTAAGTTCCTGAACCGTGTTGCTATTGCTGTCGGTGAAGTACAGCACGGTGTTTTTGTCGGAAGTTCCGACCGCCGTGATGCTCCGAATCGCTCCACCGGTGCCGGTGTCGACCACCTTGGTCGCCAGCACTTTACCCGTTGATTCGACTTCAATCAGCTCGTTGGTCTTGCCATTCGCAACGATCACGTTTCCGTTCGGAAGCGTCGTCAGGGCGATCGAGCCGTTCAGGGGGGCGCCCGAAAGTAGCACCTTGGCGCTCTTTGCTTGCGGTCCGGTGAACGTCTTGCCCGTTGGCCCAATTTTCACGGACGGTGATCCGTAGTAGAAGTTGTATACCTTTGCAAACGAATACAAGATGTTGCTTGCTCCGTCGACGACGTACAGAGTAGTATTGGACGAAAATGGACCTGGTTGCCATTCGCCAAGTGCCGTTGGCCCAAGCACGCTTCCTGGCTTACCTTTGTTCACTTTGAAGCCCTGGATAACGGGCGTCACCGGCGGCTTCTTTTGCATCGTCCCTAAGTCGATACGATTAACCGTTCCAGTCGTTGCATCACCGACCCAAAAGCCTGCGCCGGGAGAATATGAAACGCCGATGTCGACGAATGTGCCGCCATACGGCTGCGTCAAACCGCTTCCGCTGATCTTTTGAAAGAGCTTCCCTTGCGGGGAAACCGACGCGACGTCCTTCGCCGTAGAACCCGTCGCGTAGAGATAGTCGTAGGTTGGCTCGGCTCCGACCCCGGCGCATCCCTTGAGGTCGGGCGATGCAATCAAGCTCACCGGTTTCGACCCAGCCTTCGCTACCAGCACTTCTTCCGTCGTGCCGTTACCCATCACGCCGTTCTTATCGGCATAGTTGCAGACGACTAAGTCGCCCTTCTTAATCTTTCCGCCGCCGTACGGCGCCTGCGAGATGTATGTGATTCCGGATGGCACGGTATCGCCATTCGATGGATCGACAGTCGATCCGATTTGGGTTTGCTTGGTGAGCGTTTTTAGTACCGACGTCCCATCCACATTCGGTTGAACGTCGTTCGACGTTTGTCCGAGGCTCGCAACCTGTCCCGCGCCGGCATTTGCCGATGGAACAGTTGAATTCGTTCCTGCCGCTGAGCAAGCGCTGGCTAATAGAACCAACGCCGCCGCGCTAAGTGTTTTACTCCGCATGCACGGCGACTTCGACCGCTCGCTCGACGCCCCTCCGTATAAAGCGCCTCTATTATCGTATTGTTAATCTGAATCATTATCAAAAGTCATCATTATTGCGATTCTACGGAGTTCTAGACGCTTTATTAAAGTGAGGATTTATGGTCCGCCGCCCAACTTTCAGCATCGCGCTTAATATTTCGAATGTGAAAGGCTAGCACAACAGTGAGATCTGCCAACGCATCCAGAATGTAGGCACCGAGTTCGCAAGCTGTACTGTGCTACGCGGCGCGGGCGCTTTCTAAGGCGTACCACGCGGATTGCTAAACACGGCCCCGCAAGTCGCGAAGCCGTGTCTTCGCATTCAATTCGTCTGATGGCTAGGATTCGCGCCGATCAACCTTGTTTCCAGTAGCATACCCTACTGCGTATCGACTGGTTCGTAGTCGGGCGGCTGGCGCAAGAAGTAGTTCTTGTCCTCGCTGGATGGCACCGCGACAAACGCGCGCGGTTTGCTCTTGAAGTGAAAGAGCGTTGTTAGACTTTGAGCGCGATCGTCGTTCGAATGCAAGCTACCGAGGTTGAACGTTTCCTCGGCATACTTCACGACGCTCGCGAACTCGAACTGTGTGCTCACGACTTGGCCCTTGCCGACATACGGCGAGATGATCAAGAACGGTACGCGGAAACCAAGGCCACCCTGAGTATCGATGAACGCCGGCGGAACGTGGTCGTAGAAGCCGCCCCAGTCGTCCCATATGACGAGGATCGTCGTATTGTTCCAATATTGGCTCTGTCCGACAGCGTTAACGACTGACGCGATCCACTCCGGCCCATGATATTGTTTTCCGTTGCCTTCCGGATGGTCGGAGTTCACCTTGGTGGGAACGATCCAGTTCATCTGTGCGAGCGTTCCATTGCTAATATCGTTGAAGATGTTGGTCTCCGGCACGGAAATGTTCGTTTGCCATTCGGGCCCTTGGCGAACTGCCTGAATTGCGTCGAACGCGTCCCAGATGTTGCCGGTCTTCCCGCCGCCTGAATGAGGCGGCGAGTAATATCGCCAGCTGACACCCTTGGCATCGAGCAGGTCGCGCAACGTTCCGGTCGGGTAGGTGAGGCACGGGAATGGCCCTGCATGCCGTTCCGTTTTGAGTTTAGTGGTGAGGAGGTCGGTGTTGGTGCCTGGCGCCGAATCGCAGCCCCAGTGGTTGTTGTCATACGGTACGTTGACGATGCTGCGCATACGGTCGATCTTGGTCCAACCCGCGATAAAGTCTTGATGTGCGGTGAAGCTGCCGCTGCCTTGTGTCTGGAACATGTGATCGCCGATTGCGTAGTTTTGCGCGATGAACCAATACGGTTTGATCTCGTCGGGATTGGCATACTGGTACGGGTATGTTGCCGGCTTCACCGGAAACGAGTTCATGTAGGTGTGGTTGAACCCATCCATTTGACAGACGCTGCCCTGGAGATCGCAGTCGATCTTATACTGCGGACGCATGTGATTCATGTCGCGCGCGGCAAGATGCGCTTCTTTGAGTGCGATGACTTTGCCGTTGCTCTCCTTGCCGGTGGTCGTGCCATCGACGCCGGGGAACGTTGCAAAGAAATCGTCGAAGGTTCTATTCTCTTGGATCATGACGATGATGTGCTGG